>CAZGBL010000078.1:0-8987 GCA_964523955.1 uncultured Oscillospiraceae bacterium | reverse complement strand
CTCTATCTGCGCGCGCTGCATCGGGATACAGCATTTCATGCAGTGTTTTTGTTGATGAAACAGCAAAAATCGTCAGATGCAAAACCGACGTTTCCTATTTCATGAAAAAGAGCCGGCCGGCTTCATCCGGCTTTTCAAATTCACGAAAAATACGATGGCCTGTGCATTTCACCGTGCGCAGGCTTTTTCTATTTCATCGGTTCGCGGTTCTCCACGCGTTTGTCTTGCGCTCAGAGGCCGCCATCTGCGCAATTATTATCTGTTTAGGATTCTGGGAGGATTCCATGAATAATCGCATAGCCCTCATGGGCATCGTCGTTGAGGATAGCTCATCTGTAGCCAGGATGAATGAGATCCTGTCCGAATACAGCAGCTACATCATAGGCCGTATGGGAATTCCCTACAGGGAACGCGGGGTTTCCATCATCAGCGTCGCCTTAGACGCGCCGGACAATATCATCAATTCTCTTTCGGGAAAAATCGGTATGCTTCCGGGAGTCTCCACTAAAACCGTTTATTCAAAACTTTTCAAAGAAAAACAGGAGGATAAATAATATGTACGATCCAAAATCCATGTGTGCTGACGACTTCATCGATCATCAGGAAATACTGGCTACGCTGGCATATGCAGAGGAACATAAATCAGACGCTGCGCTGATCGGTTCCATCATCGAAAAGGCGAAGGAGAGAAAAGGCCTTTCCCACAGGGACGCCTCTGTTCTGCTGGCGTGCGACATCGAAGAAAAGAATCAGGAAATCTATGCTCTGGCAGAGCAGATAAAAAAAGATTTCTACGGCAACCGCATCGTCATGTTCGCACCGCTCTATCTGTCCAATTATTGCGTCAACGGCTGTACGTACTGTCCATATCACGCGGTGAACAAAAATATTCCCCGTAAAAAATTGACACAGGAAGAGATCCGCCAGGAAGTCATAGCCCTGCAGGATCTCGGCCACAAAAGACTCGCGATTGAAGCCGGCGAAGATCCGGTCAATAATCCCATCGAGTATATCCTCGAATCCATCGAAACGATTTACTCCGTTCACCACAAAAACGGTGATATCCGCAGAGTCAATGTAAACATCGCGGCGACTACGGTGGAAAACTATAAAAAGCTGAAGGACGCCGGTATCGGAACTTACATTTTATTCCAGGAAACATATCACAAGGACAGCTATCACCAGCTTCATCCGACAGGTCCGAAGCACGACTACAATTATCACACGGAGGCTATGGATCGCGCTATGCAGGGAGGCATCGACGATGTAGGCTTCGGCGTACTCTTCGGCCTCGACAAATACCGCTATGAATTTGCGGGACTCCTGATGCATGCAGAACATTTGGAAGCCGTCTTCGGCGTAGGGCCTCATACCATCAGCGTTCCAAGGATCTGTCCTGCTGACGATATCGATCCGGGCGAATTTACGAATGCCATCGACGACAATACCTTCGCGAAGATCGTTGCCTGTATCAGAGTGGCCGTTCCTTACACGGGAATGATCGTCTCCACCCGGGAAAGCCAGAAGACGAGAGAGAAAGTTCTTCATCTGGGTATCTCGCAGATCTCCGGCGGCTCCCGTACCAGCGTAGGCGGCTATACGGAGGAAATCCGTCCGGAAGACACCGTTCAGTTTGACATATCTGACACGCGGTCATTAGATGAGGTGGTAAAATGGCTGATGGAAATGGAATACATTCCGAGCTTCTGTACCGCCTGTTATCGCGCCGGACGCACCGGCGACCGTTTTATGAGCTTCTGCAAGGCAGGAGAAATTCTCAACTTCTGCCATCCAAACGCTCTGATCACTCTCAAGGAATATTTGGAAGACTACGCTTCCCCTGAAACACGCGCAGTAGGCCTGGCTCTCATCGAAAAAGAGATGAAAAAAGTGCCGAACGACAAAGTCCGTAAGGTCGCCACAGAATATCTGACGAAAATCGAACAGGGCGAAAGAGATTTCAGGTTCTAATTGCCGTCAATCCCCCGCCGCCTGAAGGCAGCGGTCTCCGCGCCTGAAGCCGCGGGATTTCCCCGCCTGAAGACAGCAGAGTTCCGCGCCTGAGGGCGCAGGGTTTTCTCTCCTGAAGGCAGCAGGGTTCCGCGCCTGAAGATTTTATGAAAACGCACCGCGTCAAAGGCAACTTTGAATAGAAAGGAAGCACATCATGAGCCTAAATAGCACCCCCTCTTCCGAACGCGTCCATATCGGCTTTTTTGGACGCAGAAATGCAGGAAAATCAAGCGTTGTAAACAGGATAACCGGACAGGAACTCTCCGTGGTATCCGACATAAAAGGGACGACGACAGATCCCGTGATGAAAGCCATGGAGCTGCTGCCCATGGGTCCGGTACAGATCATCGACACTCCCGGCATCGACGACGAAGGTTCGCTGGGAGAGCTTCGTATTCGTAAGACAAAACAGATCCTGAACCGCACCGATGTGGCAGTCCTCATCGTAGACGCGACAGCAGGCATCACTTCTGCAGAAAAAGAGCTGATCGATATCTTCGGTGAAAAAAAGATCCCGTACATCGTAGTTCTCAACAAGGCGGATCTTCTCGCAGAAGACTCTTGTTCCTCTATGGTCATGGCGGAAGCTCTGTCCGCCTGTTCCGACTGTAAAATTCCTCCTGCCGCCGATCAATTCACCATGGTCAGCGCTTCGTTTCATATCGGCATTCACGAGCTGAAGGAAAAAATCGCTCGTCTTGCGGTCACAGAAGAGACAAAGCTGAAAATCGTCGGCGATATGATCTCGCCTTCCGATTTCGTCGTGCTGGTAGTTCCCATCGATTCGGCCGCACCGAAAGGCAGACTGATTCTCCCCCAGCAGCAGACGATCCGTGACATCCTGGAAGCCGACGCTACAGCGATCGTCGTCAAAGAACACGAATTGAAACAGACGCTGCGCCACCTTGGAAAAAAACCTCGTATGGTAATCACTGACAGCCAGGTATTTGAAAAAGTAAACGCAGAAACTCCGAACGATATCTGGCTCACCTCCTTCTCCATACTGATGGCTCGATACAAAGGCACGCTCCTCTCCGCAGTGCGAGGCGCTGCAGCGATTGAAAATCTAAGAGACGGCGACAGAGTTTTGATCTCGGAAGGCTGCACACATCACAGACAGTGCGACGATATCGGATCGGTAAAGCTGCCCCGGTGGCTGAAAAAGTATACAAAAGCAGACATCGAAATCGATTTATCTTCCGGCAGAGAATTTCCCGAAGACCTGTCATCCTACAGCCTCATCATTCACTGCGGCGGCTGTATGCTCAATGAACGGGAGATGAAATACCGGGAAAAATGCGCCGAAGATCATAAGATTCCTATGACGAACTATGGCGTCGCAATCGCCTACATGCAAGGAATCCTTGAACGAAGCACGGCCATGATACCGGAAGCGGCAGCAGAACTGCACAAAAGGCAATGAGCCTGTGTCTCTGAACAGGAAAAGCAAACTTGCAGTTCCATCATCTGCTGTTGCTCCGATACTTAACACGAAAAAATGTGGCCGCTGCAAATGAAACGTTTGCAGCGGCCACATTTGTGTTACCAGGTATATGTTTTAAGATATATCAAAATAATAAAAATATGGTTTAATAAACGAGCCGGATATCTTCGCTTTTCGTTGTATACCCTTTAAACTTCAGAGAATCCAACCTCTGTGAAGAATGCCATCGCTTCATCAGAGAAGAGATAATCTACAAATGCCTTCGCAGCGTCCTGATTCTGGGAATTTTTCATAACAGCTACAGGATAGATTACTTTTCCGCCTGTCATTTCAGAGTCAGCGTAACCTACTGGTTCGAGTCCTGCAGAGTAAGCGTCCGTAGCGTAGATGATACCGCAGTCAGCGGCGCCTGTAGATACCTTAGAGGTTACATCTTTAACATTTGAGCCATAAGTCACAATACCTTTATCTACCATTTCCTGTTCGTTTAATCCGAGAGCCGTGAGAATCTTGGAAGTATACTGGCCTACAGGTACGTCTGCATTACCCATGGCAAAGATGAGATCCGAGCTGCTCGCAGCAGACTTAATTGCAGATTCAAAACCCGCCCAGTCTTTAATATCGCCATCCGCTTTAACTACCAGCGCACACTTGTTTTCCAGAATATCTTTTCTCGTACCGTCGAGAACAAATCCGCCTTCTTCTAACGCATCCATCTGCTTCTGTGCAGCGGAGAGGAATACGTCACAGTCTGCGCCTGATTCGATCTGAGTCTGTAATGTTCCGGAAGAATCATAAGTGGCCACAACTTTAACGCCCTCATTTTCTTCCTCATATGCTGCGATGACCTTATCCATAGACTCCGTCATAGAAGCTGCAGCAGAGAGGTAGATTGTCGTTTCTTCGCCGGATGCCTTACCGTCAGCAGACGAACCCTGATTGCTGCCGCCGCATGCGCAGAAAGCAGCCGCCATTACGAAGGTAAGCGCGATTGCAAGAATCTTTTTTTTCATTTTTATACTCCTTTTCTGTACAATAACAGTTGATAAAATTTTTACGGAAAATCTGACTGACTGAAAAATATTCGACATCAATCTCATATCCGTATTTATCTTTAATTACGGCCAGCTAACGCAGCTCTCTGCAGAAAAACAGTGAAATTGCTGTAATCGTGCGTCCGCTCTTTCCAGCGCCCTGCCCGCCGTAATATAAGATCCGATGTTCAAATTTGGCCGGATCGGTGTTTTGAAATCGGCAATAGCTTCGATCCATAGAGCAGATCTTAGATCTGCGCCGGATATCTATACTGAATACCGACTCAGCGCTTTTGTCATTTTTCCATCACCAAAATATTTTCCGGTTCAAAATAGAGTTGAATACTTTTCTTATCCTCCAGTACATTCCATTCATTTTTTGAAACTGTGATGTGCAGATCAGCGTACTCAGACGACATCCCTTTACAGCGGAGCAGGAGGATCATTTCATTCAGATCCTCAATAGCCTGTAAAACGTCGCAGGATACTACGTTTTTCTGCTGTCCCATGGCGGGGTGCTGAAAATGATTTCGGAGACCGATATATTTTACCCTCTCAGATACATGTCGGGCAGTCTGAAGAACGATGCCCCAATCCTCAGCCTTCACATGAGAATCATCGATACGGACAGCTCTGGAAAAATTCTTACAGCCTGTAAGCATAGCGCTCTGATATGTGTACGGATCTTCAAAAATCCGCCTCTTTTCATCAAAGCAATCCACCTTTCCGTCGGCAATGACGGCGATATGATCGCTGATCCGGTAGACCTCATCACGATTATGCGATACGAGAATCGAAGTACCGTCAAATTCTCCGAGAACTTTCATCAGCTCCTGCTCCAGTTCCCATCGAAGAAAACTGTCAAGAGCGGAAAACGGTTCGTCCAACATGAGTATCCGCGGTTTTGACACCATAATCCGCGCTAATGCAACTCTCTGCTGCTGTCCTCCGGAAAGCTGGCGAACACTATGCTTCTCCAGCCCATTCAGGTAAAACTTATCGATGACAGACCTGCATTCCCATGCTTTTTTATCTTTCGGCAGATCCAGACTCTTCATGCCCATCATGATATTCTGTTCCACATTCATATTTGGAAACAACGCGTAATTCTGAAACAGAAGTCCCACATGACGCTTCTGCGTAGGAATATCGATCTTCTGTTCGCTGTCAAATAACGTTTCGCCATTGACTCTGATATAGCCTTCATCCGGCGTCACAATCCCCGCGATACAGCGAAGCGTCATACTCTTACCGCAGCCAGACGCTCCCAAAAGAGCCAGCGTTTCATTTCCCGCATGCAGTTCTTCTTCTAACACAAAGCCGCCGAAGTTTTTCTTTATCTTCATATCGAGTGACATAATCCGCTACCCCCTGATCTGTACAGGCGCTGCCTTTGCACGGGTTTCCTTGTCTCTTTTTTCAAAGAGATTGACAGCCAGCAGAACGACGGCTGAAATGGCCAGATTGATCATCACCCAGATAAAGGCTCCATGGTTATCGTTCAGACACCAAAGCTGATACACCGTCGTAGATATCGTCGCCGTCCGTCCCGGCGTATATCCCGATACCATGCTGGTGGCGCCGTATTCGCCCAGACCTCTGGCAAACGCCAGCACAAGGCCTGCGATGATCCCCTGTTTGCAATATGGCATCATAATCCGCCAGAATATATAGGTATTGGAGAGCCCCAGCGTCTGCGCTGAATAACGCAGCGTTTCATCAAAGCTCTCAAAAGCGCCTCTCGCCGTCCGATACATCAGCGGAAAAGCTACCACCGCTGCCGCCGCAACAGAAGACTGCCAGTTCATCACCAGCTTCAGCGCCCAGTGTTCATACACCCACGATCCTAATGGAGTTGCAGGGGCTAACAACATGAGCAGAAAATATCCCACGACGGTAGGAGGCAAAACCAGAGGCAGCGTCAAAATGACGTCCAGCGCTCCCTTGAACAGCTTTGGCAGCTTCGCGACATAATAAGCGCAGAAAATGCCTGTAAAAAATACGATGATGGAGGAGATCACTGCAATCCGCAGCGAATTCCATAGAGGAAATAAATCCATAGCTTGCCTCTTTCTCTGATCGTAATCTGCAATGATAACTCCGATATTTCACTTAACGATCTTTGCATGATGCATCATTCGGATCCAGTATAACATAAATCCCTCTTAAATTCAAACATTTAATTGGTTTTAGTTTGATAACACCCAAGATGAATTTGAAAATGTTATTTTTAGGAGATCCTTCACGTTTTAACTGAATAATATTATACAGATATGTATATGAAAAATAAAGTATATTTTCATCTGATTTCCAAAATTATCATATTTTTTTGTATTTTATCTGTCGATTTCCATGTCAGATTTGTCGATTTCTGTGCTACAATAATTCGGAATGAGATTTTTCATGGAGCACAGGATGGAACCGAAGCTTAAGACGAACCTTAACTCCAACATTTCATTCCAATTGTCAGAACGAATAAGAAAACCAGATACGGATATTACGGATTAATTATGAATAAGTTAAATAGACATAGTGATAACTATAGAGAGCTGATGCTGTTGAAATTCGATATGAAACTTCGACATGCATTCCGGCATTTTCGTTTTTTTCTGAAATGGTTGGCCATCGCAATCCTGCTCGGTATCGTATGCGGTCTCACAGGCACTGTCTTCCACTGCCTGATCGATACAGCAGCCGGGCTGTTTGACAGATTCTCCCTCCTTCTCTGGCTTCTGCCGGCTGCCGGCGTTCTCACGGTATTCTCATATCGCTCGCTCGGAATTTTTAACGACGAAGGAACCAATTCCATCCTGAGAGCGGCCAGAGCAGAAGACACTTCTGCGTTTCGGGTGACGCCCCTCATATTTTTGGCGACTTTTCTTACGCATCTTTGCGGCGGATCTGCAGGACGAGAAGGAGCCGCCCTTCAAATCGGAGGAAGTCTCGGTTCTTTCGCCGCCAGAAAATTAAAACTGAACAAATATGAGCAGCAGATGCTCGTCATGTGCGGTATGAGCGCTGCCTTCTGCGCTCTGTTCGGAACGCCTCTGACAGCCGCCTTTTTTGCCATCGAAGTGGCGGGGGTGGGCACTGTATTCTACGCGGGACTGCTTCCTGCCGTAGTGGCGTCCTATATTGCAAAACTCATCTCCGCCCGACTGGGTGTATATCGCATGTCCTTCCAGTTTTCGGAAATTCAGCCGCACAGCGTTTCCATCTTTATTAAAGTGATTCTTTTAGGAATCGCATGTGCGTTACTGAGCATTCTTTTCTGTAAGTTGATGCATACCGCGTCGATGATGTACAAAAAATACATATCAAACGACTATCTGCGCATTATCGCAGGAGGCTTTATCGTCATCCTTCTGACGCTCCTTTCCGGCTCTCGTGATTATAATGGAAGCGGAACTGCAATAATCGCCGCCGCCCTGGCGGGAACAGCGTTTCCCTGCGCTTTCGCCATCAAGATGATCCTGACTGCAGCTACTGCGGGAGCCGGTTTTAAAGGAGGAGAAATTATTCCCGCTATGTTCATCGGCGCTACCTTCGGCTGCACGATGGCTCCGCTGCTGAACATGGATCCCGCCTTCGCTGCGGAAATCTGCCTGATCGCGTTTTTCTGCGGCGCGGTGAACTGCCCTGTAAGCAGTATTCTGCTGAGCGTCGAATTTTTCGGCAGCAGCAACTTTCTGCTTTTCGGCGTCGCTTCTTCTGTGAGCTACATGCTGAGCGGATATTACAGCCTTTACAGCGGCCAAAAATTCATGAACTCAAAAATCAGCCCCATACCGATCAACCGAGACGCAAAGTGAGAAAATCCTCACAATCGATCGGCGATCTCTGGCAAAATCCGGAATCGTGGAATCACCACAGATAAAATCGATATTTTCTGAGTATAAAAAACCGGCGCTTACCAAAACAGTCGGAAGGATCTGTGGAAGGCGCCGGCTTTGTAATTACGACAGCTCGCTTTTTCGATTGAACAGAGTTACTGCATCATCTGAGCGGCAAACTTCTGCTTTACCGAATTGACTTTCGTCTGTTCTGCCTGTTCCGTAGGATACCATCCCTTTGCAGCCATCTGATCATAGATCGTGTCCTGCATGCAGAGAGCTTCGTTCAGAGCGTCGCTGAACGTCTTATGCACATTATTCGTGGATGATTCGATCGTACCGTGCATATACAGATCGCATACCCCTTTTTCGAGTAAAAGGATATTTTCCATCAGATTTTTATCGTCCATTGTTTCCTCCTCAAATTACAGCAGTCCGAAAAAGCTCTGGAAAATCTGCTGATGTTTCTGCGCCAGCTGTTCAAGGCAGCTCTTTAATTCGCCATCCTGAATCTGACTGATCGTTTCTTTGCACTTCGTCTGAAAATACTGTTCATGACCAAGCGCATCCTCGATATATAACAATTCTTTTGTCGTCATTTATCTCACCTCCAAAATCAGTTTGTCCCGCAGCAAAATAAATATCCGCAAAAAGAAAAATACA
>CAZGBL010000077.1:0-9116 GCA_964523955.1 uncultured Oscillospiraceae bacterium | reverse complement strand
GTATCGGCGCTTTAAATATAACTTCACCGATACGGCGCGCTTTTTCCGTCGTCTTATCACTGGAGGCAATCGATTTCATCCGAGCGTTTTAAACGCTTTTCTCCTACTTCATCAACGCGATCAGCTCTTTTACCCGCGCGTCCACATTTTCCGCACCGTACACCGCGCTTCCGGCTACGGCGATATCAACGCCTGCCGCTGTGACCTCCGCTATATTAGCCAAGCCTATCCCACCGTCCATCTCGATCTCAAAGCTATAACCGAACCTGTCTCTCATTTCTGCCAGCTGACGAACCTTTTTCTGAGAGGACGGAATAAAGGACTGCCCACCGAATCCTGGATTGACCGACATGACCAGGACGAGATCTGCCAATTCCAAAACATATTCTACTGCGGAAAGAGGAGTCGCCGGGTTGAGCGCCACGCCTGCTTTTACACCGAGATCTTTTATAGACTGAAGCGTTCTGTGCAGATGTGTACACGCCTCTGCATGTACGGTGATAAATTCTGTCTGTTCTGTCACAAACTGCGGCGCATACCTGTCCGGATCAGAAATCATCAGATGCACATCAAACGGCATCTCAGTTCTTTCCAAAAGGCTTTTCATAACAGCAGGCCCTATCGTAATGTTAGGTACAAAATGACCGTCCATGACATCTACGTGTACGAGATGCGCGCCCGCCTTTTCAATTTTCTGCACATCTTCACCTAATTTTGAAAAATCCGCCGATAAAATAGATGGCGCCAATCTTTTCATAATGGTATCCTTTCTGAAATCTGTTCTCATGTATATCTTTTTTTCTCCCGCATACGGATTTCTTCTAACTGTCCCAGATAAGATTTATAGCGGCTCTCAGAGATATTTCCGGCGGATACCGCCTCTTTTACAGCGCAGCCCGGTTCATTCTGATGCCTGCAGCCGTTAAACCTGCATTTTTCTGCATAATCTGTGAACTCACGAAACAGGTAAGACAGCTCCGCTTCATCTGTCGGCGGAACATCAAATGACGTAAATCCCGGCGTATCGAAAATCATTCCGCCAAATTCCAACCGAAACAATTCTACATGGCGGGTTGTATGGCGACCGTGCTTCGTCTTTTCGCTGACGCTGCCTGTTTCCACATTCAGCCCGTGAATTAAACTGTTCATGATCGTGGATTTGCCTACGCCAGACGGTCCCGCCAGAGCGCTCTTTCTTCCCTTCAAATAGGGAATCAGCCTTTCCGTTCCATTCTCTGCGCGGGCGTCCGCGAAGATTACAGGATAGATATCGCTGTAAATCCGTTGTAAATGCGCCGCCTCTTTTTCCGAAGCAAGATCCATCTTGTTAAAACACATGATCACATCTACATCTTTCAACTCTGCCATCGTCAGAAATTTGTCGATAACCGCAAAATTCGGCGCCGGGTTCTCAAATGCATTGACGACGATAAACTGCTCTACATTCGACACCGGAGGACGCTCAAATACATTTTTGCGCTCCTTAATTTCGCTGATGACAGGAGTATCGCCCGAGAGATCTAAGACCACTTCGTCACCGACATAAGGCTTCAGACTTTTATTCTTAAAAACGCCTCTTGCCTTACATTCATAGACGGCATTGCCGGCATCTACATAGTAGAAACCGGCAATCCCTTTGATAATCGTTCCGTCTATTGATTTTTTAAATCTGTTGTCTGCCTTTTCTTTCATAATTAATGAAGCTCACCCGTCTCAAAATTTGCTACGCGCTGATCGACAATCTCATTGTCAATGATGACTCTGACTACGGCGTCTGTACCTATACCAGTCAGAACGACTTGCTCCGAATCGTCCGATTTGACACGCTGCTGATTATTTACGATATAGCGAAGTCCCTCCGAATCCGTTACAGTGACCGTCAGGGTGAAGACTTCATTCTCAGCTTCACTGTAATCGACCGTCATCGTAATCGGAACATATTCCGGTTCTTTCGGCTCCGGCCCCTTGCTGATCGTTATATTAACAGAAGAATTTTCCTCGACCTTAGTCCCCGCTTCCGGACTCTGAGAAATGACGAGGCCCTCTTTTACATCATCGCTGTAAACACTTTCAACGCCTCCAAGCTTCAGATCATATCCATTCAGGGTTTCCTCTGCAGCTTCCTGAGAGAGATCCGTCAATTTCGGAACAGTTACCTGACTCTTTCCCTTGCTGATCACCAGATTGACGGCCGTACCGGGATCTACCATGTCTCCCGCTTCCGGATCCTGGCTTATCACCGTGCCGTCCGGCAAATCGCTCGTCTCATCGTATGTGATATTTCCAGATTTCAAATCATACCCATCCAGCATACTTTTAGCTTCGCTCAACGATTTCCCCACAATATTCGGTACTTTCACCGGATCGTTCTCTTTGCCCTTGCTCAGAATCAATTTTACGGTATAGCCCTTTTTGACTTTCCGTCCCACGGCCGGATCGGTGGAAGCCACCTGTCCCACATCGTATTCATCGCTGAGAACCGGCGTTCCTAATTTGTATTCCAGACCGTACTTACTCAACTCGTCGGCAGCCTCTTCCTCTGTCATTCCAATGACATCTGGAATTTCCACCGTCTTATCCGATCCTCCTCCGAAAACATTCATCACCGCAATACTGAGCGGAATCGCACAGATCAACGCCAAAACGACAGCTAATATCTTATTTTTCCTCGACATCTTACCGTCCTCTTTTGAGGAAGACGTCTTCTGTCTCTTTTTCCTCTTTCTTTTTATCGGCAGAATTCCTTCATCATCCGACGCATCGTCATCGACATAATCATCCTGCTGAGAAGCGTCTTTCTGAGGATCTCTCTGAATCGCATAAAATTCTTTGAGTCCCAATCCGCTCTCTTCTGAGGCGATCAGATTCTCCGCCTGAACAAGAGCCTGATACATCTCGTCCGCACTCTTATACCGATCCGGCTGATGTTTGGCTGTCGCTTTGAGAACGACGGCATCTAAAGCAGGCGACACTTCGGGATTCAAGTTGGAAGGAGGCTGCACCTCCTCATTCATATGCATCATGGCAACGCTGACCGCATTTTCTCCATCGAACGGAACAGCTCCGGTCAGCATTTCGTAAAGCACGATTCCAAGAGAATAGATATCCGATCTGGCGTCCACATAGCCGCCTCTTGCCTGCTCCGGTGAAAGATAATGAACGGAACCCATCACAGTGCTCGTATTGTTTACGATCGTTCCGCTGTTTACCGCCTTCGCTATTCCAAAATCTGCGATTTTCACCGTTCCGTCTTCCGTTATTAAAATATTATGCGGCTTCACATCGCGGTGAATAATATTCTTCTTGTGCGCCGCACTCAGAGCCAGAGCGATTTTTTTCGTTATGTCGATGGCGTGTTTTTCGTTCAAACGGCCTTCCCGCTTAATCATATCGCTGAGAGTATCGCCTTCTAAAAGCTCCATGACGATATAGTAGATGTTGCCTTCCTTGCCCACATCGAAGACGGAGACTATATTAGGATGAGACAGTCCCGCCGCTGCCTGCGACTCTCTCCGAAAGCTGTCGATAAATTTAGGATCTCTGATAAATTCGGGTTTTAATATTTTTATCGCGACGAAACGGTTCAACAAGCGGTCCTTTGCTTTATATACGACCGCCATGCCTCCGTCGCCGATTTTTTCGATCAATTCATATCTTCCTGCCAATATTTTACTGCCCATAACAGCGTTCTCCCCTCTGTTTAAAACTTAACGCTGACAACGGTAATATTATCGTTGCCGGCATTGCTATTTGCAGCATCAACAAGCCGGGAACAGGCCTCGCGCATATTTTCAGAATCGAGCGCCATCCGGCAGATTTCATATTTACTCACTTCATTATACAACCCATCGGTACACATTAAAATAATATCGTCACGATAAATTTTGAACATATAAAAATCAGGCTTTACCGTCTTTTCTGCGCCGATGGCTCGCGTGATCATATTTCTGTCAGGATGATTCTGCGCCTGAAGCTCAGTTATAATCCCTCTTTTAACGAGATCGTTGACAAAAGTATGATCTTCCGTAATCTGGACAATGTCATTATCTCTGATCAGATAGGCCCTGCTGTCCCCGACATTGATGATATATGCGGTACCTTCTCTGATATACAGCATCAGAAGCGTGGTAGCCATACCTCGGGGCTCATCATTATCCTGCGCCATCTCGCGTACATGCGTATTTACCGTGCTGATCAAAGAAAGAAAATAATCGATCAGTTCATCGTCACTGATCCCCTCGGGTATGGGGTTTTGCCGAATAAACGCCGCCATATCCGCCATGGTAGTCCGGCTGGCAAGCTCCCCTGCGTTATGGCCGCCGACGCCGTCGGCGATAAGAAAAATGCCGGCTTCCGGCATGACGAAAAAAGCATCCTGATTGATCTCCCGCCGTTTTCCGGTATCGCTTTTGAATCCAAATTCAATCATCTTTTTTCTCCATTTTATATTTCCCGCTCAGCTCTATGAAGTGCGGCGCGACAGCACGCACGCTCTGCCATATGCATTGAGAAATATTGATTTATTCTTGTTCTCCGCTGCCGTCTGATGTTTGTGACTCGTTTTCGCATCTGCTAAGAATAGAGAAAGCTTCTGCACTATTTTTGATCAGAATCGGAAAGAGTGACCGCCAAAGGGCGGTCACTCGGTAAAATCAGATTATTCCTTTTTGTCAACCTACATCATCGCCGTAGGACGCGCTATACAAGCATAGTGGCTTCCCCAATAGCCTGATGAAATATTACTGATCGAAATACCGCTGCTGGAAGCGGAATGAATCATCTGGTTATTACCAAGATATATGCCTACATGTGTATACGTATTCGAAGATTTATATGTATTTTTAAAGAATACGATGTCGCCCGGCTTTGCCTCAGCTTTCGCAACTACCTTGCACTGACCCATCACACCGTCGCAGCTTCCGTAGAATTTCCCCCATACGCCGCTTTTGATCATAACATAACCGACAAATCCAGAGCAGTCAAATCCCGTAGATGGAGATTTCCCTCCACTTCTGTAACGGATTCCCAGATACTGCTTCGCATTTGACGTAATCTTCGTCGTCAGAGCCTGATTTTCTGTTTCTGCTTCGTCAGCAGCTGCTACCGCAGCGGTTCCATACTTCACAGCATCTGTCGGAGCTGAAAGATTCGCAATAACTCCCAGGTTGTCCAAATACTGATAAAGAGTGTACGACTCTCCGTTGATCTTTGTGTTGAGCGCATTATATGCGACAAGCACCATCGTCGATCTCGTAAAACCTTCTTCTGCTTTTAATTCATTTCCTTCCGTTTCTGACAGTAATCCTGCATTGACTGCAATTCCATAAATCCGATCTGCCGCCTCGATATCCGCAGCTTCTATATATCCCAGCGCGTTGAGGATCATCTTCAAAAAGGCCACGGTATCAATATTTTTATCAGGAAAAAATTGTCCGTCTTCTACATCTCCAAGAATACCGTTTTCATAGAGATAACCGATATAGTCTGAAGACCACCCCGTCACGTCTTTGTACGGATGCTCATAAACGCCTGACAGCGCATCCTCCTCTGCTCCGAGAAGGCGAACTACCATCGCAGACGCTTCTTCCTTTGTCGTCGTACCCTCTAAATCGAAGCCATTCGCTCCGCCTTTGAAAAGTCCATAGATATAGAGCTTTTCTGCCGCGGCCTCGCTTTCCTTGGAACTGCTCGCCGTGTCCGCGTAAGATGCGAAACAGGAAAATACCATAACAAAAACTAATGCTAAACTTATTATCGTTTTTCGCGAAATCATAAAGCATCTCCTTCATTTCAAGTATCAATATTCAATTAATGTTTCAACTCTTCTGTGCATGAAAGGTTTTAAAAGCGAAGACTTAAATTTGCCGATTCAGTCTGCGCAGTTTGCCGAAAAAACCACCATACATGAACCATTATACATGAAAAAACCCATTTCTGCAACGAAAAATCACCCAAAAGGGAGCGCCGATGCAAAAATGGGTGTGATTTTGCTCCTATTTTTCCTCGTTATTTATTTCACTAAATCGCCGTAACGTACAGAAATAAAAGCCGTCAGAGCTGTCAATATACGGAATCAGCTGTTTCTCCTCTACGACAAAAAATTCCTTATTTTTTTGCAGGAAACGATTTATGACATCCTTATTTTCGATATCTGTAATTGTACACGTGCTGTAAACAAGCGTTCCCTTCGGTTTCAGATATCGTGCTGAAACATCTAATATCTGCAGCTGTATCTCTGCCAGCTCTTCGATATCCTTCTGTCGGGTCCTGAGCTTAATCTCCGGTTTTCTGCGCACGACGCCCAGACCGGAACAAGGCGCATCTACGATAACTCGATCAGCGATTTCTTTAAAATCGGGCTGAAATACCGTTCCATCGTTCAGTCTCGTCTCAAGTATCGTAATTCCCAGACGTTCGGCCGATTTTTGAATCAGCTCCAGCTTATGTTCGTAAATATCACAGGAAATCACTCTGCCCTGGTTTTCCATCCGCTCGGCTGCCGCTAGAGATTTACCGCCTGGCGCAGCGCATACATCGATGACCGTATCTCCCTTTTGAGGAGCCAGCGCTTCGATCATCATCATGGAACTCAAGTCCTGTACCGAAAAGAGGCCTTTCTGCGCTGCTTTGCCTGTCAATACACCGCTGCCCGAAACGGCAAGCGCCTTTCCTCCAAGCCGAATCGAAGCGCCGAAGCCCTCTTTGTTCAGCATCTCAGACAAAGTTTCCGCATCCGTCTTCAGAAGATTGACGCGAACGGTCAGCGGAGGCACGCTATTTCCCGCCTCCATAAGCTTCTCCGCTTCGACCTCGCCGAACATCCGCACCCAAATCGCCGCTATATCTTCTGTATAGGAATAACGCACGGAAAGCGCCCGAATCGGATCGTCTTCTGATTTCGGAAGCTCTATGCTGTCCATCGACCGCTGATAAGAACGCAGTACGCCATTTACAAACCCCTCCAGTCCTTTGCAGACCTTTCGGGCGATCTTTACGGTCTCATCGATGGCGGCATAATCCGGCACACTGTTCATAAACTCGATCTGATACGCTCCCATACGCAGCAGCGTCAGCGCCTGAGGACGCACCTTTTTCAGCCCTGATTTCACCAGCTTCGACAATTTATAATCTAAATAAATCCTATTCTCCAAAACGCCGTACACCAGATTGCGTACAAAAGCTTCGTCCTGGGGAGAGCGCTTTTTTACGGCATCATTCAATGCGATATTCGAATAGGCTCCTTTCGCTTCCACCGCAAAAAGAACGTCGTATGCAGTTCTTCTGTTATGATCCATTTTCTGTCTCCTATGCGATCGATATTCTCTAAACACAAAATCCTTCTATCTCTTCGGCTTTCATTCATACAGATCTTCCCTGAGCACCGCGCAGCAGATCAGATCGCTCATCGTACCGTCTTTATTTCGCACGGCTGACCGAAACCGTCCTTCATACTGCATACCGGCGTTTTGTAAAATAATACCTGCCGCCGTGTTTTCCGCATGATACGTTGCCGAAATTCTGTGAAAGCCTACTTCTTCAAACAAGAAAAAGATCACAGCCTGAATCGCTTCCGTAGCGATTCCTCTGCCCCAGTACGCACTGCCTACCACGCAGCCGATTTCACATGCCCGGACGCTCTCTTCAATGTGAAAGGCATCCACGGAACCGATCAGCGCTCCATCAGCTTCGATCGCCCATTCGTAATAGCGGTGCGGATTCCGCTCGTATTGAAGCAGATGAAGCTGGAGCAGCTCCCGCGTCACGCCGACGCTTTGATAAGTTTCCCACGTTACATATCTCGTTACCAGAGGATCTCCGAGAAAATTGCGGTACATCTGATATTCATCGCCTCTCCGATAAGGTCTCAGTTTCAGCCGATCCGTATATATGAGCCGCGTTCCTAAATGATTCATCGATCCTGTCTCCTCATACTGTCAGAGCATCTTAATATCATGGATCAGCTCATCCACCTCTTCATCGGTGGTACTCCAGCTCGTGCAAAAACGAATGCAGCTGTGATTTTCGTCTATTTTCGTCTCAAATTCATAGATATATTTTTCTGCCAGTTTCTCCGCGGCGCTGTTTTCTACCACCACGAACTGTTGATTTGTAAAACTTTCGATGTAGGCAGGAATTTCCTTTTCAGCAAACGCCTTTTTTATACGCATCGCCTGCACATCTGCCTTTTTGGTGATTTCAAAATACAGACCGTCCCGAAATAAGGTGTAAAACTGCAGACCCAAAAGCCAGCCCTTTGCCAGCATTCCGCCATTCTGTTTGATATAGCTGCGGAAGTCCACATTGAGTACAGGATTCGTAATGACTACAGCCTCTCCGAATAATGCACCGCACTTCGTTCCGCCGCAGTAAAAGACGTCCGCACAGCGAGCCAGGTCGGGCAGCGTTACATCGGCCTGCTCCGAACCGAGACCATACCCCAGCCGCGCGCCATCGATAAACAGCCATAAACCGTACGTCCTGCAGACGGCGCTGATCGCCTCCAGCTCCTGTTTGGAATAAAGCGTTCCGTATTCTGTAGGAAAGGAAAGATAGACCATTTTCGGCTGTGTGATATGCTCCTTTACACCGCTTGTACGATAAATCTCCGCCTGCTCTGCCACCTGTTCTGCTGAAATTTTTCCATTTTCGGATGGAAGCGCAATGATCTTATGTCCGGCACGCTCCACCGCTCCTGTTTCATGGACGTGAATGTGTCCTGTATCCGCACTGATCACACTCTGATAAGGCCTGAGCGCCGCTGAGATCACCGTAAAATTAGCCTGTGTGCCTCCTACCAGAAAATGAACTGCAGCATCGGGACACTCCGCACATTTCCTAATCTCTTCCGCCGCCTTGTCACACCATTCATCCAGCCCGTATCCGCCGTAGCTTTCATCGTTTGCCGCCGCCAGGGCTTCTAAAACAGCCGGATGGGCCCCGTGATTATAATCGTTATTAAATCTGATCAAATTTCGTTCTCCCTTTTATCTCTTCAGATCGTTGACGCCCCCTGGCCAAAGCAAGGGGCACGACACATTTGATAAATCATTACTGCAGAGGGCTGCACACCTGCACACCTGCACACCTGCACACCTGCACACCTGCACACCTGCACA
>CAZGBL010000076.1:0-9184 GCA_964523955.1 uncultured Oscillospiraceae bacterium | reverse complement strand
ATGAGTACAGCTGTGAACCCAGTGTTTCTGTTGTAAATTCCGACAGTCTGGTCACATTATCCTGTCAGTGGCAGGTTTCAGAGGATGGGGAAAGCTATGCTGCTTATTCGGGAGAGGGAAATGATACTTTTACCTGTCGTGTTGATGCCGGAGAAGCAGGCATAAAATATTACCGTCTGCGTATCATCTGCTCCGCTGACTATGCGGATACCTCTAAGACGGTTTACAGCGACGCCATTAAGGTGGTTACAGGCTGGAAAGTCAGCTTTGCGGACGGAGGCATGAGCGACGGAAGCGGGGCGGTGACAGGAGCCTCTCTTCCGGATCCGGTTTTTCCCGTGATACCGGCGGATGGAGCGCTGAGCCTGAAAAAGGCTGAGAGCGCCGGAAATTACTTCCTGGGATGGTCGCTGACTTACGAGGACGGACAGGTATTCGATACGGAGAGTCTTCTCGATGAATACGATGCATCGGCTATCGAAGGTGACGTGAAGCTTTATGCGGTTTTCCGAAAAGCGGGTTCTCTGAGAGTGACTCTGGATAAAGGGCCGATGGAAGCGCAATTAAAGGAAGGCGTCGAAGCAGAGAATCTGATGATATCGCTGGACGAGGGCTCGGAGTTCGTGATGCCGGATGGGAATGATTATTTTACATATGAAGGCTATCGTTTTATGGGATGGCATGCGGGAGAAGTTTCCGGGAGCAGTGAAGACCTCTCAGGCAGCGGAGGCGATACAGGGACTTCGGATCTTACAGAGAATGATGATGAAAGCGATACTGCAGAGCAGAAGTTATATGAGCCCGGGGATGTGTATCTCGCCGGAAACGGCTATGTGACACTGACGGCAGTGTGGAGCAGGCTCTATGATGTCACCTTCTCCACCGGCGTATCTTACGGAGGAAGCTCGGCTTCGGGCGGCGTTCAGGGAGAACTGCCGGAAAGCTTCCAGGCGGTGGAAGGAGAGATGATCGTTCTGCCTTCGGCAGACGGGCTGAGCTATGAAGGCCATCTGTTCCGGAACTGGAAGCTCACCTATACCGACAGTGAAGAACAGACGAAAACATTTTATGTCGCTGTCGGAGCATCTTATACTATGCCGGCGTACGATGTCACGGCGGAAGCTCAATGGGTCATCAGCTATACCGTGAAGTTTTCTCCGGGAAGCCGGGGCGATGCTGTCATTACGGGCGAAGTTCCGGAGCCGTTAGAGTGCTTTTCGGGCGCGAATATTACTCTGCCGGGATGTACACTGGAACGGGCGGGCTACATCATGACCGGATGGTATGACACGGTAGGCGATTATGCCTACGCTCCGGGAGAGACCTTCGGCGTGTATTACAACACCACCTTCCAGGCGATCTGGAAGCTGGAGCACGAGGTATACTTCCGCAGAGGAAGTATTGAAGGCGAAGAAAATGAGATTGCCGGGGAGGAGCCGGAGCCTGTTATTGTGGCGGACGGAAATACGGTTATTCTGCCGGAAAATACATTTACACCGCCGGACGCGGGAGAAGGCTACTACTATCGATTTGTGGGCTGGAAGCTTTCCGGCGATGACTTTGTCTATAATCCGGGGACTTCGGCAGAGATCGTGTCGGATCAGCGAAATATCGTGTTTACAGCCGTCTGGAAGAAGACGGTGATCTGGAACGGAGCTGTGTCGGAGAGCTTTGCGGCGGGAGACGGGACGGAGGAGGCTCCGTACGAGATCTCTACGGCAGAGGAGCTGGCAAAGCTGCAAAGCGACGTGAACGCCGGAACGGATTATGAAGGAACCCACTTCATACTGACAGAGGATATCGACCTGAATAAGCGTCCCTGGACGCCCATCGGAGAGGACAGCGGCAGTCCGTTCCGCGGCAGTTTTGACGGAAACGGAAAAACCGTCAGCAGTCTGCTGGTGGACGCCATCGACGGAGGTATTGAAGGCTATGCAGGCTTCTTCGGCTGTGGGGAGGACGCGGAGATCCTGGATCTGGAGCTGGAGGTGGAGATCGATGTGGCAGGGCAGTTTTATGAGAAAAAGTCTTATCATGGTATGATAGTGGGCGGCGTCATAGGAAAGCTGGACGGAGGAACTGTCAGCGGCTGCAGGGTATCCGGGAGCATACAGGGCTTGCAGCGCCTGACCCAGACCGGACTTTCGGAGCAATATTGTATAGGATATATCGGCGGCATCGTGGGATATGCGGGGGAGAATACGTTTATAGAGAATTGTGTCAATGAGGCGAATCTCAGCGGAGAAGCCTGGATATTCGGGGGAATCGTCGCCCAGGTTGACGATTCTTCCGCCCATCCCGCATACATCTCTGGATGCAGAAACAGCGGCAAGGTAGAAAACAGATACATTGGCTGTAATATTTCCGGCGGAATTGCGGGAGCGGTTCGCTTCGGAGATATCGCGGAATGTACGAACGAGGGAAACGTTTCTTCTTTTCAAGAAGTGGCATATCTGGGAGGCATTGCAGGACTAAGCAGCGGAGATGTGGAAAAATGCTTCAACGCCGGAAATGTGGTACATAATTATACTGAGCCAAATGATGAGTTTGCAACGTCAATGGGCTTCTGGCAGTACGCAATCGAAGGGAGCCTTTCCGTTTTAACTGACTGGGCAAATACCAACGGAGGAATTGTCGGAGGAATGAGTCAGGGGAAGCTTTCGTTTTGTGAAAACAGGGGGGAAATATATTGTGGAGTTATAATGAATGTGAATGGTGGCGTATCGAGCTATCAGGTTTCGTCTGGAGGGATTGCAGGGATTATTTCTGATGTCGAAATAAGCGACTGCATCAATTCTTCTGATGTGGCGTCGATATGCAAAAAATGTTATTTGCCATCTGTATATAGGTGGGAAAATAACGTTTCTGCAGCGGGCGGCATCGTGGGAGACGTCTGCGGAGAGAGTACGATTACCCGGTGCCTCATGCTGGGTACGGCGTCGTCGGATTCCGTCGATTCAAAGTATGAAGAGCGTTTTCGTGCGAAGGGTCTGATTCTGGGATCAGTTCACGACGGCCATGCGAGTATCGTCTCCTGCTACGCTCTCGACGATTCTTCCGGCACGGGGATCTGTTTTGAATCGACGGAGATGGAAGGAGCTGTCACGACAGAGAACTCTTTTATTATGGCTCAGGAGTCTTTCTACAGCGGCGCGGCAGCGTATCTGCTGGGATACAGCGGCCTGGTGTATGAAGACAACGGCAGCATTTCGGAGGATAAGAGCGGAAGAAAGGATCTCGGCACATGGACCCAGCGAGACGGTTATCCTGCTCTGATCTGGGATTCCGGAGAATCTGTGGTGCCGGTCAGAGTCGATACGAGCGGAGCCGACGGCGTCCTCACTCTGGGAAACAGCTATTGCAGCGGACTCGATGTGATTTATGCGGTGCCGGGAAGCAAGATATACGTCACGGCTGATGTGAATGACACGTCGCAGAAGATTACCGAACGTACGGAGACGGAAACCGTTGAGGACGGCACATGGTATTATACTTATGAAGATGTTCAGGAGAACGCTTTTCAGGACGTCACGGTTCTCCATGTGAATAAGAGCGGAGAACAGAGCAGCCTGTCTGTAGACGGCAAAGAATTTACGCTGCAGGACTGCTGGCAGGCGATCGTTCAGGCGAGTCTGGATCAGACCGTTACATCGAAGCTTGTATCTTCGCAATTTGTGAAAAAGGAAGAACTTGTCGCGGAGCCGGAAACGGGTGAAGGCAGTGGCAGCGGCGGCGGAAAAGGCAGCGGCAGCGGAGCCGGAACGGGGAGCGGAACACAGCCGGGAACCGGAAAAGGTGAGGGCAAAACGCCTTCCGGAGGCGAAAACAATGGCTCCGGAAAGCCGGGCGCAGCTGCTCCGAATATACCGGCCCTCTCGGATAACCCGTCCAGCTCCGAATACACGCTGATCACTGTACCTGCCGCGGCGGAGAACAGCGTAACGGAGCCTGAGGCAGCGGAGCAGCCGCAGGCCGTATCAGAACCCGACAGCGGCGGAGGCGGCAGCGAGCCGGAGGAGCCTGCGGAGGAAGAACCGGCAGAGGAAGACGTCACCATGTTTGAGGTGATTCAGGATACCGTCGCGGACAATCCTTTCATCGTTATCTTGCTGCTGCTTCTGGTCGTTTTCCTCATCGCGGCGGCGGGATTCAGAAGATATCGAAAGCAGAGACAGTAAATGGAGCGATAAAGCCCGAAAGGGGCGCTTGCCTCATGACTTACGAATCATAATCAAAATATAATCCGCATATAGTTTTCTATAGACTTTTCCATCTCGAAAGGGGTCAGAAATATATGAAGGATTATATTGAGGAGCGTGTCCTGGAGCTGGCGGCGTATGTGATCGAGACTCAGACGACGGTGCGCGGCGCAGCGAAACATTTTAAAATCAGTAAATCCACCGTCCATAAGGATCTGACAGAGCGGCTGAGTGAGTTGAATCCGGCGCTTGCCGGCGAGGTAAAGCTTGTGCTTGACAACAATAAAGCAGAGCGCCATATCAGAGGAGGACTGGCGACCAGAAAAAAGTACAGAAATAAAAAAGGAATGTCTTGACCGCGAGACATTCCTTTGTGGTATGACGGGCATGCCGCGCCGTCACTCCCGTTATTTTGTTATTTCATCGGGATTGATCAGCACGCCGTCTTTTCGTACCTCGAAGTGCAGATGCGGACCTTCCGTTTTCTCGAAAAGGGCGTCTTCACCGACGATACCGATCTTATCACCCCTGGATACTACATCTCCTTCGAGAACCTGAGTTTCACTGAGACAGCAGTACCGGCTTTCCAGGCCGTTTCCGTGGGTAACAGCTACATAAGAACCGTATCTGTCGTCTTTGCCGACTTCAGTCACTGTACCGGCCATGACCGCGCAGACAGGGCTTCCGGCAGGAGCGGAAATATCTGTCGCTTTGTGGCAGATATACTGCTCCAGCGTTTCGGAATATATGAGACTGTCGCCGCTGTACGCTTTTGTGATCTCGCCTTGTACAGGCATGATACCGGCGGAATCTGTCTGTTTTCCATCTTCCTGGCTTTCATCCGTTTTTTCTGATGTATCTGCGCCTTCTAAGCTGTCTGTGATGGGAATGCTGGCGGAAACGCTGGTATCGGGATCTGCAGAAGGATCCGTGTCCTGTTCGTAAGATATTTCCGTCAGAGACGCGTTTTGTATCGCATGATTGATTGCGTAAATCGTCAGTCCGCCGATCAGGCAAAGTGTCAGCAGAGCGATGATGATTTTTCTGGCCGCAGCCGATTTGACGGAATTGCCGTTTTTTTCATTTTGATGATTCAATTCGTACCACCTCCACTCCTATTCTTGCCTCGATTCCGCGTAAACATACGAACAGGATCATTTTCTCTGTATTTATTTACTGGAATTGTGTGCAAAAATGCAGTTTATGCCTTGATTAGGAAATTGTTAGATAATATAATAGACTGAGTAAAAACGTATACAAATTTCAGATGAGGAGCCGGGTTCCCATCGCCGGGAGCAGGCTCTTTTCCTTTCGCTTTTGCTTTTTCACTGTAGTGTTGTAAAAGCTATGTATAAAAATTGAGGAGAAAAGACGAAACAGAGGTAAATGAAAAATGGATTATATTTTTGCAGAGGGAAACGGACGGGAAATCACGGGAAAAGATAAGATTTTCGGCATCAGCCAGCTGGCGAAAAAAGCGGCGGCAGAGTATGGGAAGGAAAACATCGTCAATGCCACCATCGGGGCGCTTCTCGACGATGATGGGAATCTCATCGTTCTTTCTTCTATGGTAGATGTTCTGAAGAGTATGACGCCCCAGGAATTTGCGGAATACGCGCCGATCGCAGGTACGCCGGAATATCTGGACGTCATAAAAACGGTGGTTTTCGGAAATTATATCCCTGAGGGATATATCGAGGCCTGCGCTACGCCGGGAGGTACCGGATCGATCCGCAATACGATTTCCAATTACTCCAAACCCGGCGATCAGGTTCTGACGTCTAACTGGCATTGGAGCCCTTATCAGGTGATCGCGTCGGAAATCGGACGTTCGATTGCCACGTATGAAATGTTTGACGATAGCAAAAATTTTAATTTCGCATCTTTTAAGGAAAGCATTGAAAAAATTCTTGAGGTTCAGGACAGCCTCGTTATCATTTTTAACGCTCCGGCTCATAATCCGACAGGCTACACGCCTTCCGGCGAGACATGGGATCAGATTATCTCGATTTTGAAGGAATGTGCGGCAGACGGTAAAAAGATCACGTTTTTCCTGGATATCGCCTATATCGATTTTGCAGGAGATTCCGATAAAGCGAGAGAATTCCTGCCTAAATTCGGCGATATGCCGGACAATATTCTCACGGTAGTGGGATTCAGCGCATCTAAGGGATTCACCTTCTATGGTCTCCGGACGGGCGCGATGTTATGCATCACGCAGAACGAAGAGATCGCAGCTGAATTTAAGCGCGTGGCTTCCTATTCCAGCAGAGGTTCCTGGTCAAATTCTGCAAGAGCAGGACAGGCAGCCATCGCTAAGGTCTTTAAAGATGAGGTTCTTCTCAAAAAAGTGTTTGAGGAGAGAAAGGCGTATGAAAATCTTCTTTCTATAAGATGTAAAGCATTCAAGGAAGCGGCGGCGGAGGCCGGCTTAGAGACGTGTCCGTTCAGCGCAGGATTTTTTATAACGATTCCATGTGATAATGACGACGCTGTAAACGAAGAGCTTCAGAAGGAAAGAATCTTTGCCATCGCCATCGGCGGCGGAATCCGCATCGCTATTTCAGCGATCAGCGAGCAGGCCTGCCGCAGGATTCCTGCGAAAATCGCGGAGGCGATAAAAAGAGTAAACGGTTAAGGAGCAGGCTATTATGGCAGATGCAAAAAATATAAAGCATGTGAAGAAAAAATCCAGAAAAAACAGCAATTACAGAACGGTTGTCAAGTATGTGAATGCGGATCAGCTTCTCAGAAAATCGCTGTGCGATTACAGAAATTTCCCTGAACCGGATCCGGAATTCGGACAGAGTCCGGAAGTGGTTCAGAATAAATATGAAAAATCCGTCCGTTTCTGTACGGTGGCTCAGGTGATTACAGAGGAAGAACGAGATTCTTTGTTTGAAGGAAAAAATCACACGCCGATGAGCGCGGAAGAAGTGGCTGAGTTTACAGGAATTCCTGTTTATCAGATAGAAAAAAATGAATTTGCATTTAAGGTGCGTAAGCCTGAGGATTTTGTCCGTGCCAGTATGATCAGACTCGCTCTCTGTGACGTGATTAACGAGGTGATCTCTAAATTTGACGCGGATCAGGAGGTTAATATCGATAATCCGCTTTTGGAAGAGGCGGCTTGTTATATCAATTTCTGCGCTGAAAATGGCGTCATCACGCAGGAACAGGGCCTTACGATCTATGTGCATGTAAAGCAGAAGCAGGAACTGGATATTCCTTTTGTGGCGGAGCTCACCGGCCTCGCAGCCGATGTACTCACACAGATGGCGCAGTCGTAGTCTATGGCGGACAGCGGCGCGGATCGGTATCTCTTTGACGCGGCGGTACTGATTCAGGGCGCGGCACGGCCTGTGGCAGGCAGCGCAGCATCCGGTATACTTGATGAAGTAAGGAGGAGAGATTTATGACTACTTCACAAATCGTAATGACAGTCGCCATCATACTCTATCTTCTCGTGGTTATGGGAATCGGAGTCGTGTACGCGAAGCGAAATTCTGACGCGGGCGACTTCTATCTCGGCGGAAGAAAGCTCGGACCGTTTGTTACGGCTATGAGCGCAGAGGCTTCTGATATGAGCAGCTGGCTTCTGATGGGGCTGCCGGGCGTGGCGTATCTTACGGGATGCGCCAGCGCGTTCTGGACAGCTCTGGGATTAGCGCTCGGTACATATTTTAATTGGCTGATCGTGGCGAAGCGCATCAGACGTTATACCGTTAAAGCGAACAATTCCATTACAGTTCCGCAGTTTTTTTCGGAGCGTTACCGCGATAAAAAAGGAATTCTCGTGGCGATCGCTGCCATCGTTATTATTATCTTCTTTATTCCATATACTGCGTCAGGCTTTGCAGCCTGCGGAAAGCTGTTTCACTCGCTGTTCGGCGTGGAATATATGACGGCTACCGTCATCAGCGCGGCGGTTATCGTATTCTATACGATGCTGGGCGGGTTTATGGCTGCGAGCACGTCTGACTTTTTGCAGAGTATCGTCATGACTGTCGCGCTGCTGGTGATTCTCGGCTTCGGTATCAATGCGGCCGGAGGCTGGGACGCCGTCGTCTCTAATGCGGAGGCTCTTCCTGGATATCTCAGCCTGACGGAGACATATGATCCTGCGTCAGGAGAATCTCTTCCTTATGGCACGCTTACCAGCGCGTCGATGCTGGCGTGGGGTCTCGGATATTTTGGAATGCCTCATATTCTCCTTAGATTTATGGCGATTGAGGATGACAGAAAGCTCAGACTTTCGAGACGTATCGCTACGGTATGGGTAGTTATTTCTATGTCCGCGGCCGTTCTCATCGGTATCGTGGGATATGGCATCTCTAAAACGGGTAAGCTTCCTGTGCTGGAAGGTTCCGATTCTGAGACGATTATCGTGAATATCGCGAATCTTTTAGCGGGTCATGGCATTATTTTGGCATTTGTGGCAGGTATCATTCTGTCGGGTATTTTGGCAGCCACCATGTCCACGGCGGATTCTCAGCTTTTAGCCGCGTCTTCCAGTGTTTCACAGAACCTGTTAAAGGAGGTATTCCACCTCGATATTTCTAAAAAAGGCGAGGTTGTTATGGCGAGGGTTACGGTTGTGGTTATCGCCCTTATCGCGTTGTTTCTGGCAAGGGATCCGGGCAGCTCTGTATTTAATATCGTATCCTTCGCGTGGGCAGGATTCGGCGCGTCTTTCGGTCCGGTAGTACTCTTAGCTCTGTTCTGGAAGCGTTCTAATATGTGGGGCGCGCTGGCAGGAATGATCGCCGGCGGCGCTATGGTATTTATCTGGAAATATCTGATCGCTCCGCTGGGCGGCGCGTGGAGCATTTACGAGCTCCTGCCTGCGTTTATCGTGGCATGTCTCGTAAACGTGATCGTCAGTCTGGCAACACCGGCGCCTTCGGAAGAAATCGTGAAGGAATTTGAAGAAGTGGCGGCGATGAAATAGGAGGATCCCGCAACAAGCGCCAGATGTCCCCCGC
>CAZGBL010000075.1:4600-9187 GCA_964523955.1 uncultured Oscillospiraceae bacterium | reverse complement strand
TTTAAAGAAAATTATTTGAAAAAAATCATGTTTCACCGCATAAATCATCTAAGTGAGAAAAAGTGAAAAATAACTATTGAAATGGCACCGAATTTATCCTATAATACCAAAGGAGCAAAGGGGAAGACAAAGTTTTCCGATGAGTCCAAAGAGTTGAGAAAATAAAAATTCCTCTTGACAGTACGTGAAAAGCGTGTTAAAATAAATAATATTGACACGGTGAGAAATTGCTTCGGGGTGTAGCGCAGTTTGGTAGCGCAACTGGTTTGGGACCAGTGGGTCGCGGGTTCAAATCCTGCCACCCCGACCATCTCATTTAGGGCCATTAGCTCAGTTGGTCAGAGCATCCGGCTCATAACCGGCAGGTCCGGGGTTCAAGTCCCTGATGGCCCACCAAAATGTGCCCAGATAGCTCAGTAGGTAGAGCAGGGGACTGAAAATCCCCGTGTCCTTGGTTCGATTCCGAGTCTGGGCACCAAGGAATTCAGTTTAATAAGTTGTTAATTATGGGCGTTTAGCTCAGCTGGGAGAGCGTCTGCCTTACAAGCAGGATGTCATAGGTTCGAACCCTATAACGCCCACCATAATTTTTCTGAGATGGTCTGGAAAATCGAATAACAGGCATCTATGGCAGATTCTCGGGAATATCCTGTAGAATTTTTTTATTGCTGAAATGCAGGTTAGAATTGCGATTTAAGTATGGACAGACAGTTTCAGAAGTATGCGGTCCGGTAGTTCAGTTGGTTAGAATGCCAGCCTGTCACGCTGGAGGTCGACGGTTCGAGCCCGTTCCGGATCGCCATTTTTTAATATCGTATTTGCGGAAGTGGCTCAGTGGTAGAGCATCGCCTTGCCAAGGCGAGGGTCGCGAGTTCGAATCTCGTCTTCCGCTCCATTTGCCCAGATAGCTCAGTAGGTAGAGCAGGGGACTGAAAATCCCCGTGTCCTTGGTTCGATTCCGAGTCTGGGCACCATAAGAATAAATTCCCTCAGATGGTCTGGGGGAATTTTTCGTTATATAGCAAGCGCGGATGTCCTCTGCCGAAACCCGGCGGAGCGAAAGCTCCTGGCGTCTGTTGCGTATTCTATACGATTTAGCTGAAGATTTCAGCACGGCTTATTGGGAATATTTCAGGTAAAAGGCCATATGAAACCGGATGAAATCGAGCAGTATTTTAGGAGGATAGTTCGTTGAATCAGGATAAGCAAGACAAAATGCCGCTGGCAGAGCGATTGACAGAATACGTCGATTCAGACAGAATATCGCTGCATATTCCCGGTCATAAAGGGAATGTTCAGGGACAGATGACAGAAGCTGCAGCGGCTTTATTTTCGGAACGAATGCTCCGAGCGGATATTACAGAGATCGATGGATTTGATGACCTGCACTGCCCGGAAGGCGTTATCGCAGAGGCACAGGCGCTGGCAGCCGATCTTTTTGGAGCGGAGGAGACTTTTTTCCTGGTGAACGGTACAACGGCAGGAATGATGGCGGCGGTGGCTTCGGTGGCATATGAAGAAGCGCCGATTCTCGTATGCCGCGACTGTCATAAATCGGTGACACGAGGGCTGATTTTAAGCGGCGCTATGCCGATATATATTGAAAATAAATTCGACGAGGCATTGGCGATCCCATGTGGAATCAGCGTTTCCGAGATAAAAGAGGCGCTGGAAAAAAATCCGGGTATCAGAGGAATCGTTCTGACGTATCCTTCATATTACGGTACATACAGCCAAATAAAGGAAATTGTGGATCTATGCCATTCGTACGGCGCGGCTGTCATCGCAGATGAGGCTCACGGCGCGCAGCTCTATTTTACGAATCAGGAAGGCTTGGTTGGGGCGCTTTCCGCAGGATGTGATATTTCGGTACAGAGCACGCATAAGATGCTCGGGAGTTTGACACAGAGTTCTATGCTGCATGTCAGGGGAGATCTGGTGGATCGAAAGAGGCTCAAATATCATGTGAGCTTGATGAACAGTACGAGTCCCTCTTATCTTCTCATGGCTTCTTTAGATGCGGTTCGCTGTACTATGGCAAAGTCTGGTGGGCCGATCTGGAAGAATGTTTTAGAGATAGTTTCAACGGCGGCAGACAGAATCGATAAAATCGAAGGGATGCGATGTGTTACTCATTTTGAAGATGCCCACGGTATGATTCGGCGTCTGGAGGGCTCCCGTCTGCTGATATCGGCGGCAGAGCTGGGGATCAGCGGAGGAGAACTGGCCAAAATGCTCGCCAGAGAATATCATATCGATGTAGAATTTTCGGATCGATTTTATATCATAGCTGTAGCGGGCAGCGGAACCCAAAAGAGGGATTTCGATGCTCTGGTGCGCGCATTGAAGACGATTTCAGCAAAGCACAGCGGAAATGCCGATAGAGAGAAAATGGAACAAGAAATAGATATAAGGCGCTGTCAGACGGCGTCATTAAAACATCATTCTGTTTCATCACCTAGAAAAGCTTTTTATGCAGAGCATGAAGTGATTTCCCTTGCGGAGGCAGAAGGGAGAACTGCCGCGTTTGAGGTGACAATTTATCCGCCTGGAATACCGGCGCTGTATCCGGGGGAAGAGATTACCTGCGAAATCCGCGATTATCTTCGGAAGGAAGTAGAGGCGGGCAGCCATATACATGGCATTTTATACGAGGAAAGTGGAATACCGATGATCTGCGTAGTGAAAGCAAAAGAAGAGTCGATGATTTTCAGTATGCTTTTCTGATAGAATCGATGCGGCAGGAGGAAAAAATGGCTCAGTTATTTTTCAGATACAGTACGATGAATGCGGGAAAGAGCATCGAACTGATCAAAGTGGCATATAATTATGAAGAGCGCGGCAAACATGTTCTCGTGCTCACATCGGGACTGGATGATCGATTTGGTACAGGTGTCGTAAAGTCGCGGATCGGCTTATCCAGACCAGCGATCCCTGTTTTTGACGAAACGAATATTCTTGAAATCTATATGGAAGCTAGCATGGAACAGAAAATCGACTGCGTTTTAATCGATGAGGCTCAATTTCTAAAGAAGCATCATGTGCAGGAGCTGGTAGAGATTGTGGACAGCTGCGAATGTCCGGTAATGTGTTACGGGCTGAAAAACGATTTTCGCAATGAATTGTTCGAGGGATCCTATTATCTGCTCGTCTATGCCGATAAAATCGAAGAAATCAAGACGATCTGCTGGTGCGGAAGGAAGGCGAACATGGTGGCGCGGATTATCGACGGAAAATTCGTTCGCAAAGGCGAACAGATCGAGATCGGCGGCAACGATATGTACGTCTCTCTGTGTCGCAAGCACTATAACGACGGACGGTTTGAAGGAGAAAAATAATCCGGCGGCGGCTGCGCGAACCCAGGATGAGGAGTGTATGCCGCGAAGGGAGCGTAAAGGTAAATCATGTTTTTCAAGGCGGCAGCTGCTCGTACCTAGGGTGGGGAGCGCGACGGATGGCTATTGAGAACGGCTGCCCTGATAAGAAGAGCGTCGTTTCAGTTCCATATTGATGCCGTTTAGAACCGATTTTTTATCTCGGCTCCACAGCGGGGCCAGAAGGGTTTCCTTGGGAGCGTCTCCGGTGAGGCGGTGAATTGTGATATGGGCAGGAATGATTTCTAAGGCGTCAGCGATCATTGAGATGTACTCTTCCTTTTCCAGAGGTTGAATCGATAAGGGGGAGTCGAGTGGAAAATCTCTTTCTCTTTGCCACTGAGCTGCGAGGACTGTGTTTTTCATGATGTGCAGCAGCTGCAGTTTTATGCCGAAAATATTTTGTGAGATAACATGGCGAACGCTGTCGAGGAACATCTCCCGGGATTCTCCCGGAAGGCCTGCAATTAAGTGTGTAACCACGCGGATACCGCGGGAAGCCAGTCTGTCTACAGCTTCGTCATAGACGGAGAGCGGATAACCGCGGCGGATCGACAGTGCAGAGGATTCATGAGCAGTCTGCAGTCCCAGTTCCACCCAGAGGAATGTTCTGTCGTTCAGCTCTGCGAGATAATCTAGAATATCATCGCCGAGACAGTCTGGCCGTGTGGCGACAGCAAGACCCACACAGAGAGGGTGAGCAAGAGCTTCTTCATATTTTTCTCTGAGAATAGAGACAGGGGCGTAGGTATTTGTAAAATTTTGGAAATATACGATACATTGAGAGTCGTTCCATTTTTTATGCAGCGCGGAGACTTGTGCGTTTATCTGTGCTGTCACAGACGGCACGTTACGCAGAGGAAAACGGGTGGAAGAGGAACTGACGGTACGAGATGCGTTATGAAACTTTACACAGAGAGATTTCGTGTCTTCGATGTGAAGAAGGTCAGTCTGAATCCTCGTTCCCGCAAAATCTCCAGAGCCCGATTCCGAGCAGAAAGTACAGCCGCCTGTTCCCAGGGTTCCGTCACGGTTCGGGCAGGTAAAACCGCCGTCGATCGAAACCTTTGAAATTCTCATACCGAACCGCTCTTTCAGCCATGGTCCGACGCCATTATAATGTGCTCCGTTCTTGAACATTCCTTCATTCCCCCATGAATTTACAAAAAACGAGAAATCATAGTTTTGAGGTTAGCTATAACAAGCGCCAGAT
>CAZGBL010000075.1:0-4500 GCA_964523955.1 uncultured Oscillospiraceae bacterium | reverse complement strand
CCGCCTTAAATAATCAGATGTTTTTGGTAACACACGAACTATGACAATGATTTGTGATATAATTTAAACAATGCTCGTGCCAGCGGGTGAAGCTTTGCCTGCCATGAGCACCAGATGTTCCCGCTTTTTCGCATTTTCGCAGCTTAACGGAAGAATTTCAACGCGGTAAACCGCTGAAAATTCCAATCATTTTACACTTATTATACAATAAAAATAAGCAAAATCGTGAACAGCATAAAAATGGACGAATAAATATGAAAAATAATCAGAAAGTTATGAAAGATAAGGAAATTGCCGACGGAATCAGACCGACGATGCTGCTTCACAGCTGCTGTGGTCCCTGCAGTACAGCCGTGATCGAACGATTGGCAGAGCGGTACGATCTTACGGTTTATTTTTATAACCCCAATATTACGGATGAAGCGGAATATGAGAGACGCTGGGAAGCGCAGCAGCAGGCAGTCCGTAAGTTTAATGAAAGCCGTGCAGCAGAGGCGGATGTGAAGCTGGAAAACGGTCCTTATGATCCTGGACTTTTTTTTGAGGCGGTCAGAGGGTTTGAGCAGGAGCCGGAGAATGGAAAACGGTGCGATATCTGTTTCCGCCTTCGGTTGGAGAAAGCGGCAGAACGCGCTGAACAGGGCGGCTTCGACGAATTTGCTACGACTCTGTCGGTGAGTCCTCATAAGAACACCGGCAGAATTAATGCTATCGGCTACGAATTGGAAAAAAATATCGAGCCTTCTTTTCTCGATGAGAGTTTTAAGAAAAAAGATGGTTTTAAGCGATCGGTGGAAATGTCGAAGGAATACGGCATTTATCGTCAGAATTATTGCGGCTGCGTCTTCTCCAAGAGATGACTTTAGAAGCGGCGGACGCCGATGATCTATTATAACAAGCGCCGGGAGCTTTGCTCCGCTTTAAATAGTTCAAACGTGAGAAAAAAGCGGTTTTCAGGAGAGCTTTGAAGAGGAATCTGAAAAGAGGTAATTTCATTGAAATATGTTAAAGTGATCATCGATAATACCAGCAACCATACAGATACTCTTTATACCTATGCCTGTGATTTCGACGATGTTTTCAGAGGATCTAAGGTGCGGGTTCCTTTCGGTAAAGGAAACAGAAAGAAGGATGCCTATGTCTTCTCTGTTTCTGACGAGCCGGATCCGGGTATAAGCCTTGCGAAGATCAAGATGGTGGAGGATGTCGACCGCGCTGTTTCTCTGCCTGAGGAATTGGTGAGCATCTGCGAATGGATGCGTCAGACGTACTTATGCCGCTATATCGATGCCGTAAAATGTATGATTCCGCCTGGAGAGGCCGCAAAGAGAGGCAATCGGAAGGATCCCTATGAGGGCTTTTCCTGTGAACCGTCTGAACCTCCTGTTCTGACGCCTCAGCAGGCTGCGGCTATGGAACAGATTTCGCCGTGTATCGACCAGAAGAGACATGAGACATTTCTTCTCAATGGCGTAACCAGCAGCGGAAAAACGGAGATTTATCTGCAGACTGCAGCCGGTGTTCTCGCGCAGGGACGGCAGGTGATCGTTCTCGTTCCTGAAATATCGCTGACGCCGCAGACCGTCGAACGCTTTATGAGCCGTTTTGGAGCGGAAAATATTGCGGTTCTTCACAGCAAGCTTACTAAGGGACAGCGTTATGACCAGTGGATGCGGGTGAGAAACGGCGGCGCTAAGATCCTGATCGGAGCCCGTCTGGGGATTTTCGCTCCTTTTGACAATGTGGGAGCCATCATCGTGGATGAAGAGCACGAGGCGTCCTATAAATCAGATATGACACCTAAGTACGATGCCGTCGATACGGCTGTGCTGCGGGGAAGGCTGTCCTCCGCAGTCGTCATTCTGGGTACGGCTACGCCGTCTATCGTTTCAAAATTCAGAGCATCCTCGGGTCAATATCGAGAAATTCGGCTGACCGTGCGGTATAACAAGACGCCGCTGCCCCGCATCGAGACAGCCGATATGCGGCGGGAATTAAGAAAGGGCAATCGAAGTATTTTCAGCGTGGCTCTGTATGAAAAAGCGTCGAAGGCGCTGCAGGAGGGAAAGCAGGTGATTCTGTTTCTAAACCGCAGAGGTTATTCTTCCTTCGTGTCCTGTCGGAGCTGCGGCTATGTGATGAAATGCGACGTCTGCGGCATCTCTCTGACGTATCATAAGTCAAGTGATATGGCAGAGTGTCATTACTGCGGAAGACGGGTAAAAATTCCTGATGTATGTCCTTCCTGCGGCAGCGGATATATCCGTCACTTTGGCATCGGTACGGAAAAGGTGGAGGAAATGGCGCGGCTCGCTTTTCCTGACCGGACGGTGGCGCGGCTCGATTTAGATACGGCGAAAAAAAAGGGGGATGCAGAAAGGATATTAAATGCTTTCCGTCGGGGGAAGACGGATATCCTTGTGGGAACACAGCTGGTGGCGAAGGGACTCGATTTTCAGAATGTCGGAGTCGTGGGCATCATCGCTGCCGATGTGACGCTGAATATTCCTGATTATCGATCGGCGGAACGGACGTTTCAGTTGATCACACAGGCTGCGGGGCGTTCGGGAAGAGGCGATGAACCGGGCGAAGTGGTAATTCAGACGTATTCGCCGGAGGAAAATGCGATTAAATCAGCTGCAAAAGGAGATTACGAGGGATTTTACCAAAGAGAGCTTATGATAAGAAGTCTTTCGGGATACCCTCCTTTTACCAATATTATTCGATTGGTTTTTTACGATAAAGAAGAGTCGGCTGCGCGGAAGGAGGCACAGAAAGCCTATCTTTATTTGAAGGACGCAGAAATTTCGGCACGAGGAGAATTGTTTTCTCCGCAGCCGGCGTATTTGAGTAAAATGAACGAGAACTACAGATATCATTTTATGATAAAAAGTCCGTTGGAAAAAACGGAGAAATATCTTAAAATAATCTCAGAGATAAAACAGCGTAGAATAGAGCGCGCTGATACAAAATCGGTGATGCTGGTGGAAATTGATCCGTACAGCCTGACATGATTTTTCTGAATGTGAATGGATGGCTTTGAGATGAAGCGCTGTGGCGTACGGGCGATATGCGGGCTTTCACCGATGAAGGAAGATGATTTGCGTGATCAAGGAGGAGAGATACAATGGCGTTAAGAAATATAGTTCAGATCGGAGATGACGTTCTCAGAAAAAAATGCAGACCGGTAGATAAAATCGATGATAGAATCTGCCAGATTCTTGATGATATGGCAGAGACTCTCTACGATTCCGGCGGGGTAGGCTTGGCTGCGCCTCAGGTGGGGATTCTCAGAAGAATAGTGGTCATCGATATCGGTGAAGGCCTCATCGAGCTGATCAATCCCGAAATCATCGAGACGGATGGTATTCAGGTGGGCGATGAAGGCTGTCTCAGCATTCCCGGAAAGTCAGGTGAGGTTCCGAGACCAAATTACGTTAAAGTGAAGGCTCTGAACAGAAAAGGAGAGGAAGTCGTCTACGAAGGCACAGAGCTTCTGGCGAGAGCTTTCTGTCACGAGACGGATCATCTGAACGGGGTGCTGTATATCGATAAAGCGCAGGAAATCTGGGAGTTGGAAGAGTAATGAGGAGCGATTTAAAAATTGTATATATGGGAACGCCGGAATTTGCGGTGCCCCCGCTGAAAGCATTGGCTCAGGGCGGATACCATGTGGAACTGGCTGTGACGCAGCCGGACAGAGCCCGGGATCGCGGCAAGAAGGTACAGCCGCCGCCTGTGAAGGAAGCTGCTTTGGAATGGGGAATAGAAGTAGCGCAGCCGGAAAAGATAAAGGATAACGAAGAATTTATCGACAGACTAAAAGAGATCGAGCCAGATCTTATCGTGGTAGCCGCTTACGGAAAAATTCTTCCGAAAGCGCTGCTGGATATTCCGCGGCTGGGCTGCGTCAATATTCACGCATCGCTTCTGCCCCGTTTTCGGGGAGCTGCGCCGATTCAGAGAAGCATCATCGAAGGAGATGAGGAAACCGGTGTGACACTGATGTACATGGAGGAAGGACTCGATACGGGGGATATGATCGCGAAAGTTGCTACGAGGATCGAAAGAAAAGACGCCGACGAGCTTCACGATGAGTTGGCTCAGATGGGAGCCGATCTTCTTATGGAATACATTCCTAAAATCGCTGCAGGCGATATTTCTCCGGAAAAGCAGGATGACGCCTTATCTTGCTATGCGCCGATGCTGACAAAGGAAGAAGGCCGCGCTGATTTCTCGACGAGCGCACAGCAGCTGGAACGCCTCGTGCGCGGAATAGGCTCCTGGCCTGGCGTTACGGCACAGTACGGTGATATACGCATGAAAATCAAAGGAGCGGAAGTTCTGGAGGGGCAGGCGGATGCAGCGCCGGGAACGATACTTTCTGCCGATAAAAGCGGTATACAGGTCGCGTGCAAGACGGGTATTCTGTTGATCACGAAGCTTCAGATGCCGGGAAAAAGGGCTATGTCTGCAGAAGATTATCTCAAGGGAAACGAG
>CAZGBL010000074.1:8183-9249 GCA_964523955.1 uncultured Oscillospiraceae bacterium | reverse complement strand
CAAAACAGAAAATATTACTGCTTTCTGCAGATCACCACGCGGTCCAGCCCCGCTAAATCCTTATGAACCTCGATTTCATCATAGGCTTGAGCTTCACTTAATAAAGCAGACACAGCGTCAGCCTGATCTGCGCCGATCTCCAGGATCAAAAACCCGTTCTTTTTCAGATTTGGCGGCGCTTCCGCAGAAATCCTCCGATAAAAATCCAGCCCGTCAGCGCCGCCGTCTAATGCCGTCAACGGTTCGTGATCCTTTATTTCCGCCTGAAGCGTCTCGATCACATCCGTCGGAATGTACGGCGGATTGGAAAGAATCATGTCAAAAGCTTCTTTCATCTGAACGGTTTTTTTCTTTTTTTTAACATAAAATAAATCCGATTCTCTAAAATCAATCCTATTGCCAAGCCCGTTTTTTTCCGCATTTTTACGTGCCACTTCCAGAGCCGCTTCGCTGATATCGCAAGCCACTACTTTTGCCTTCGGCAAAAAATGCGCCATGGATACGGCAATGGCTCCGCTGCCGCAGCAAAGATCCAGCACAGACAGAGAACGCTTCTTTTCCTTCGCCTTTTCTAACGCAAGCTCCACCAACGTCTCCGTATCCTGTCTGGGTATGAGAACAGATTCATTTACATCGAAGGGAAGCCCCATAAACTCCTGGCTTCCCACGATATACTGCAGCGGTTCGCCGGCTGCCCTTCTGTCAATCAGATCAAAATAAGCATCCGCATGGTATTCATCTGTACCGTCATTTCTATGAAGAAATAAAAATTTCTTATCCTCATGCATCAGAAACAGAAGCAGACTCTCCGCATCCCGTTTCGCATCGGCTATTTTTGCCTCTTGAAGCCGGCGAATCCCAATCTCAAGTACATCTCCAAATGTTATAAGCATCTTTTTTCCGTAAATCTCCAACTCTTTTCGCAACGATTACTGCCGTCAACAGCAATTTTTACTGGCTGTGCAGCGCCCTGCTGCCGCTTTATCGCTTAAAAACTATTGCTGTATCTCTTTTTTCATACTTTCTGCTGCGCCCGCATTCTCCGCCGCGCTCACGCTTTCCGCTC
>CAZGBL010000074.1:0-8083 GCA_964523955.1 uncultured Oscillospiraceae bacterium | reverse complement strand
CGCTCACGCTTCCTGCTCCAGCCGCATTTTCTGACGCATCTTTGTTTTCGGATGATTCGACAACCTCTTCGTTAAGCTTCTGCTCAAAAGACCCGATGATTTCCTCTACCTGCCGACTCGTCAGCTCTATCGTTTCCTTTCTGAAAATTTCGCCGAAAGACTCCGTAATCTCCTCTTCAAATTTTTCTCCCGACAGCTCTGCATCTTCGCCCTCAAGCGCCGCACCAGGAGCAGTCTCAGTTACTCGTTCTGCATTTTCCGGAGTTTTTTTGCCCGCCTCAACATTTTGAGCTTCAGAATCCACATTCTCGCGCCGTTCATCCTCCGTCAACACTCCAGTCTGTTGCGCGTGTTTCTCCGCAAACATCTCCGCAGCCTCTGCCACGCTGTGAATCGCTTCTGTCTCCATGAGATCCTTCGCCGATTCCTTCCGCGCCGGATCCGGCCGCTCCAATTCCTTTAAAAGCTCTGCAAAGATAATCGTCTCCTGCATCGCTTCCGGTGAACACTGCGCCTCAAAAGAGTCCTCACTATTTTCATCATGTACATCCGCTCCGAAAGAATTTACGGTCTGAACAGCTTCTCCTGTCAGCGATTGACATCCTTCCGGACTGATGTCTCCTTCAGCGATTTTTCCAGCTTTTTTCCACACTTCGCGGTCGATAGTATTTCCTTTTCCATCAGTATCAAAGATACGCTCTGTTGGAGGAGTATCGCTTAGACACACATTCACAGCCGCAATAGCTACTTCCAGCATACTCTCATCCGGAATTCTGGTGGTCAGCTTCTGCATCAAAAGCCCCGGTACGCTCAGCGCCTTCACCAGAGTGGTATCACTGCGTCCCGCCCATCTCAAAAGCTCGTATGACAATCCTGCAACCACCGGTATCAATACGATTCTCGAAACAAGCCTTATCGCCACATTTGGCCATCCTAAAAAGGAGAACAACAGCAAGCTGATGATAAATACGAACATGATAAAACTCGTTCCGCATCTGGGATGAAGAGTCTCAAATGTCGCGCAGTTCGCCGGCGTTAATTCCAGCCCGTTTTCAAAACAGTGGATCGTCTGGTGTTCCGCACCATGATATTGGAACACCCGTTTTATATCCTGCATTTGCGATATCAGAGCTACATAGATGATAAACATACCGATTCGTAAGATTCCCTCTATGAGATTCAAAAGAATCGAACTGCTGGTAAATGCTTTACACAATCCTACCACCCACGTAGGCAGCAAGACAAAAACTCCTACTGATATTATCAGCGCAATTGCAACCGAGCTGTAGAGAAGAAAATTAAACACGCCTTTTTCACCAAAACGATCGCCGATCCACTGCTCCAGACGTCCCGGTGATTCCGGCTCCGCTTCCTCCTCTTCATACTCGATATCCTCTTCTACGATACTCGCAGAATACATCAATGTTTTCGTCCCGGTGACAAGCGAATCCACAAAAGTCATCACTCCTCTGACAATGGGCCATCTCATCCATTCCTTTTTCGGCGGAAGAGGCGATTCCTTTATATTAATGCTGCCATCCGCCCGCCGGACAGCAGTGACAGATCGGTCTGCCCCCTTCATCATGATGCCCTCCATGACAGCCTGGCCGCCCATTTTTGTAGGATTGGCATCTTTTATAAATATCTTGCTAAAGTCCATTACCACATACCCCTTAACCTAATACCTTCGTCTTATTTACGATTTCTACAAAATCCTGATTGTTTTTCGTATGCGCCAAATTATCGATAATCGTCTCCGTCACTTCCTGTGTACTCTGATTTGAAAGCGCGCGGCGTACCTTCCAGATAGCTTCCAATTCCTCTGGTGTAAGCAGAAGGTCTTCCCGCCGTGTTCCCGATTTATTGAGATTAATCGCAGGGAAAATTCTCTTTTCCGATAATTTTCGATCCAAATGAAGCTCCATATTACCGGTACCTTTGAATTCCTCAAAAATGACGTCATCCATTCGGCTTCCCGTCTCTATGAGCGCGGTTGCCAAAATCGTAATGCTTCCGCCTTCTTCCAATTTTCTCGCCGCGCCGAAAAACTTCTTCGGTTTGTGAAGCGCGCCCGGATCGAGTCCCCCTGAAAGCGTCTTCCCGGAAGAAGGAACGACCATATTATAAGCTCTCGCCAAACGCGTGATGCTGTCCAGGAGAATTACGACGTCCTTTTTATGTTCAACCAACCTTTGGGCATGAGCCAAAACCATCTCTGCCACCTTGACATGATGTTCCGGCTGCTCATCAAAAGTGGAATATATCACATCTCCGCTGATGGAGCGCTGCATATCAGTCACTTCCTCCGGCCGTTCATCGATGAGCAAAACGATGACATGAACGCCCGGATGCTGGCGTTCTATAGTAGCCGCCACATTTTTCAAAAGAACCGTCTTTCCCGCTTTCGGCGGAGCGACGATAAGCCCCCTCTGTCCTTTACCGATAGGCGCCACCAGATCGATCAGCCTCATGGACAGATCTGCTGTAGATCCCTCCATATTGATTCTCTCATAGGGAAAGATCGGCGTAAGATCTTCAAAATTCGGCCGCCTCATAGAAACTCCCGGTTCATCGTCGTTCACCGTATTTACATACAACAAAGCGCCGAATCTCTCACCTTCGTTCGGTCTTCTGGATATTCCTTTTATTTTATCGCCTGTTTTCAGATTAAAACGCCGGATCTGCGTAGGAGATACATAAATGTCTTTATCACTTGTAAGAAAATTATGAAATCTTAAAAAACCAAATCCACCCTCCGCTATATCGAGAATACCTTTTACCTGAGGGCGTTCTTCGTTTGAATATTGTCTTTTTTCACTTTTTTCGCTTTTTTCACGGAACTCGCTTTTCGTTTCCCTGCTGTGAAACTCGTTTCCCTCATGTGTCTGCGTATCCTGCACACTCTGCTGCTGTGCGGAAGAATCGCCTGTTTCCTGCTGTCCCTGACGAAAACGATTTTGAGACCTTTCGTAAAAACTCGGCCGCGTATGCCCATTTCCGCTTGAACCTTCACGAAAATCCTGCATCTGCGTCGTTCGGCGGTCTTTGTGGAAACGATTTCCGTTTTGTTCCTGCCGGTTTTTATAATTCCGCGTCTGCCGATACTCTCTATGTCCCGACTCACCTGTGGAGCCTGTATCGTCGGAAATACCTTCTCCCGGCGTTTCCAAAGCTTTCACTTCCAAAGCCTCTCCGCGGCGAATATCACTTTTTTGTTCAGCTGTTTTCCCGCTTGAATTCTTTTCGTTCGATTCTATACCGTCTATATCGTTTTCTTTCCTAACATCTGCCTTTCCAAAAACAGACGCCTTATCGAAATTTTCCTGGGATACAGATGCTCCAAAATCCCCTTCATCCGCCGACTCTGCGTTTCGCAGCTTCTCCGATGTTATCCGCGCAGCTTCTGCTCTCCCCGAAAGAGATTTTTTTCCTCCTGACGTCTGCTGTTCTGTCAGCTTTGCAATAATCGCATCCTTCAATGCCGGCTTTCTCATGTTGCCTGGATCTTCGATACCGAATTCCAGCGCAAGTGCACGCAATTGATTCACTTTCATGGATTTTACATCATTTGCGTCTATATTTGTCATATTTTGTAATTTCCTCCATCCTAAAACGTGCGGGGCTGCTCCGAACAGGGTTAGATCCGCACGCATTTCAGAGTCTTCTTTTTACTTTACCTTTGCATAGTTCGGCTTCTTGTTCATATCATGAACAGCTTCGATAAAGCGAACTGTTCCTGTCGCGCTTCTCATCACGACCGTATGTGTCTTTACCTTATTATTCGGCATGAACCTTACGCCCTTCAGCATATCTCCGTCACTTACGCCGGTAGCGATGAACAGAACGTCATTTCCCGCTGCCAGATCGTCTGTCGTCATGATTTTATAATAAGATGGATCTGTCTGTGCCTTCTTAATTTCTTCTGATGTATGAGCCACCAGTCGGCCCTGAATTTCTCCGCCGAGGCATTTGAGAGCCGCAGCTGCCAACACGCCTTCCGGACAGCCCCCGATCCCCGCCAGCACATCTACGCCGCTTTCGTCAAAACAAGTGGCGATAGCTGCTCCTACATCTCCGTCGGTAAACAGCTTGATTCTGCAGCCCAGCTGACGGCACTGCGCCATAATATCCTTATGACGGTCTCTCTCCAATATGGTAACGGTAAGATCTTCAATATTTTTATCGAGAGCCTTTGCCACATTCAAAAGATTTTCCTTCAAAGGCTTTTCAAGATCGATAGCCCCTTTTGCTTTCGGGCCTACCGCCAATTTTTCCATATAAAAATTTTTCGTATTATACAGATGGCCTCTCGGAGCGATAGCGATTACCGCGATCGCATTAGAAAGCCCCTTTGCTGTGGACGTGGTTCCGTCTAAAGGGTCGACTGCAATATCCACTTTCTCGGCGTCCTCTCCGCCGATGCCGATTTCCTCCCCGATGTAAAGCATCGGAGCTTCATCCTTCTCACCTTCACCGATGACGACAACGCCGTCGATATTGACCGTATCAAACATATTCCGCATGCCTGTAACCGCAGCCTGATCCGCAGCATTTTTATCGCCGCGTCCCATCCACTTCGCTGAAGCGATCGCCGCTGTTTCCGTAACACGCGCAAGTTCAAGTCCAAGGTCTCTATCCATGACTTTCGCATTTTTTTCCATATTCATTACCAAATCTCCTTCAAAATCATTCATGAAAATCACCATCGTTCATAAAAATCATCTTGGCTACGCTGAAAATTTACGGATTCTGTCCGGCATCCTCAGCGTTCATATCAGAAGCTTATCTGCCGCTGTATAAAGCGGCAGATAAGCCGGTTCAAATCGTCTATTTGCAATTTAATATCTATTCCTCATCAGCCAGGTCATCCGTCGTGCCGTCAACAGATGATACCTGATAGATCTCTTCCAGCATCTGCTTCGTCTGCTCTTCATCGTGAAGATAATAGGAAACGCCTCCGATATACTCGCCGTCTCCAGGTACTGTATAAGTCGCAATCGAATCACCTGACAGCCCAATTGCCTTAAGCGCATACTTCGATGCAGCGCCCAATGTAACGTCAGACTTTACATTAGAAGTGATAAGCTTGGCAGAATCCACAAGTCCGTTATCGATACACTGTTTGAACAACGACTTGATAAATTTTTGCTGCGCCTCTACACGGCCAATATCCCCGTTGGCATAACCTTTCCGGTATCTAAGATACTGAATGGAATGTTCTCCGTCCAGAACCTGCTGCCCTGCAGGGATGTTGATATGAAGCGGCGGATCGTCGTATGGATCGTCATATTTCATAGCCCTCGGTATGTCCATTGGAACGCCTCCCACACCGTCTACAATCGCTTCTACCGCGTCATAATCTATGATAGCATAGTAATTGATCGGTATCCCCATAAGAACATCGCTGACAGCCTTAGCCGTCGCCACGATACCTTCGTCGCTGGAATACGCAGCGTTTATTTTTTTCTGCGAGGGACTATTATATCCTGAGCGCTCATAATAAGTGTCGCGAGGAACGGAAATGACATCTACATTATTATCAGACATATTCCAGCTCACCAGCATGATCGTATCTGTCAATCCGTCATTCACGCCCACTACCAACATATTCACGCGCTTAGCGTCGGAAAATGCATCAAAAAACGGACTATTTGTATCGATAAGCGTCGCAAGCTCCTCCTCGATACTTTCAACCCCTTCGACCTGATCAAATAGCTGAACCTTCGACATCACCCTGACTACAGGTATCAGAATTAATGTAAACAGAACCAAACAAATCAGAAAAATTTTTACAAAACTTTTAGCCATCTCTATTTCCTGTCGTTTTCCCTTCTAACTTTCATCAATACTACGAATATTGTTTCCCTTTTATCCCGATAATTAATCATATACTTATTTTAATGCAAGCGCAACAAAAAAAACGGCCGGAGACCCCGGCCGCAGCAATTATTCAGAAAATATTAATATTTGTAGAAACCTTCCCCTGTTTTCTGTCCCAGTTTCCCCGCTCTTACCATCTTTCTCAGCAGCGTGTGCGCTCTGTATTTCGGTTCTCTAAACTCCTCATACAGTACGTCCATAATCGACAGACAGATATCGAGGCCTACGAGATCTGCCAGCGCCAATGGCCCCATCGGATGATTTGCACCCAGTTTCATAGCCTGATCGATATCCTCCGCCTTTGCAAGACCCTCTGCCAGAACAGATACCGCCTCATTAATCATAGGGACGAGCATTCTGTTTACGACAAACCCCGGCGCTTCTGTCACTACAATCGGAGTCTTCTCCAGCTTTTTCGCCATATCGATAGCAAAGTCGATCGTCTCCTGAGATGTATTATATCCAGGAATCATTTCCACCAGCTTCATAACAGGCGCCGGATTGAAAAAATGCATTCCGATCACCTTGTCATCTCTCTTCGTTACAGACGCGATCTCCGTCACCGAAAGAGACGACGTATTCGTCGCCAGAATCACTTCAGGTCTGCACATCTCATCCAATTGGCGGAATAGTTCCTTCTTTGTATGTATGTTTTCAGAAGCAGCTTCAATGATAAAATCAGCATCCTTCAGCAGCTCGATATCGATAGAACCTGTAATTCTCGCCATACTGGCATCTCTTTGCTCCGCTGTGAACCAGCCGTTGGAAATCATAAACTCATAATTTGCCAGCACCTTACTATAGGCCGCATCGACAGATTCCTGCCTTCTTGCACGATAAACAACATCAAATCCATGCTGCGCGCAAATCTGAATCAACCCAATACCCATCGTCGATGCACCTAAAATACCGATTTTCATAATAACCTCCTTGTTAAAACATCAACGGATACGCACACGCCTGCGTCCTGCCGCCGAGATGTTTTTTGAAGCCGGAGATCTCAACTGCCGCCCGTTTGGGATCATATAAGAAATCCAGCCCCGTCATATGCCACCACCATTATTGTTAATAATATCATAATCTACAATGCGCAGCAAGCAGTATAAATTCCTGAACACTTCTCTATTTTCCGGCGAATGTCGGCTTTCTGTGTTCCAAGAAAGCCTTCATGCCTTCCTTCTGATCTTCCGTTGCAAAACACATGCCGAAAAGATCAGCTTCGATCAGTATACCGGTGTCGATGTCCGTCTCCAGCCCTCTCTTGATGGCTGAATTTGCCCATCTAACTGCCAGCGGCGCATTGGCTGCAATCTTTGCTGCCAGAGCTTCCGTTTCTTCCATGAGTTTATCCGCAGGAACGACGCGATTGACGAGACCTATACGTTCCGCCGTCTCTGCATTGATGTTCTGTGCCGACAGAATCATCTCCGCAGCCTTCGCCTTTCCTACGATATCTGCCAGACGCTGGGTACCTGAAAAACCCGGTGTGATTCCGAGACTTACCTCCGGCTGTCCAAAGACCGCATGCTCTGAGGCAATTCTCATATCGCAGGCTAACGCCAGCTCACATCCGCCTCCCAAAGCGAATCCGTTTACCGCCGCGATTGTGGGTTTTTCTGACTGCTCAATCTTACGGAAAAGAATCTGCCCCCTTCTGCCGAAGCTTCTGCCCTCCTGCATATCGAGATCTGCCATCTCCGCGATATCCGCGCCTGCTACAAATGCTCGTCCGGCTCCTGTAAGAATAATTACCCGGACGGCCGTATCAGATATTGCGGATTCAAACGACTCTTCCAGCTCACACAAAACCTCTGTGTTTAAAGCATTGAGAGCTTCTGGCCGATTGATTGTAAGTGTGCAGACAGCATCTTTTTTCTCGATTAAAACGTAAGGCATAACCTCTTCTCCTCTCCCGCAACAAAACTATTCCTTTATATATTATATCTACAACAATTTTTATTTTCAAGAAAATCGGTCATGTATAAAGTATGTACGGCATTTCTATTCATTTGCACAAAAAATCCCCCTGATCTCCTGATTTTTTATGCCGAATACAGATCGGATACGTCACATTTTATCATTTCTGCCACACGACAGGCTGCCGCCTTATCTCTCGGACTGCTGACGCCGTCCTCCCACGCGCGCAGTGTGTCGATCGGCACAAATGTCTTATTTGCGATATCGTTCAGCGTAATACCATATC
>CAZGBL010000073.1:0-9305 GCA_964523955.1 uncultured Oscillospiraceae bacterium | reverse complement strand
TGTAGCGGGCGTTATCGGTTCGGCTGTAGTGGCAGGTATTTTCCTGAATCTGTTCAGCTGATAGAGAAGACCGTGGGCAGACGCCGGAAGGAAAGACTCTTTTGGGTGAATCGGGCAGCCTGTTTTTAACAATGGTCGAGATCGAGCGGTATGCGCGTGAATCCCGATGTCAGAAGCAGGGATTATGCACTGTGATGCAGGCAGGATTATGCTTGGCTTATTCGGTAACAAATAAATAGGATCAGAACAAAAATCGTCACCTGGCAGCAGGCGGCGATTTTTGCGTTAAAGCACCATGCGTTAAAATATCGCCCGTTTGACGTGCAGATGTTTTTTGCGTTTTTTACACTGGCACAAAGATTGAGCGCACACGTGAAGGGTGTCTATGTGTGGATCATTTCAACAGATCGTCTAACGGCAGACATTATAGCAAATTCATTCCTTGATATATATTATCGAGAGAGTAAACTGATATTGATAAAAAATAGTCAAAGTTTGCCGCCGAAAGAATGGAGAGTTGTATGAATTACGAAACGCAGAAGAAAAGAAATTTTATTGCGCTGCTCGCTGTCTATTTTGCGGCTAACGCGATTTTCATTATGGCACCGGCGATCAATGCCATGGCGACGGAAATGTTCCCGGATAAAAGTTATACGAGCGTACTGCTGGTATCGACGATTTCATCGCTCTGTATGATACCGGGTTCTCTGGTAGCGGGATCCATATTGAATAAGATCGGATTTAAGAAGCTTGCTGTTATTTCGATGGGAGGACTTGCCGTCTGCGGCGCTCTGTGCGCTTTGGCGCCGTCTCTCGGCATCATCTACGTGCTCCGGGGTATCGTGGGATTTTGTATCGGACTGGGATTTCCTCTTCAGGGAACGATGTCACTGCAGCTTTTCAATGACAGGGAACGTCCGAAATATCTGGGATGGGCAACCGTTTCCCTTGCAGCAGGCTCTGTATTCTTTATGGTAGTATCCGGCGCTCTCGCCGATCACAGTGCGAAATATTCGTTCCTGTTCCATCTGGTCATCCTGATTCCGCTGGTGTTCGTTCTGTTGTTCCTGAAACAGCCGACGGCAGAGGAAATCGCAGCAAACAATGCACAGGTGCCGTCTCAGGTTCCGGAACACGGAAAGATGCCGGGACACGCCGTATTTACGGCGGTCATGTTCGCACTGATCTTCTTTACGGATTATACGGTGCTCCTCAACATGTCCTCCATCTGCGCTTATGAGAACATCGGCGGTGCCACTGTGGCAGGCATTCTGCTTTCCATCTACTGTATCGGCAATATGTGCGGCGGATTTCTGTTCAATCCGCTTTCGAAGAAAGCAGGAAATTATGTTATTCCAATCGGTTTGGCGCTGTGGGTCATCGGTATGGGAATGGTAGCTTTCGGTCACAGCGTTCCTTCTATCGTCATCGGGGTTCTGCTGAACGGAACGGCGGTTCAGACGGTATGGCCGGGAACGGTGAATTCGTATTCTTCTTATGTGCCGAAGGATAAACAGTCTATGGCGGTTGCGATTTTCGTTTCCGGTATGAATGTCGGCTGTTTCCTGACGACTTATTTCATCCAAGCGGTGATGAGCTTTACCGGATCGGAAAGCCCGCGGATTCCGGTTCAGTACGGATTTATCTGTGTTGTCGCTGCAAGTATCATCTGGGCGGCAGTAGAAATCAGACGGGCGAAGAAGCGTGCATAGATGTCGTTTTTTCAGAGGAGTCTGAATGGAGCGATTGTTAGGACAACTTAATTAAGAATTATTCTGAAAATTAATTGTGAATTTTCCGTCTGTTATATTGATGTTGCAATGCAAATAGCATACAATATATATGCAATAGAAGTGAAGGGAGTTGACAAGTATGGCTACTATTAATTTCAGCGTCCGCATGGACAGCGATATTAAAAAGCAGTGTGAAGCTCTGTATGGTGAATTAGGTATCAATCTTACTACCGCCATCAACGTATTTCTTCGCCAGTCTCTCCGTGTCGGCGGTTTTCCTTTTGATGTTCGCATAAATCAGCCGAACAAGGAGACGATTGCGGCAATGTTGGAAGCTGAACGCATTGCTCGTGATCCGTCTGCAGAACGCTACTCTGATGTTGAAGAAGCACTGAGGGCACTGAAAGAATGAACCAACATTTAGACATCGCTTGGACAAATCAATTCAAGAAAGACTACAAGTTAGCTATAAAACGCCATCTGAATATCGATCTTCTTGATGACGTTATCCGTAAACTGGTACGCGGCGAACAGCTCCCGGAGCAAAACAAGGATCATGCTTTGACAGGGAATTGGAGCGGACATCGTGAGTGTCACATCCAGCCGGATTGGCTGTTAGTCTATCGTATTGAGAACGATTTGCTCGTATTGACATTAGCAAGGACGGGAACGCACAGCGACCTGTTTTAAAAATAAGAAAACGATAGAAAAAGTCCGATTACCTTTTGGCAGTCGGACTTTTTTCTATCGTTTAAGGAGTTCCGGAAGGCGCTCCTCTTTTTTTATCGTTATTCCGATTCTCCCGTTATCCGGAGTTCATAAATCCGGTTATTCGAACCGAAGTAGGTGTCGCTCATGCTGATCCGGCGCGCTTCCGTAATGGTTCGCGCCATCTCCTCGGGCGTTCTCCGGTCGGTGTCATTCGCACAGATCCATTCCATTTCCATATAGATCGACGCGATGGAATGATAATGAGAAATAAATTTAAATTCCTCCGGCAGGTCCTCTCCGTCATAATGACGAAGATGCCACTCATAATCGTATTCCGTCGCATAGTGAAAGATCCAGTCACGAAGATTATTCTGTCCTTCCAGCTGATAAGCCTGTTTCATAAAGAAACGGTAATTTTCCAGCGCACGGCAGTAATTCAGCGTGTTTTCATAATAGGTGGCTGTTTCACCGGCTTTGTGGAATTCGCTGAGAACCGTGTGTTCGTATGTCCACTGAATGAGATCGGCTTTATCCCGGAACCGGTTATAGAACGTCTGCCTGCTGATGCCGGTTTCGTTCAGCAAATCCTTGATCGTAATACTTTCCAGTTTTTTTTCTTTACATAGCTCTAATAAAGTATCTGCCAGTATTTTATGAATATTTAGTGCCATATTTCCGCCCTCGATACCGTCTTTCTGCCAATACTATTCCTGTATATTATAGCTATACATATTATAATGCAAAATAAAATTATCTGTAAATAGACTATCTTCTTTTTTCGTCTGTTTATGAACGCGGTTTGCGAAAATTTTCAATTATGGAAACTGAAATGAAAAATGTCTGTTTTTAGGCAGATATTGCGTGATCGTTCATGAATAGATTTTACGCAAGTTTTGTGAATTGAATCACAAAGTCAGGAACCGTAATATATAGTTGTCAGAACGAAAGATCGTTTGTGGAATGTTTAGGCGGCAACATTTCGGGAACGGAGTCGCCTGACGCAAAAAATGTTTAAAGTGGAGCAGAGTCTCGGACAAAATCGCTTGCAGTAGGCAGCGAAGCTGTGAAAATGCTCTAGCGGGAGCATCCGTCTCCTATTATTTATAAACAAGTTTAGCGAAAGACGAAAAGGAGAATCAGATATGGCAAAAAATGAGAAGTTATTCACCCCGATCAGGATCGGAGATGTTGTCCTCAAGAACCGGCTTGTCGTTCCGGCGATGGGAACAAACCTGGCAAAGCATAACGGGGAAGCCAGCGAGGAACTGATCCGGTATTATACCGAGAGAGCGAAGGGCGGTTTCGGACTGATTATTCAGGAATGTTCCGCGATTGCGAGAAACGGAAAGTCTCTTCTGAATGAATGCGCTATGTGGGACGATTACGTCATTCCGAGTTACCGGAAGCTGACCGAATCGGTCCATGAAGCAGGCGGCAAGATCTTTTGCCAGCTGAGACATACCGGAAGAGAGACGAATAAAGGTTATACGGAAGGACTCGAAGTGGTGGCGCCTTCTCCGGTTCCATGTCCGGCATGTCAGGAAATGCCGCGTGAACTGACGACAGAAGAGGTTTACGGCATCATCGAAGAATACGGGGAAGCGGCAAGACGCGTAAAGGAATCCGGTTATGACGGAGTGGAAGTCCATGCGTCCCACGGTTATCTTCCGGCACAGTTCCTCTCCCCGCATGCCAATAAGCGGACGGATGAATTCGGCGGATCTCTCCATAACAGAATGCGTTTTCTGAGACTGGTGATCCGACGCGTAAGAGAAGCGGCAGGAGACGGTTATCCCATCGTGATCCGTGTCAGCGGAAGCGAGATGATCGCAGGCGGCCGCGAACTCCAGGAGACGAAGGCGGTCTGTCAGATGCTGGAGGAAGAAGGCGTCGATGCCATCAACGTCAGCATCTCCACTTACGGAAGTCTGCAGTACTGCGTGGGATCTTCTTATCTCGCGCCGGGATATCAGGTTGAAGCGGCAGCAGCGATTAAGAAGATCGTAAGCATTCCGGTTATGACGGTGGGACGAATCACGGACGGTGAGATCGCGGAGGCGATCGTCAGCGACGGAAGTGCCGACATGGTCTGCATCGGAAGAGCGTCGGTGGCAGATCCTCACTTTGCTGAAAAGGTGGAGCATAAAAAATACGAAGATATTATTCCGTGCATCTCCTGCGGACAGGGCTGCATCATGCACTGCTTTACCGATGAACCGATGCGCTGCGTCGTCAATACGACGAATGGAACGGAAGAAGGCTATATCGAGAATAAGGTGACTGAGCCGAAGAAAATCATGGTAATCGGCGGAGGTCCCGGCGGTATGCACGCAGCATGGATTCTTGCAGGTCGCGGTCACGATGTTTCCCTTTATGAAAAAGAGGATCATCTTGGCGGTGAATTCCTTGCAGCGTCTTACCCTCCGGGCAAGGGAACCATCGGAAGAGGAATCGGGTTCTGGATCAGACAGTGCAGGAAGTATGGGGTGGACATTCACCTGAATACGGAAGTCAGCGAAGAGATGATCAAGGCGGAAAATCCGGATGCTGTGATTCTCGCAACCGGAAGCAAGAACCTCGTTCCGCCGATTCCGGGTCTGAATGCGGAAAACATCCTTGCGCCGACAGAAGTTCTTCTTGGCAAAAAGGTTACCGGCCAGAAGGTTCTCGTCTGCGGAGGCGGACTGATCGGCGCAGAGACTGCTAATTTCCTGGCGGAGCAGAAGAGAGACGTCACCATCGTCGAAATGAAAGACGGTTTCGTTCCGGATCTCGACCCGTACGCGAAACCGATGCTTCTGAAGGAAATGCAGGATGCGGGAATCCGGATGATGGCGAGCACGGCGATTCAGGAATTCCTGCCGGACGGCATTACTTACAAGAATCTGCTCAAGAAGGATCCGGAAATTGAGGTTCTGGACGGATTCGATTCCATCGTTCTCGCTCTGGGACATAAAGCCTATAATCCACTGGAAGAAAAGATTCGTGAATTCGTGAAGGAAGTCTATGTCATCGGCGACGCGAAACAGGCAGGCTTTGTCTGGGGCGCGACTTATGCGGCAGCCGATATTGCAATGACGATATAAAAGCAAGATAAAAGGAGAAGTTATGAATTACGAAGCACAAAAGAAAAGAAATTTTATCGCTCTCTTGGCAGCATACTTCGCAGCAAACGTGATTTTTATCATGTCTCCCGCACTCAACGTGATGGCGACGGAAATGTTCCCGGATGAAAGCTATACAGCCGTTCTTCTGGTTTCTACGATTTCATCGCTCTGTATGATACCGGGATCGCTGATCGCAGGGTCCCTGCTGAATAAATTGGGATTCAAAAAACTCGCAGTCATCTCCATGGGCGGAATCGCTGTCTGCGGTGCAGGTTGTGCCATTGCGCCTTCTCTGGGCGTGATCTATGTTCTCAGAGGAATCGTGGGATTCTGTATCGGTATCGGCTTCCCGCTCCAGGGAACGATGTCCCTTCAGCTTTTCAACGACAAGGAACGTCCGAAGTATCTCGGATGGGCGACCGTTTCTCTCGCAGCGGGATCGGTATTTTACATGGTGGTTTCGGGAATGCTCGCAGATCACAGTGCCAAATATTCCTTCCTGTTCCATCTGGTAGCGCTGATTCCGATGATTCTCGTCCTGGTATTCCTGAAGCAGCCGACGGAAGAAGAGATCAAGGCAAACAATGTGGAAGCGCCGTCTCAGGTTCCGGAACACGGAAAGATGCCTGCTTATGCGCTCTTTACGGCAATCATGTTCGCAATTGTATTCTTCGCGTTCTACACCGTGCTTTTGAATATGTCTTCCATCTGCGCTTACGAAAACATCGGCGGCGCCACGGTCGCAGGCATTCTGCTTTCCATCTATTGTATCGGTAACATGTGCGGCGGATTCCTGTTCAATCCGCTGTCGAAAATGACGGGGAAATATGTCGTTCCCATCGGTCTGATCCTCTGGATCGCAGGTACCGCCTGCATCGCGTTCGGCCACAGTGTCGTATTGATCGTTCTGGGCGCACTCCTGTCGGGTACTGCGGTACAGACCGTATGGCCGGGAACGGTTAATACGTATTCAGAGTATGTACCGAAGGATAAGCAGTCTATGGCGGTTGCCATCTTCGTATCCGGCATGAATATCGGCTGCTTCCTGACGACTTACTTTATCCAGGCTGTCATGAAGTTCACCGGCTCCGACAGCCCGCGTCTCCCGGTACAGTACGGATTCGTCATCGTCATCATCGCAGGTGTCATCTGGGCGATTATCGAGGCGAGAAGAACGACGAAAAAGACGGAAAAGGCGCAGTAACCTTATATTCCGCAGAAAACAGAAACAGATAGAGACGGATAAAAACGGAAAGAATCATTTTTTACACAAGGGGAAAATCATGAATAACTATACATATTATAATCCAACCAAATTATATTTCGGTCCGAATCAGATTGAAGAACATCTCGGAAGCGTAGTAAAGTCTTACGGCAGCAAGGTTCTCTTCATGTACGGCTTCGGCTCCATCAAGAAAAACGGCGTCTATGACAAGGTGATGAAATCGCTGTCTGAAGCCGGTGTCGAGGTTGCCGAATTTCAGGGCGTCGAACCGAATCCGCAGTATACGACGGTCAACCGGGCGACGGATGTCTGCAAGGAACATGACTGTGATGTCGTCCTCGCCGTGGGAGGCGGATCGGTAATCGACGCGGCAAAGGTTGTCACGCAGGCGAAATTTTACGACGGGGACTGCTGGGATCTCGTGACACAGACGGTTTCCGTGGATCAGGGACTTCCGCTGATCGCCATTCCGACAATGGCTTCCGCAGGTTCGGAAAATGATGCCTGGGCTGTTATTTCCAATGCGGATACCAATCAGAAGCTGGATCCTTGGGGCGAGACATTCCAGCCGGTTGCAGCTTTTGTGGATCCGACGATCACGTATTCTGTCAGTAATTACCAGACCGCTGTCGGCGCGGCGGATATCCTGTCTCACGTTACCGATATCCGTTACTTCATCAGAGAACACAAGATCTCCTTTATCGACGAGTGGATGGAATCCATGTGCCGCAATGTCATTCGCTGCACACCGATCGCCCTTGCTGATCCCGACAATGAAGAGGCGCGGGAAACGCTGTCTTTAGCGTCTTACCTGATTACCGGCGGTATCGTCGATCAGGGAGGAACTTCCGACATGCCGCTGCACCTCATCGAATACGGCATCGCGGCATTTTATGAAATTCCTCACGGCCACGGAATCGCAATTCTCATGCCGAGATGGATGCAGTATATCCTCAGCGATGAAACGGCTCCGGCATTCTATCGTTTCGGCGTGAACTGCATGAACCTGAATCCTGATATGGACGTGATGGAAGGCGCGCAGGCGGCAATCGATGCCGTTGCAGACTGGCTGTATAATAAGCTGAGACTGGAAAGTCATCTCGCAGCCTTCGGCGTGGAAGAGAGCAAGCTCCGCGCCATGGCGGAAAAGGCTCTCCGGGGTAAAGAGATCGTCCGCGGTCTCACCGACCTGACGCTGGATGACGTGGAAAATATCTTTAAAATGTGCATGTAAAAAATATATATGTGTAAAATTTCTTGAAAGACGAAAACAGAAGGTAAGTTCTTTATATCTTTTTAATATGGTATGTTGCTTTCGTAATGAGTTTATAATATATATAATTTTCAGGGAGATTTTTTATATGGATTATCAAATTGCGGAAGAGAATATCATACTATTTCAGAAGTGGCTGCAGGAAGAAGAACGCAGTGAGGGAACGATAGAAAAGTATTTGAGGGATGTTCGCGCGTTTCGGCGCTTTCTCCTGCGAGAAAGCGCCGAAACGCGCGGGCAGAGGACCTGTGAACAGGCTTCGGAAATACAAAATGCAAACGGCAGTAAACATGAAGGTCGGAGCAGAGATGACAGGGGCGACGCGGCACAGACGGAAAACGCGGCAGGAAAGCTGACAAAAGATGATGTGACCGCCTGGAAAGATTTTTTAGTGAAGTCAGGGTATGCCGCAGCTACGATTAACTCTATGCTGACCGCCGTCAATACTTTTTTACGGTTTATGGGCTGGGAAGAATGCAGAGTCCGGCCGCTCAAGCGGCAGAGAAATATCTTCAGCGATGAAAAAAAGGAGCTTACGAAAGCGGAATATATCCGTCTGCTGTCAGCCGCAAAGAAAAAGAAAAATCCGAGGCTATATTTTATCCTTCAGACGATCGCGTCTACGGGCATTCGCGTCTCTGAGCTGCCCTTTATTACAGCGGAGTCTTTGAAAACCGGGCGGTCGGAGGTAGACTGCAAGGGAAAGCGCAGGGTCATTATCCTCACGAAGAAGCTTTGCAGGATGCTCCGGCGTTACTGTTCTTTGAACAGTATTGATCAAGGACCGGTATTTGTAACAAAGAGCGGTCAGCCTGTAAATCGGTCTAATCTTTGGTCGGAAATGAAACAGCTGTGCGAGGCGGCAAATGTTTCTGCCAAAAAGGTCTTTCCTCACAATCTGAGGCATTTATTTGCGAGAACGTTTTATCGAGTAGAAAAGGATATCGCAAAGCTGGCGGATTTATTGGGACATACGAGTATAGAGACTACGCGCATATATCTTATGGAAAGCGGCGCCGAGCATGAGAAGCGGGTTGCGCGGCTGGGGCTCGTGGTGTGAATAATGGGATTAAAACACTGCTGCCGAAAAAACAATAGAATATAAAGAAAAAACTACTACAAAATTGCCATTTTGTAGTAGCAGAATAAATTTTCTCATTTCGTTTAAATAAAATTTCTTTTTAAAAGTACATATAGTAATATTATATCGTCAAAGAGTTGAAATAGCAATAAAAATAATGAAAGATAAAACTGAA
>CAZGBL010000072.1:7109-9332 GCA_964523955.1 uncultured Oscillospiraceae bacterium | reverse complement strand
CGGATTCTTGTTACAGGCACTGCCGGATAGTTGTGTATTGTGAAAGGATGGGATGGTATGCGCGATGTAAAAAGATTTATAAAAGCGAGCGATATTGCTGACAGCTACAGGAAAAAGCTCATTTCGGCAGAGGAGGCGGCAAGGATCGTAAAATCGGGAGATCGAATCCATCTGGGAACCTTCGGTTCCATCTGCAGGGATTTTGAGGCAGCTTTAGCGCAGAGAATCGAAGAGGTGGAGGACGTCGTTCTCTTCACTTCTCTGTGGAGTTATCCGGAATCTTATAAGAGCATCGAAGCGGATCCTGAAGGAAAACATGTACGTCTTCACTCAACCCATATGAGCAAGTCGGATCGAGTAGTGAAAAAGGCGGGACATGCATGGTATGTGCCGGTGATCTATAATGAAATGGTGAAAAACTGGCGGGAAAATGGGCATGTCAACATCGCCGTCATTCTGGTAGCGCCTATGGATGCTTACGGTAATTTCAATCTGGGAATCACCGTAGGGGAGACGAAAGGACTCGTTGAATCGGCTGACGTCGTCATTTTAGAAGTCAACAAGAATATGCCGGCTTTAAACGGGATGGAAAATTATATCAATATCAGCGAAGCGGATTACATCATTGAGAGTACCGATTATCCTCTTCAGGAGCTTCCTTCCAGAGAAGCCGGCGGCGCAGATGCGAAAATCGCGGAGCATATTCTGCCAATGATCGAGAGCGGAAGCTGCCTGCAGCTGGGGATCGGCGCTATGCCGAACCGTCTGGGAAAGCTCATCGCGCAGTCGGACATCGACGATCTCAGCGTACACACGGAGATGCTGGTGGATTCTTTCGTAGATTTATATAATGAAGGAAAAATCACAGGAAACAAAAATATCGATAAGGGCAAAATGGTCTGCACCTTTGCTTTGGGTTCCAGAAAGCTCTATGACTTTTTAGACAATAATCCTGCGGTTATGATTGCGCCGGTGGATTATGTCAATGATGTCCATGTCATTTCCTCCATCGATAAGATGGTTTCCATCAACAGCTGTCTTCAGGTGGATCTCTACGGCCAGGTCAATGCGGAGTCTATCGGATTCCAGCATATCAGCGGCACGGGCGGTCAGCTCAACTTCGTGCAGGGCGCCTTTTTATCAAAGGGCGGAAAGAGCTTCCTGTGTACAGCATCTACGAAGAAAAAAGCTGACGGAACAGTAGAGTCTCTGATTCTTCCGTATATGCCGCCTGGCGGGATCATCAGCTGTCCTCGTTACGAGACGCAGTATGTCGTAACAGAGTACGGTGTGGCTAATCTGAAGAACAAGTCGACCTATGAGATTGCGGAATCTCTCATAAATATCGCCCATCCGGATTTCCGGGAGGAGCTCATTAAAAATGCCGAAAAGCAGGGCATCTGGAAGAATACGAGTAAGCTTCTGTAGGAGATAAAGCCGCGCTGTCAGCATCGGAGGCCGAAGCGATCATCAAAGCCGGACGATTCGATTCGCCGGTCGGCGGTTTGCAAAATCACGGTTTTGAAATAAATCTCATCGCAGAAAAAGTGATATGCCATGAAGAGATGGCGGTCAAGAGCGTTAGAAGTCGGAGGAATATTTCTGGCTTCTGGCGCTTTTTTTTATTTGCTGTGAAAATAAGGATCCTTGATCACACAAGAGGCGCTTTTCTTTTCCGACCTCTGCAGCCGACGGGGCGTTTCCGTTAAAACAGGGCAAGCGTGTGCAGCTGCGCAATATTACAAATCATTGTTCTAAGATTATTCGCAATATTTTGGCAGCTTTTGAATGATACATACGAAGAATGACAAGCGATTTGTGTGTTTTGTAGATAAAATCGAGATAAAAATTGAGAAAAACGCTAAAAAGACGTAAATAATTGTACAAATGATACAAATTGTATCGAATTATAAACATAGTATATGGATTGACGAGAGAAGGGTTTTTTACTATAATGAAGCAGTAATGTAATAACGTAATAAAGCGGTAAAGCGCAGGCTGAAGATTTACCGCGGCAGGAGAGAAAACGCGCAGATCTGAATTTTCACTGACGATGTAAGCGGCGCGGCGGGAGATTCAAGCGAGAAAATCTCTCTTTTTGAAGGTTTGGAAATGTTTATCGTAAACGCTGCCAGAATCGGCTTTTTGGAAGATCGGAAAGGCATGTTAAAAGAAGGGTTAGATGCCGATTTTGTCGTATTCGATGCGAATCCATACGCTGCT
>CAZGBL010000072.1:5739-7009 GCA_964523955.1 uncultured Oscillospiraceae bacterium | reverse complement strand
AAATCGGCGGGAAGAAAGCCGAAGTATGTCTGGCTGTCCTTTCTTTCTCTCGGCGTTATCATCGTTTTATGGTGCATTCTGACCTACGGAGGCTTTTTAGACAAGATTTTTCTGCCTAAGCCCACAGAGGTTATTAAAGCGATTGCAGCCATGTATCAGGACGGTTCCTTAGCCAGCAATATTTTCAGCTCTGTGCGCCGTGTTCTCGTAGGATGGGCCTGGTCTGCGGTGGCAGCCCTTCCGATCGGTATGGCCATGGTCATCTCTAAAAAATTCAGCGCAGTAGTACAGCCGGTAATAGAGTTCATCCGGTATCTGCCTATCGTAGCTCTCGTTCCTCTGACTCTTCTGTATTTAGGAATAGGCGAGACGCAAAAGTATACGATCATTTTTATCGGCACCTTTTTTCAGTTGGTGCTGATGGTAGGCGATACGGTTTCCTCGGTTGACCGTAATCTGATCAATGCTGCGAGAACCTTGGGAGCTAGCAAATGGCAGATATACAGATGGGTCATTTTTCCGGCGTCTTTTCCGGGTCTCATGGACAGCTTTCGCGTCACCGTGGGCTGGGCGTGGACTTATCTGGCGGCAGCAGAGATGGTGGCTGCAGATTCCGGACTGGGTTATGTCATCATAAAATCTCAGCGGTTCCTGGCTACGGATGTGATATTTGCAGGATTGATCATGATAGAACTTATCGGTCTGCTGACAGACATGTTTTTCCGTGGCTCACTGTCCGAGAGAATATTCAATTCGGCCTTCGGGTGAAAAAGATGCCGAAAGCCCAGCAGAGAGAAAAGGCGGATCAATTTATCGAGCTGGTAGGACTGAAGGATTTTGCGGATGCTCTGCCGAAAACGCTGTCCGGCGGTATGAAACAGCGGGTGGCCATCGCCAGAACACTGGCCAATGAACCGTCTCTGCTTCTGATGGACGAGCCTTTTGGCGCTCTGGATGCTCAGACGCGCGTGATCATGCAGGAAATGCTGGTGGATATCCGCCAGAAGATGGATACTACGATTCTCTTTATCACTCACGATATTGACGAAGCTCTGCTCTTAGGCGACAACATCTATATCATGTCGCGCCGCCCTGGCTGCATTCGTGAGAAGATGGAGATCGATTATGAGGGCGCGCGGGATCACAACGTTTTGATTCTGCCGGAGTTTATCGAGCGCAAGAAGAGGATCATGGATATGCTGTGGCAGGACAGCAGCGAAGCAGCCGTCGAAAAGTAAGCGAATACGTGAAAGTAAGCGAATGCGTGAAA
>CAZGBL010000072.1:3641-5639 GCA_964523955.1 uncultured Oscillospiraceae bacterium | reverse complement strand
TAAGCGAATGCGTGAAAGTAAGCGAATATGTGAAAGTAAGCGAATGCGTTGAAAACGGAACAGAGCCTCCGATGAGCGCGTCTCTGACAAACGGTTTGTCAGGAGCTCTGCTCCGCTAAAAAATACTTGCGATTAAAAATCTAAAAAAATGTAGTTTATTTCTGATTGACGCCAAGTTATTGAATAATAATTCTCAATAAGAACTTTAAAGCGGAAAATTGTTTTGACAAAGCGTTTTTTTGTGTGGTATATATTAATACGAAGTTAGCATAGCCTAATAAAGTGAATAAGTGCTAATTTTGGGCGCATAGCGCATAGATCTATGTGCTGTTTTTTAGTTCTGCAATTAGCTTAAACTAACCGAAAGCCTGGATGGATGAAATGAGTCAAAGGCTGAAAAATGAAAGACTATGATCGGATCAGAAGACAGAATTTGAACTCTTGCTCCGGACAGGATGTGAAAGCGAGAAAAGCACACGTTCTTCAGGAATAAAAGGGGCGTTTAAGCTGATGAATGAGGAGGAAAATATGGCAAATTGGAAAACGCGGGCCGCGAGTGTGATTCTTACGGCTAGCATGATAGCAGGTCCCGTTCCAACCGCATTTGCGGCGTCAGCCGCGGCTGACGGCAGTGATATTCAAGGTCACTGGGCTCAGAATGTGATGGAGGAATTTATCTCAGAGGGTCTGCTGAACGGAGATGGCGACGGTAATTACAGGCCGAACGCATCGATCAGCAGAGCGGAATATGCGGCGCTGCTGAACAGAATTATGAATTTGACACAGGAAAGCAGCTCTGTTTCAAATTATACGGACGTTGCGCCGTCATCGTGGTATTACAGCGATATGGCAAAAGCTCTTGCGAAGGGCTATATGAACGGCACATCGGATACGACGATGGCGCCGACACAGAATGTGACCAGAGAACAGGCTTTCGTAATGATAGCGCGAATTCTCGGTCTTGATACGGAAAATGCAGATCTCTCTGCGCTCGATATATTCAGCGACAAGGATGAAATCTCAGCTTATGCCGAATCGGCTCTGGCGGCGATGGTTTCCGCAGGTTATGTCCAGGGAAGCGGCGGAAAACTTTTCCCGAAAAATCCATTGACGAGAGCGGAAGGCGTGACCGTCTTAAATTCCACGAAGGATAAGCTGAAGGATGCAGGCGGCAGCGCTCCGGTGACGTCGGGCGGCTATAAGGACGGCGTTTATACAGGAACAGGAGCCGGCTACGGCGGCACGATGACCTGCCAGGTGACGATCGAGGGCGGAAATATTACAGATATTCAAATTTTAAGCCACAGTGAGACAAATTCTTATCTGACACGGGCAAAGACGATCATCGATAAGATCATCAGCAATCAATCAACAGATGGCGTCGATACGGTTTCAGGAGCGACAAAGTCCTGCAATGGTATTTTAACAGCAGTCGGCGCGTGTCTGTCTCAGGCCCAGGGCGGTGAAGATACGTCTACAACAGGCTCTACCGGCGGCGGCGGTGGCGGCGGCAGCAGCAGCACTAACAGCAGCGTCGGCGAAGTCGTAGATAACGGAGACGGTACGGTGACACTGACCGGAACATCCGTCGGCTACAGCAGTCAGGGCATCACCGTTGAGGTGGTTGTAGATACGGCTGCAAACACCATAAAATCTGTTGCTGTGACAGAAGAACATGAGACGAGTTCTTACTACAGCGGAAAGAAAGTGGAAGAAAATCTTCTGCCTCAGTTCGTTGGAGCGGACATCACTGAGCTGGCTGCTACCGGAACGATAAAGAAGAATAAGACCGCAGTTACAAATGCAGGCTTTGACAATGTTTCGGGCGCAACGTATTCTACAGCCGGCATTATCAACGCAGTTATCGCAGCTGTGACGGATTATCTTGAAAGCTCTGAGGAAGACAACAGTCTTATCGAAGTATCCACTTGGGACGAATTTCTCACCGCCCTCGATAAAGTAGATGAGGGAGGCGCCATAAGCCTGCTGAATGACATT
>CAZGBL010000072.1:0-3541 GCA_964523955.1 uncultured Oscillospiraceae bacterium | reverse complement strand
ATAAGCCTGCTGAATGACATTGAAGCAGGCGGCGGAGCTGCCACAGGCGTTGCTGTGTTCAACAAGGGATGCACCGTAGAAGGCAATGATCATCGTTTCTACGCTGCGAACGATTCGGCCTTCTGTTTCCACATCTCCGGAGTAGAGGCTGTGATGCAGAATCTTACTATCGAGGGAGCCACGTATGACGAGCAGCAGGGCGGCGCTATTTATGTTGCAAAGTCGAGCAGTGATGAGAACGAAGCGGCGACTTCGGCAAAACCTGCTCTGACGCTGGACAATGTCACCGTCAAAAATTGCAGCGCGATAAATGAAGATGCGGCTAATGGCGGCGGAGCTGTATATGCGCAGGACGCGGTATTGACAATTAAAAATTCGACGTTTGAAAATAATTCAGCCGTTGCCAGAGGCGGCGCTATATATGCTCAGAACACCGAGACTGCGATATCGAACAGCAGCTTTAGCGGAAATTCTGCAGCTTACGGCGGTGCGATTAACGTAAGCGGCCAGAGTTCTTCTCTTGCTGTGAGCGGAAGCAGCTTTTCAAACAACGATTCGGAGTTCGGAGGCAACGATATCTATATCTATGACGGCTCGACGCCTGGCGTGAATGGTGTGGAGACGAGCAAGATAGAAAGCCTGGAGCTCTCCAAAAATACCTACGGCAGCTACGCTGGCAGCGATTGGAAGGATTATGCGGTTCTGGTGGCTCAGTACGGCGACGATGCTTCAGAGTATATCTATGTCGGGGATGGCCATGTCGTACAGTTCACAGCGACGGATCGAACTGAGATCGCAAAGGAGATCACAGAATACGAAAATTACTATGTAATGATGAATATTCCTTACGGTGATTTTTATGCATCTGAGGGTCTTACAGAGAATACTTATTTCGACGCCGTATCTACGGCGACTACGAGCAAAGGAACATCCACCACGGGTCTTGCGCGGGGTACTTATAATAATTATGATGGTACTAACGGTAAGACATGGGAAATTTTAGGGGTTGTTGTTCCTGTAAAGATGAGCGCCGATACTTATAAGGAACTGAGCGCCGATTATTCCGAAAGCGATGACTATAGTTTTTATGCACTCTCGCTCGTTCCTGAAGCTTACAAAGAGGTAACATATGAAAATGGAAAATACGATTTCTCAGAAATGTTATCTGAAAAGCAATATGACGGAAGTGGTACGAACGATTCCGGAGAGGCTGACAAAATAGGAATTACAGCGTTTGTAACGAACAGCAGCTACGGCGACTATATGTTTGACCTTTACGGTGTGGCGAATGCGCCGGCGAATGCGGAGCTCACAGTGCTCGACGCTTCCAGTGAGACGATTTATGGTATCATTTTGACGCTTGAAAAAGATGGAAAAGAGATCCAGATCGGACTGAACAACGTCGAACATATTTGGCTGGGCGCGCGTTATACATATACTCAGATCGCATTTTCCATTCCGGAAGGAAAGCAGCTCACAAATCATGGAGGACTGCTGTTTAAACAATTTGAAGGAATCAACGGAGCGACTATTAAGGGTATAAAGATACTTTCAAGTGCAGGCATATATGATGTAGAAGCGGATTACAGCCTGCCTGAATATTACGATGGAGACGGCGAATTCGCTGCTTCAGGCGAGGATGGAAGCGCTGCCATCAGCGTAACTGTTCCGGAAGATTTCAATGCCACCGGCGTGAGCGTTTCCTACAGATCGGGCAGAAGCAGCAAGTATGTTGCCGAGAACGCTGCAATTTCAGAAGATGGAACTGTCGCTCTCACCGAGCCTTTGGATGTAGCTAAAAACGGTTCTTATACCGTTACGATCTCCAGCGGAACTTATGCTGATAAGGTAATCACTCTGGAAGCCATGATGAGCGAATTACAGAGATATACGCTCACAAAGTATATCGAAATTGGAAATAATTTGCTCGATGAGGATGACTCTCTGTCACGGCTGAAGGAACATATCGCTGAGGCGGAAGAGCTTCTTGCAAATCCGGATACGACTTATACGGAGGCCGCAGAGCTCATTGAGGAACTTTCAGAGATCATCACTGAAGCAGGTGGGGATCCTACCCTCGAATATTATGTCATGATGAACATCCCTTACGGCGATTTTTACGCTTCAGAGGGTCTTTCCGAGGACTCTTATGTCGATGCGGTGACGAGCGCTACTGCGAGCAAGTCTACGAGTACGACGGGTACCGCTAAGGGCACCTACAACAATTATGACGACAACGGGGCGTACGATGAAGGCGAGAAGATTCTCGGAGTAGTGACACCTGTCAGAATGACTGCGGAGACGTATAATGCGCTTGCAGAGGAATACGATAAGCAGGAGGATTACAGCTTTTATGTGCTTACCGAGATCCCTAAGGTTTACAAGGATTTGAATTACGCCGACGGCAAATATACCTTCTCTGCTATGACAGGGGAAACGTATGACGGAACCGGAAAGAACGACAGCGGAGCGGAAGAAAAAATAGGAATAGATGCATTCACTACTACGAGCAGCTACGGAGACTACATGTTCGATCTCTACGGTGTGGCGAATAATGAAAATGCGGCGTGGTCTATTCTGTACACTCCGGAGGAGACGGTCTACGGAGCGATCATCACCTTTACGAACGGAAAGGCCATCGGTCTCGATATGATCGAGCATCTCTGGCCGGGCAGTCGTTATAACTATCTCCAGGTCGCATTCTCCATCCCTGAAGGCAAGCAGCTCACAAACCACGGAGGCGTTGCATTTACGCAGTTCGAGGGAATCAACGGCGCGACGATCGATAAGATAAAGATCTTGTCGAGCGCAGGCATATACGATGTGGACGTCGAGGATTATACGATGCCGACGTATTATGACAACAGCGGCGGAGCAATTTCTGCAGCGGGAAATGACGGAGACAATTACATTACAGTAACTGCGCCGGATGATTTTAAAATGACCGACGTCAGCGTATCGTATACCGTCGGTTCGGGAAAACAATCAAAGCAGTTCTATGTGGCTGAGAATGCTGAGGTGAAAGATGGAAAGGTGGAACTGGACAGCGCCATCGACATAGCCACGAATGGAACTTATAAGGTTACGATCTCCAGCAGTGTTTACTGTGCGGTTACGATCAATCTCGAAGCGCCGATGAGCGCCGAACAGCGTGCGACGCTGGAGAGCTATATCGAAACCGGTAAAGCATTACTCGAAAAGGACAGCAGTCTGAGCCGACTGGATGAGCATGTTGCCGAGGCGGAAGCGCTTCTTGCAAATGAGGATACTACTTATACAGAAGCGGCAGAGCTTATAGAGGAGCTTATGGAGATTATCGAAGAGGCATCCAGCACGGTTTCTGCGGCGTCGTATGACGGAACGGATGATGGAACGGATGATGAAGTAGAATGACCTATACTTCATATCCCATTGATTTCAAGTTGTAATTTAAAGCAGAGTGTTTTACATTGCGACAGAGCTGTGTAAAATACGCAACAAGCGCCAGGAGCTTTCGCTCAGCCGGGTTTCGGCGGGGATGATTACCCGACCGCCGAAAGTC
>CAZGBL010000071.1:3486-9445 GCA_964523955.1 uncultured Oscillospiraceae bacterium | reverse complement strand
CGCAAAAAGTCAAGGATCAGCAAAGAAGGCCTCGCTTAGGGCCTTCTTTGCTGATCCTCTAATACGCAGATTCTGCCCGCAGATTCCTGATCCGCCTTTACAAAATCAGTTCCCCTATTTTTCGACTATTTTTTTTGAATTATTTCATAATCTAAATCGCTTTGGAAGACATCTTCCAGACCTTCTGTAACGTATATTTTCTTATCCGACGTAACGAAAACCACATCAAACCCTTCGTGAGACTGCCAATATTCTGTCCCTTTTTCCACACCCATGATAAAAAGAGAAGTGGACAATCCGTCTGCCATCGTACCATCTTTACTGACGATGGTGACAGATGTCACCCCGCTGTCTGCCGGATAGCCGGTTTTCGGATCGATGATGTGATGATACTTGACGCCGTCTTGTTCAAAATAACGCTGATAGCTTCCGGACGTGATCACCGCGCTGTCAGAAGTCTTTATCGTTCCCACATAAGCCGCTTCATCGTCAGGATCTTGAATAGCGATATTCCAGAGACTGCCGTCCGTCTTCGTCCCTAAAACCTGAACATTGCCTCCCAGAGAGACAAGTCCCGACTCGATACCGCCTTCACGGTAAATTTCCATAATCCGGCTGGAAAGATACCCTTTCGCGATACCCCCCAGATCGATCTCAACGCCCTCTTTCAGCGATACGGTATTTCCGTCCAGCGAAATTCCATGCCAATCCACATTCGGAAGCATCGCCGCAATCTCTTCCGATGCAGGTACGTGGAACTGCTGTCCGTAAAATCCCCAAAGGTCCATCACAGGAGCCACAGAAATATCGAAGGCTCCATCGGTGGCTTCTGAAATGCTCAGCGCCGCCTTTAAAAGCTCCGCGGTATCATCAGATACCTGCGCAGTTCCTTTACTGTTTATCTTATAAATTTCGCTCGATGTCTCGCCCCGCCGCAGCAGGTCATCGAGACGCGTAATCTCTTCCTCTGCGTCGTCTAACACTTTTTCACCATCTGCGCCATATACCCGCAGAGTCATAATAGTATCCATAGCGAAAACAGTCCTCTCCGAAAGAGTATCGTCGTCCGCCTGACTGCTGGATGCATTTTCCTGACTGTCTGCACACCCCACAAACAACGCCGCGCAAAGCGCTAAGATGATCCATGCGCAAATAAGATTCTTCCTTTTTCTCTTTTCTGATATCATGCCTCTAATCCTTCCGTCCAACTTGCCTATATCGACATCTGCCGTGTGAAATTCCGGCGGTTATTCAAAGCTAACTTCGTTATATTCTAATATATCCCCGCCGTTTGCACAATACCTTCATTTCAATCCAGCCATCCTCTAAATCGATAGAAATTATCATTAAGAAAGATAAGTCTGCAGCGGTTACTGAGTGCATATCGTATTAGGAGGCTGACTTTCTTTCTACTTCTTACCGCCCCGCAGAGACTCTACTGCCTCTGTAACCGCCTCGATCACACGGTTCGCTTCTTCTTCCGTATTATAACGACCTAAAGAGATGCGCAAAGAGCCGTGAGCCAGCTGATACGGGACGCCGATGGCCAGAAGGACATGACTCGGATCCACAGAACCCGACGCACAGGCCGAGCCTGAAGATGCAGCGATCCCTTTCAGATCCAGATCGAAAAGCAGAGATTCACCGTCGATCCCTTCAAACGACACATTCAGCGTTCCGGGAAGGCGATTTTCCTGATCGCCGTTGACATGTGTGCCCGGAATCTGAAGCAGCCCCTCCTGAATGCGATCCCTTAAAGACGCGAGGCGCAGACTTTTTTCTTCCATCATACCGCAGGCTTCTTCCAAAGCAGCTGCCATTCCCACGATATACGCCACGTTTTCCGTACCCGCTCGATGGCCTCTCTCCTGAGCGCCGCCGGAAAGCAGATTATCGGGATAAATCCCTCTTCTGCAATAAAGCATACCGATTCCCTTCGGCCCGTGAAACTTATGAGCTGAGATAGACAACATATCGATGTTCTGCGCCTGGACATCGATGGGAAGTGTTCCCGCAGCCTGAACGGCGTCTGTGTGGAACAAAACGCCCTCTTTCCGGCATACGTCGCCGATCTCAGATATAGGCTGAATCGTGCCGATCTCATTGTTCGCATACATAATAGATACCAGCGCAGTCTCCGGACGAATGGCGGCCTTTACAGCATCTGCGGACACCCTTCCTCTTTCGTCGACAGGAAGATATGTGATCTCAAATCCATCTTCCTCCAGAGATTCCGCTGCATGCAAAATCGCATGATGTTCTATGGTGCTCGTAATAATATGCGTTTTTCCTTGCTTTTTCAGCTTCCGTGCGATGCCCTTCAGCGCCCAGTTATCCGATTCCGTGCCGCAGGATGTAAAATAAATATCCATAGATCCCGCATTGATCAGCGACGCGATCTTTTTTCTCGCCTTCTCCACAGCCTGATGCGCGTCTCTGCCCGCCGCATAAAGCGAAGAAGCATTGCCGTAATGCTCCTTGAGATATGGCATCATCGCATCCAGTGCAGCGTCCGATATTCTGGTGGTCGCAGCATTATCCGCATATATAAAATCCTTCATGGCTTGTGCCTTCTTTCCTCTTCCTTTACAGATCGATATACCGTAAAAATAGCCGCACAATCTCATCGCCGCAGCTGTCACTGCAATGCCGCGCCGCTGCGCTGCCGCACACTATATTGACGCATCACTGCGCTGCTGCACCGCTACGCTTCACAGCCGTCTTCGATAAGCGCGTACATAACGCCGCCGCAGACCATTCCGTCCGATTCTGCAACCTCACCCGTCATATCGATAAATACCGTCCTGTATTCTCCTGTACCTATAATGTCGATAGCATCTCTGATGACCGCTCCTTCGCTGCATCCTCCGCCGATACTGCCCGTCACACGGCCTCTGGGATCCACCGCCATCTTTGCGCCTGCGCCGCGCGGCGTAGAGCCCTTTGCCTGAATTACGGTGACGATAGCCTTCGGCTCGTGATTTTCCGCCAGATATTCGATCATCTCCAGATCGAGATCAGATCCGTTTACATACCTGGAACGATCTGTATTTTTTTCCGGCAGACGCTTGTATGAAATAATCTCAGAAAGGATGGAAACAGCGATCTCTTCCGGCGTCACTGCGCCGATATTGAGTCCGATAGGCGTGCAGATCCGGTCGATGCCCTCTCTTGAGAAGCCTTCGTCGACGAGCATGTCCAAAAGCCCCCGCACTCTTCTCCGCGACCCGATCATCCCCAGATAAGCAGGCTGCTTTCCCGGAAGAATCGCTCTCAGACAGTCCGCATCATGACGATGACCTCTCGTGATCACCACCACAAAATCATACGGCGTAATCTTCAGCTGAGCGATACCGTTCTCAAAAGAATCGCAGATCACGCCTGCCGCCCAGGGAAATCTGTCATCGTTAGCGAAAGCCGGTCTGTCATCGACAACATAAACTTCAAAACCACACTTTGCGGAAAATTCACAGACCGGCAGAGCGATATGGCCTCCGCCCAAAATGATGAGTCTCTCCTTCGGCAGCATCGGCTCTTTAATTTCAAAATCATCGCCCGTCTTCACCGCCGTCGGCCGGACGACGGCAAGACCTTCACCGCCTTCCCCCTGCGGCACGATCTCCAGCGATCTCACCAGGCCGTCCGCCATCAGACCACTGTCGCCCCGAATCGTCGTATTCATAGAAACGCTCTCTCCCTCTTCAATCGCATCGAGAATCTGCGCATAAATATTCTTTTCGCTCATTTTTTCCTCCTAACTCTTCCATTGCTCCCGAAATTTCCACGTTTTTCCGTACTTAACGCCGTAAAACATGCAAAATCCCGAAAGATTTCGGATATTATCTTCATCATAAGATTTTTATCCTGAATATCTTAACCTGCCGCTGACGCGCCGGGCGTATGCCATCTTTCGTTTGGTTTCTGTTAATTATATCACGAATCAGCGCGTTCTGCGTGAAATATATTCGACAGAAGCTCTTATCCTCTCACTCAAAAAGAAAGAGCTCTGCCGTTCTGCCCGTATCATCTTCGTCTTTCCTCCTGTTTTCTGCAAAATAAATACAAGAGCGACACAGAATTCCATATCACTCTGTGCCACTCTTGTTCTGAAAAAGGCGCGTTTCGACATTCCTCCAACGTATTTATTTGAGATTTTTGTCGTTTGAAGATCAATTACTGGAGAACAACCGTTCCTACAGATGCGAGGCCTGCCGAAATGATAGCCGCACCTCTTCCCGTCAGCAAAAATCCTCGAACCTTTGCCCTCAGATCTTACACGGCTGCTGACATTAATTAGACATACCGTATCACCATTTTGTTTCAAAATTTTCCAGATTTTTTCTTTTAAGAACGCTGTACAGACAAATGAAACGCTTCTATTTTTAAAATGCAATCAGGAACAATATACACGATATACAAAATTTTTTTCGTTTTTTTCGATATTATTTGTCAAATTTTTTCACATGATTCCATAATCCTCAATTTATTTCAGATCAATTATTTTTATACTGATCATTCCGTCCTTTCATTTTGTATACATTTCTACACAAAAGAACAATTTTTAATAAAATATTTTTACATTTAAAGCGGAGCTGAACTCCTGACAAGTTCGCTTGTCAAGGAGGACACCAGGGTGTCCGAAAACTCAATGCGAAGCGATATGCGACACCAAATATAGTATTTAAGTCTAATAAGTGTGTCAATATAATGTATGCAGAGAAGCTGAAGGACAGGTTTTCGGACACCCTCCCGCGAACGCTTGCAGCAAGTGCCGGGAGCTTTCGCTCATCCGGGTTCCAGCATGGGATTACCTCACTCAGAGATGACAGAAACCTTCGTGTCTCTGACGAAATAGCCCTTACGAATCAATTCTTTCTCTATCAGATCCAGCGTTTCCTCACTGTCCGCCTCCACCGTATGCCAGTGAAGACCCGACGTCAGATTCTTCAGCGGCCGTGATTTGCCGCTGCGTATTTCCTCTGCAAACAATTTTGCCTGATGCCGTGAACTGATATTCAGCGGCGCTTTTAACGATCCGTAGACCTCGTGCTCCACAAAGACATCAGAAACCTTTCCTCCCATATCTACGATCGTATTCAGCTCATCTTCGATCTCTTCATCCGTATGGGAAACACAAAACGTCCGCGTAATCTCATAAGGCGTGTGAATGAGATAGCCTCGATTTGTAGAAAAGATATCGTAATTTGCCGCCCTCAAGCGTGCAATATCCTGGACGATGACCTGACGGCTGACCTGGTACTTTTTGGCCAACGCTGCCCCGGAAACGGGAACATTCGCTTCTTTAATCGTATGAAGTATCCGTAAACGTCTTTCTTCCCCCGTCATAAAATCACCTCTTTCTTCCGACTCCGCCTTTTCGTTATCATTCTTCCGGCTGCAAAACATGAAGATTTTTCAAAGAAAGATCCAATATCGGAGCCGAATGTGTCAGAGCTCCGCTGGAGATATAATCTACGCCTATGCTCGCCAGCTCTGTCAGCTTCTCCTTCGTAATATTTCCGGAACACTCCGTTTCCGCTCTTCCAGCCGCCAATTTTACCGCCTCTTTCATCATTTCAGGCGTCATATTATCCAACATAATGATGTCCGCGCCCGCATCCAACGCTTCCTGAAGCATTTCCAGCGATTCCACTTCCACTTCGATCTTCCGCACAAAAGGCGCATACTCCCTGGCTCTGCGGATCGCCTCTGTCACGCCGCCCGCAGCGCCGATATGATTATCTTTGATCAAAATGCCGTCAGACAGATTATAACGATGGTTACATCCGCCTCCCGCCTTAACCGCATACTTTTCAAAAATACGCATGTTCGGCGTCGTTTTACGCGTATCTAAAAGCTTCGTCTTCGTACCCTTCAGAAGATCCGCCGCTTCCCGCGTATAGGTTGCTATGCCGCTCATACGCTGCAGATAATTCAGCGCCGTCCGTTCCCCAGACAA
>CAZGBL010000071.1:0-3386 GCA_964523955.1 uncultured Oscillospiraceae bacterium | reverse complement strand
CAGCCTGCTTTCTGCGAAAGTATAACACGAATCTATTCATATGACAAGACACATGTAAATATACAGTGGGCGTTGAATGTCCCCCTCCCCGCTTCTGTAAGCGGCGGATCCCATTTCCGACTTTCGGCGGTCGAGCGTTCGAGTAATAATTCCCGCCGAAATCCGGCTGAGCGAAAGCTCCCGCGCCTGCTGCAGGCGTTCGCGTTCTCCCTGGCAAGCGGGCTTGCCAGGGACTCTGCTCCGCTTTAAAAGCCTGACAGTCGATAGAACGGAAAGACCCCGGCGTGGGAGAAAAAAATGGAAATTTTCTCTCCCACGCCGGGGTCTTCAGTAACATTCTCAAACGAAAAAATCTTAACCTAAACGTTCTGTACGTATGCCGATATTTTCAGCCATCTTATCCACGACTTTCTGGAATACGTCAAGATCTCCTTCGCTGATTTCGCTCGTCATCCTATCCAGGAAAGTGCTCTTCATCGTGCTCAAAGTCTGCTTCAATTCAGCATCCTCAATGTCCAACGTCAGATGATTGACTCTGCGATCCTTCTTATCCTTTTCTGTGCTCAAAAAACCTTTTCTGGTCAGCGAATCGACCGAGCGGCAGATCAGAGACTGAGAAATTCCCAGATTCACCGCGATTTCCTTTGCCGTATCCACCTCGGGATGTTCCAGCATAAAAATCATCATTGCTGTTTCGTTTGGAGTGAAACTATACTCGCCTAATCTCTCCTTGCACGATTCCTGATACTTACGCATCATATCGTAGAATACAGCGAGATACTTCATGTTACCTGCGTTACCCTGCATTTTAAAATTCCCCCCTTAATTATGTAATCGAATAAATCTTACTCCTCTATTTTAGCACTGATCATTTCAAAGTTAAAGAGTAATATGAAAATAATTTAAAACAAATTTGTATATTTGCATAATTCGCATATAATAAACGCTCATTTTCCCATTTTTTCTGCAAATGTTAAGTACCACTTTCCATGCTTCAGCGATCAGATCTAAATCTCTTACTGTAACTTTAGGAATAAAAGCTCTGGTAACGATTGCAGGAATTCGCATTCTCCTCTGCAGACGGGCTCGTCATAAACGCTGTACCCCTTGGAATTCAGGCACATTTGCTTCTTTCTACGATCAGCTTATTCAGCAGTTTGCACAATTCTCTGATGTCCACCGGCTTTGACGTGTAGGCGCTCATCCCAGCAGCTATGCTGCGTTCTATATCTTCAGTAAAAGCATACGCTGTCATCGCCACAATCGGTACGCTCACGGCGTCGGCATGATTAGAACTGCGAATCAGCTTCGTTGCTTCCAGACCATCCATATAAGGCATCTGAATATCCATAAGAACCGCGTCGTACGTTCCCGGCTCTGATTTTCGGAACATCTCTAAAGCACATTTTCCATCTGTAGCAGGATCGCAGATAATCCCCTCATCATCCAAAAGATCCATGAGCATATCGCGATTCATATCATTGTCCTCCGCCACTAACATACGCCTGCCTTTTAAATTCCAGCTTCCATAATGAGCCTTTGGCAGAAATGCATCGGATTCCTCTGCGTATTCCAATTCGATTTCAAACGAAAATACAGATCCTTTGCCCGGCACGCTGAAAACTCGAATTTCGCTGCCCATCATTCTGAGAAGATTTTGCGAAATGCTCAATCCTAATCCTGTTCCATAACTCCCGGAAACTCCCGACACTTCCTTATCACTTGCCTCCTCGAACGGCTCGAAAATTCTCTGCAGATCTTCCTCTCTGATGCCGATTCCCGTATCTGCCACTTCGATATATAATTTCATCTTTTCATCTGTCGCTTCTCGTTCTTGAACAGTAAGGCGTACATTTCCGCCCTCCTTCGTATACTTCACCGCATTATTCAGCAGATTTACCAGAATTTGCTGAAGTCTTGCTTTATCGCAGACAATATAATTATGCGTGACACTGACTGACACGTCAAACTTCTGGGATTTTTGACTGCTGATCTGCCGTATGATAGCATCCACTGCTTCGATCAGATCATACAAATCGAACGTAATTCGGTACAATACGATCTTGCCCCTTTCGATACGAGACATATCAAGAATATCATTGATCAGCGACAGCATATACGTAGTGGAAATTTCCAGCTTACTCAGATATTCTCTCGTCTTCTGCGGATTATCTGCCGAACGCTTTGCTAACGTAGTAATCCCTACAATGGCGTTCATAGGAGTCCGAAGTTCATGAGACATACTCGACAGGAAATCGCTCTTAGCCTTATTAGCGACGTTCGCATGATCCAGTTCCGCTTCCATAGATCGTATCTCATATTTTGACTTCATCCGCGAACCCCAGATAAAAATAGAAATCAACGCTGCTAAAAGGATCAATCCGCAGATGATAAACAGATAAGCGGTCACATATTTCGACATCTGCGCCAGATATGTACTCGGCTGAAGCATAATAATATACCAGGAATCGTCGTTCTGCAGAGGCTCATAACATAAAATATATTTTTCGCCTCCGATATCCAACCACTCATTTCCACTTTCCTCTTGATGAAACTCCTCCGTGAGAAAAGATATTGCCTTCGCCTTTCCTCCCATGCTGAGAACCATATCAAAAATATTCTCATATGCCTCTGCACTTTCTGACAGATCGCCATTCTGGTATAAAATTTCTCCCTGTTCATTCGTAAGGCAGTAAAAAATTTTTTCTCCCTTTAACTGCTGAAGACAATCTGAAAAAAGCTTCTCCGAACTATAATCCGCGCACACCGTACCGATAACCTTTTCATCGCGCGTCATCGGCACCTGGACCGTGAACCTATGCTCACCGTTATCCGTCGTAAATGGAATACACCTGTACCCATCTCCCTGCAGCTGATCATATTGACCGTCCTCCCAATGTTTGTCCGCCGATTCTCCGGTTTCAAACAAAATAGCTCCATCCGCATCTGTAACTTTGATATGTTTCCATCCATAAAAAGCTGCCGCTTTCTCAATATCAGCCTCTCTTTCTTTCCAATCTCCGGTTATATCGATCCACCGCGAAAAATCCTGTACTCCTTCGATCGCCTGTTTAAACCTCTGATGCAGCATATCCGCCCGCTGACCTGCCAGCACCTGTAAATGATTCGACGATAATTCTCCCATATTCACAGAAAGCTGCCGCGTTAAACTAATCCCTGAAATTACAACTAATAAACTGATAAAAGCTAACCCCGCCGCCAGCAAATCCCTGCTGCTATATTTTTTACCCTGATCCTTGCCATGAATATTCATCTGTAGCCTCCTTATATCGTAAATTTTAACATCTTAAAATTCACGCCTTCAATCAAAGGAATCACATAAAATTCCCCAAAAGCCGACAAAGCTCGACATAAATATCAGCAAT
>CAZGBL010000070.1:7403-9609 GCA_964523955.1 uncultured Oscillospiraceae bacterium | reverse complement strand
GACGAGGACTCCTCCCTCTCTTAGGTGGAGGGAGGAATGAATTGGAATAAAACAAAAGATGTAAAAACGGAGGAAAGTATGAAATTAAAACGATTTACAGCGGCAGCGATATGCGCCGCTCTTGCGGTCAGTCTTTTTGCTGTGCCGGTATCCGCTTTGGAAAAGGGCGCTTATACCGCTCCCTGCAATACGTATTATCGAAATCCCGACACCGGGGCTATCGATGACGGCGGAACGAAGGACGAAAGTCTGGGAGAAGGCATGTGTCGTTCTGCCATATATGAAACTGCTCTCATCGAATCAGACGGGCAGAATACATATATTACCGTGCGTATGCAGCTCATGAGCAATATCAGAAATATCAAATTCTCAGTGCAGCAGACGGCAGGCGATCCGAACAGTTACAAGAGCGTCAGCTATGATACTACGCAGGAAGACGCTTCTGCGGATACGGCGGATATGCGGTTTCAAGTACCGAAAGCCGATTCCTATATCCGCTGCGATATGTATGTCATCCCTATGGGCCGGGATGTAGTGTACTATATCAACGCTTCGGCTGATGAGGCCACAGCCGGTTTGGAGGATTTTGTAGCCACGGTTTCCACGGAGAATACGTCAGGTTCTTCTGCTGATAAGTTTGCAGATCTTCAGGGGCATTGGGCAAAGGACGCCGTGGCGGCCGTTGTCGACAGAGGTCTTTTTGCAGGTACAAGCGATACCGCCTTCAGTCCGGAATCCTCTATGACCCGGGCGATGTTCGTTACGGTGATGGGACGTCTTTCAGGAGTAGATACGCCGCGATATACATCCAGTGACTTTTCAGACGTGAACGCGGACTCCTGGTACGGCTCTTATGTGACGTGGGCGGCTGAGAATCATATCGTAAACGGCGTGGGCAGCGGTCTCTTCGCGCCGGATAAAGCGATTACCCAGCAGGAGCTCGCTGTGATGCTCATGCGTTACGCGGAGTTTGCCGGCATCGATCTTTCGGAAAGCGGTGCAGGCAGCCTGGTGAACGCTTCTCAGACGGCGTCGTGGGCGGCAGAGGCCGTGGGAACTCTGGCAAAAGCCGGAATGATCACTGACAGCGACGGCGGCGATTTCTGTCCCGACCAGCCTGCAGCCCGGGCGCAGGTGGCTTCTGTCCTGTCGAGATTTATGAAAGCGGTGAATTAATATTCAAGTTAAGTAAGGAGAGTACATTATGAGTAAAATGGTTAAGAAAATTTTGTCACTGATGATATGCGCCGTCGTTTTAGCGACGATGATGCCTGTTTCGGCTTCCGCTCTGGAAAAAGGCGTATACACTGCCAGTGTCGTCACCAGTTATTACAATCCGGATACGGGAGAAATCGACGACGGGGGTACTGCCAACGCGGCGCTGGGCGAAGGAATGTGCCGCTCTGCCACCGCTGCGACGGCTCTGGTGGAGTATGATGGAAAAAATACCTGGGTTACGATTCGTCTTCTGCTTCAGAGCAGCTGCAAAAATGTGGCGCTCTATACACGCAATGGCTACAACAGCTATTCCAAGGTAAACTATACGGTCATGGCGGAGGATGCGGGGGAAGACTCCATCGACTACCGCTTTAAGGTGACGGACGCCGGCGTAAAGATGAAGGGAACTATGTATGTTACGCCTATGGGAAGAGATGTGCTGTGGTATCTGTACATAAATACGAGCACTCTCAAGAAGGGCAGCGGAGATTTTGTGGTAAGTATCGACACCAGCGAAAGTACTCCTGCATCTACGACGCCGGCTTCTTCCGGAAAGACGGCGGCTTCCGCTCCTGCGACGACAGGTAAGGGCGCTTCTGCTGCCGCTCCATCTTCAGCTTCTGACGCGAATGCGGCCAAATCAGACGACGGTAAAAATGCGGACGACGCCGGCAATTCCGGCAGCACAGAGGATCAGGACGCCGATGACGCTGACGCCGATGAGAATACAGACTCCGACGCTGACGGAGACGGATTGACAGACGATGAGAATTCTCAGGACGCCGATGGTGAAAATGCGGATTCCGATTCCGATCAGGACGCGGACGAAGACGGTGAAAAAAATGCTGAAGAGTCCGGCGGTATCAGCGGCGCAGCCGTTGCTGCCGGCATTATCGCAGTATTGGCCGTAGCAGGAGCGGCAGTATTTTACTTTATTCGCAGGAAAAAATAAGCGTATTTACGAAGGTCTGAGGGTTTATAGGTATCC
>CAZGBL010000070.1:4457-7303 GCA_964523955.1 uncultured Oscillospiraceae bacterium | reverse complement strand
GCCTTTCAAGGCAGTGGGTTTTCGTGCCTATAGAATCTTATGAAAATCTGGAAAAAAACAGCGGCTGTTTTTCTTTCTGCGGCGATGGTTCTCGTATTTTCCGCCTGTGTGAATCAGCATCCCGGCGAAAGCGGTTCTGCCGACGGCAGCAAAAGCGTAACAGTCAGCGCTGATTCCGGCGGAGCCCGCGTCATCGCCACCTCACATGCGACGCTGATGATCTGCGACAAGCTGGGAATCGATCTGGTAGCTATTCCTGCTACCAGCGGGGAAATCCCGGAACGCTACGAAGGGCTTCCCGAAATCGGGACGGCAATGTCGCCGGATGCGGAAGCTATCGCTCTGTTGGAGCCTACCGACGTCATCGGACCCGATACGCTGGCGGAATCTATAGAACCTACTTATGAAGCGGCGGGGGTGCCGTATACGTTTATCGATCTGCAGAGTGTGGAGGGCATGTACGACAGCATCGAAATGCTGGGAGAAAAGTATGGCGTTCAAGATGCGGCGGCTGAGCTGATCGGCGAATATGAAAAGACGATGGAGAATTTCCGAAAGTCTGTGGAAGGAAAGGATACGCCAAGGGTTCTGATGCTCATGGGGCTTCCCGGCTCTTACATAGAATGTACGTCCAATTCTTACGCGGGTTCTCTTCTCGGCCTGGCGGGAGCGGAAAATGTGGTGCAGGTGGATACGATCGAGAATTTTGTATCCTGGAACACAGAAGAGCTTTTGGATCTCGATCCCGATGTGATTCTGCTGACGGCTCACGGGCTGCCGGATCAGGCGATGGAGATGTTTGCCGAGGAATTTACGACGAATGACATCTGGAAGCATTTTCGGGCTGTCACGGAAGACAGAGTCTATCAGCTGGATTACCAGCTGTTCGGAATGAGCTGTACTTTTGACTGGCCGGAAGCTTTGGAGGTGTTGAAGGAGATTCTGTACGACGGCACGTATGACTCTTATGACGCGGAAGCGGCCTACAGTGAAAATCAGAGTGAAAGCAGCGAGAGCGATTCGTAAGGAGGTCGGCTGTTGAAAACGATTCATAAAGATATTTTCCGGGGGATCGTGGGGTGCGCTGTTCTGGCGGTGATGATATTCATCCTCGTCCTGGCGGCCATGAAGCTGGGAAGTATCTCTGTTACGTATAAAGAAATTTTTGAAGGGCTTTTCGTTTCATATGATAAACGAGTGGCCACCATTTATGATCTGCGTTTTCCGCGCATCATCGTAGCGCTGCTGGGCGGAGCGGCTCTGAGCTGCAGCGGCCTGCTGTTTCAGGCCGTTTTGAAAAATCCGCTGGCAGATCCGGGGATTATCGGTATTTCCGGCGGAGCGCAGCTGGCGGCAGCGATCATAGCCGCATTATTTCCCACGCTGTATTTTTCCGTTCCGCTGTTTGCTTTTATCGGGGGACTGGCAGCGTTTCTGCTCATCTATTCTCTGGCGTGGAAGGGAACGCTGGATCCGGTGCGCATCATCCTCATCGGTATCGCTGTGGCGGCGGTATTTACCGGATGTAATTCGGTGCTGGGGGATATGACGAATCGCTCCGGCGTATCGGTGACGGTCAGCGGACTTTCTCAGCTGGTGTGGTCTGACGTCAGGCTGATCGCCGTCTATTCTCTGATCGGTATCGCAGCGGCGCTGATTCTGGCTCCTGCCTGCAATATTATCGCGCTGGAGGACAGAACGGTGAGAGGATTGGGCGTCAACGTGGATCGTCTGCGTTTTATCATTTCTGTGGCGGCGGTGCTCCTGGTATCCGGCGTTACGGCGGTGGCAGGCGTCATCGGATTTTTGGCGCTCATCGTGCCTCATATGGCGCGGCGCATCGTCGGTTCGGACCATCGGATTCTCGTGCCGTTCTGCATATTGCTGGGAGGCTTTGTTCTTCTGCTGGCAGATACGCTGGGACGCTGTATTGCGCCGCCAAACGAAATTTCAGCTTCTGTCATCATGAGCATTGTGGGAGGACCATTCTTTATTGTTTTGCTGAAACGGGGTGATCGTCATGCTAAGCATTAAAAATCTCAGCTTTTCCTACGGAAGTCATCAGGTGCTTTCCGATTTGAGCGTAGAGATAAAAAGCGGAAAAGTCACTACCCTTATGGGAGCTAATGGATGTGGAAAGACGACGCTTCTTCAGCTTCTCACGAAAAATCTGAAGCCGAACGCCGGTACCATCGAACTGGAAGGGAAAAATCTCGACAGCATTCCTCTGAGGGAATTCGCGCGCAGCGCGGCCATCGTTCATCAGAAAAATACGGCGCCGGACGATCTGACAGTAGATCGTTTAGTGAGCTACGGACGGCTGCCTTACAGTTCTATCCTGCGCACCAGCCTGGATGAAGAGAATCAGAGGCAGGTAGAGCGCGCGCTTGAGCTTACAGATCTTGGAAGCCTTCGGGAGCGCCGCATCGGAACTCTTTCGGGAGGTCAGCGGCAGCGCGCTTTTATCGCCATGGCGCTGGCTCAGAATACAAAGCTGCTTTTTCTCGATGAACCTACCACAGCTCTCGATGTGAGATATCAGGTGGAAATCCTCAGACTGGTGGAACGGCTCAATAAGGAGCAGGGAATTACTATCGTTATGGTACTTCATGACATCAATCAGACGCTTGCCTACTCCGATGAAGTCATCGGACTCAGAAACGGCGGCGTAGCGGTGCAGGGGGCTCCGGACGACGTGATCGACTCCGACAGTCTTCACGCCTTATACGGTATCCGTCTGCCCGTATTCCGCGCGGAAGGCAGATTGTGTGTCATGGCGGTATAGCGCTGTTATCCGGCGGTTTCATGCTGCTATATGGCGGTTTCATGCTGCTATATGGCGGTTT
>CAZGBL010000070.1:0-4357 GCA_964523955.1 uncultured Oscillospiraceae bacterium | reverse complement strand
GGCGGTTTCATGCTGCTATATGGCGGTTTCATGCTGCTATATGGCGGTTTAGAAGCTGTTATCCGGCGGATGAAACGCCGCTGTCTGATGGTTTCTGTTATATAGCGGTATAGCGCTGTTAAAGGAGAATATATGAAAATTATTTATCTCGCGGCAGGTCTTCTGGCTCTGGCGTTAGGAGCGGTAGGCATCGTTCTGCCGATCCTGCCTTCTACGCCGTTTCTGCTTCTGGCAGCCTTTTGCTTCGCCAGGAGTTCGCAGCGGCTGAACACGTGGTTTAAAGGAACGAAACTGTACAAGAATAATCTGGAAACTTTTGTGAGCGGTCGGGGGATGACGCGGGCGGCGAAGCTGAGAATCATCACATCGGTAACTGTCATTATGGCAATCGCCTTTTACTTCATGCGCGGCACGAATGTGGGCCGCATCTGCCTCGCTGTCGTATGGGTTGCTCACGTGATCGCGTTATGCTTCTTTGTAAAAACGTGCCCTTCGGAAAAAGCCGAAGAGGTTCCGGACGATGCGTCGGATTTGATTTGCGCTGCCGATGACGGGTTGGAAGGAATATCGGGAGAAGCCGCTGCAGCGGCCGGTATCTTACAATCTGCTGTGAGATCGGAAGAAGTCCGCGGCAGAAGCGCAGGACGAAGAGTGAGCGTCCCCGCAGCGGATAAAAATGGAGGGATGCATCAATGATGATCGACAAACGTCTGATTTCCATGATACCGGAATCAAGACGTCTCATAATAATGAAAACGCTCGTCAGCTGGATTTCGCTGCTGGCGGGAATCTGCCTGTGGTTCTGTGTGGCAGGGATCCTGCAGCAGGCGCTTTTTAACAGTATGGTCGGGGAAGCGTCCGGAACGAATGGCGCCGATGGACTCCTGGTCTCTGTCCGCATTTCTGTTCTTGTGTCTGCAGCCATCCTGTGTATCGCAGTTCGTTTCGTTTTGACACGCTTGTCGGCGGCGTTAACTCATCGGATTTCTTCAGGCGTTAAGATGCGTCTGAGAGACGCGATTTACGCGAAGCTCAGAAGGCTTTCCGGGGATTATTCCGGAGCTTTTCCGACTTCTGAGATCGTGCAGCTGGCAGGAGATGGCGTAGAACAGCTGGAGTCCTATTTCTGCAATTATCTGCCTCAATTCTTTTACGCGCTTTTGGCGCCTTTGACGCTGCTCGTCGTATTTTTGCCCCTTTCTCCGCTGACTGCGGTAGTGCTTTTTTTATGCGTGCCTCTGATTCCGGCGGCGATCATGGCGGTGCAGAAGGTAGCGAAACGCCTGCTGCGGGGCTATTGGGACGCCTACGCCAGCTTGGGGGACAGCTTTCTTGAAAATCTGCAGGGATTGACGACGCTGAAAGTCTATCGTGCAGATGAGCAGCGGCATGTCGATATGAATCGGGAATCGGAGCATTTCCGTGTGATCACCATGAAGGTATTGACGATGCAGCTCAATTCCATTACGATCATGGATCTGGTGGCTTATGGAGGCACTGCGCTGGGCAGTATTCTCTGCGCCCGCGCATTTTTGCTGGGTCAGGTGAGCTTCGGCGGCGCTGTTGCAATGATCCTCCTGGCCAGCGAGTTTTTCCTCGCTATGCGGGCGCTGGGCAGCTATTTCCATGTAGCTATGAACGGGGTAGCGGCCAGCGAGCGCATGTTTCGCCTGCTGGATCTTCCGGAGAAGGAAGACGGCAGAGAAGAATGTCCGGACGGCGATATAACGGTGAAAAATCTGAGCTTTTCCTACACGGAAGGCAAACAGGCCCTCTCGGATATCAGCCTTCACATCAAACGGGGCTCCTTCGTCTCAGCAGCGGGGGAGAGCGGCTGCGGAAAATCTACGCTGGCTTCTCTGATCAGCGGCGTACACAGCGGCTATGAAGGAGAGATCAGGATCGGAGCTGCAGAGCTGAGCCGCATTTCTTCGGAAAGTCTTCGGCGTGCGGTAACGGTGGTATCTTCGGGAAGCTATCTTTTTTCGGGAACGGTGAGAAAGACGCTTCTGGAGGGGAAACCGGAAGCGGAGGAAGAGGAAATGAAGGATGCGCTCAGGCGCGTTAACCTTCTCGATTTCGTGGAATCTCAGGGCGGTTTGGATATGAAGCTCTCCGAACGGGGAGCCAATCTTTCCGGCGGTCAGCGGCAGCGTCTTGCGCTGGCTCGGGCTCTGTTAAAGGACAGCCCGATTTATATCTTCGACGAAGCTACCAGCAATATCGACGCGGAGAGCGAGGAAAGTATCATGCGAGTGATCCGTTCCTTGAAAGGAAAGCATACGATTATTCTCATCTCCCATCGTCTGGCCAACGTGACGGATTCGGACGAAATTTTCTTCCTGAAAAACGGAAAGCTGGAACAGTCTGGAACTCACGAAGCTCTCATGGCTGCCGGCGATAAGAGATCGTCTTCGGCAGCGGCGTCTGCGCCGTCCGCGTCAGACGCTGCTCTCGGGAAGGAAGTCGGATACGCTGCTCTTTACGAGGCGCAGAAAAAACTGGAAAATATAGGTAAGGAGGTTTCGCCATGCGCAGAAACGGCATAAAAATCATGTGGGGCCTGATCAGGCTGCTAAAACCGCTGGCGCACGTCATGGCGCTCTGCATCTTTCTGGGAACGGTGGGATTCTTCTGCGCTATCGCTGTCACCGTTCTGGCGGCAAATCTTCTCCTCACATCGCTGGAGATGTCTCCGTGGGGACTGACATTTTCAGCAGGGGCGGCGGTAATGCTCGTCTGCGCTGTGGCGCGGGCAGCTCTTCGTTACGGCGAACAGCTCTGCGGGCATTTTATCGCTTTTAAGCTGCTGGCGATATTGAGAGATAAGATTTTCGGCGCGCTTCGCTGTTTAGCTCCCGCAAAGCTGGAAGGGCGCAACCGCGGTGATCTGATTTCGCTCATCACCAGCGATATCGAGCTTTTGGAGGTGTTCTACGCTCATACGATCGCGCCGGTCTGTATCGCAGTACTCGTTTCAGCGGTTATGACCCTGATGATCGGAAGCTTTCATCCGGTATTAGGCGTAACGGCGCTGGCCGCTTATCTCATCGTCGGCTGCGTCATTCCTCTGGCGTCTTCTCGTCTGGGGCGAGACCAGGGAATGGAAGTGCGCAATCAGCTGGGCGGAATGAACAGCTTTTTTCTGGAGAGCCTGCGGGGAATTCGTGAAACGCTGCAGTTTGGACAGGATGAAAAGCGCGCAGAGGAAATTTCTGAAAAAACGGATGAGATCAATTCCCTTCAGGGACAGTTGAAAAAACATGAGGGTTCTGCGGCTTCCTGGTCAGGAGCCTGCGTTATGGCTTTGACTCTCGCCATGCTGGGAATGGGCTTATTTCTGAATGTATCTTTTTCAGCGCTGCTGCTCTCTGCGGTAATGCTTTCCGCGTCCTTTGGCCCTGTGCTGGCTCTGTCGAACTTGTCGGCTGCCATGGACCAGACGCTGGCCTCCGGCGAACGCGTTTTATCGCTTCTGGAGGAGACGCCGGAAACGGAAGATGTGGTTGGGGGACAGACGCCGGAATTTTCCGGGGCAGAGGTGAAAAATCTGACGTTTTCTTACACGGCCGGAAAGGAAAATGGCGCGGTGGATACGGAAGAGATTCTCCACGATTTGTCGGCTCGATTTCCGAAGGGGGAGATCGTCGCTGTCATCGGCAGAAGCGGCTCCGGGAAGTCTACGCTTCTCAAATTGCTGATGCGTTTCTGGAAAGCTCCGGAAGGCAGCGTATGTGTATCGGATATCGATGTGGGCGAGATAAGTACAGATCATCTGCGTACGCTTGAAGGATATATGACGCAGGAAACGGATTTATTTCACGACAGCATCGGCGATAATATTCGTATCGGCAAGCTGGGCGCGACGCAGGAAGAGGTTGAGGAGGCGGCGAAAAAAGCCTCTCTGCACGATTTTATTCTCACGCTGCCTCAAGGCTATGATACGCCTGTAGGAGAGCTGGGAGAAACGCTTTCCGGAGGAGAGCGCCAGCGCATCGGTCTTGCGCGGGCTTTTCTGCACGACGCGCCGTTCCTTCTCTTGGATGAACCCACCAGCAATCTGGACAGCCTGAACGAAGGCGTCGTCCTGAAAGCGCTGCGGGAGTCGTGCAGCGACCGCACCGTAATTCTGGTGACACATCGAAAATCTACGTTGGCTATCGCAGATCGTTCCTACAGCATCGAAAGCGGCCGAATGAGCTGATTTTCAGCTTTCAGACGAGGCTGCTGCGACAGACGTTTGTTTACAGACGGGAGGGCGTCCGAAAGCTATGAGAAATTCAACTCATAGCTTTGGGACGCCCTCTTTCTTTGTCCTTTTTTCTTTTTTCGCATCATCCGGTAAGGTGATCTCTTT
>CAZGBL010000069.1:0-9653 GCA_964523955.1 uncultured Oscillospiraceae bacterium | reverse complement strand
TTCTCACCTTTTATCATGCACTCAATCGTAAAGATTAAAACATTCCCGCAGCTTTCCGATGGCCTTTTTTTCGATTCTCGATACATAAGAGCGGCTGATATTCAATTCATCAGCCACTTCCTGCTGCGTCATGCCTTCCTGGTTGAACAGTCCGTAACGCTTGATCAACACGGTCCGTTCCCTGTCTCTGAGTTTCTGGCTTAAAGCCTCATATAAGCATTTCATTTGGGCGCTGAATTCGATTCCCTCCGATATCTCGCTTCCATCTGTTCCCAGAATATCGTTGAAGCTGATCTCATTTCCTTCTCGATCCGTACCGAGAGGTTCATTGATGGATATTTCGGCTCTCTCTTTTTTGGATTTGCGCAGCCACATCAGAATTTCATTTTCTACGCACCGTGCAGCGTAAGTGCCCAAGCGAACGCTTTTCCCCGCCTTAAAAGTCTCGATGGACTTGATGAGACCGATCGTTCCAATGGAAATAATATCATCGGGATCTATGCCCGTATTTGAATACTTTTTCGCAATATGAGCCACCAGTCTGAGATTATGCTCTACTAAAATATCTTTCGCCTGAGAATCTCCGGCTTTCATTTTTCCTATGTAATACGCTTCCTCCTCCGCACTCAGAGGTTTTGGAAATGAATTTCCCTCGGAAATATAAGAAGGCATAAAAACCAGAGGATAACCGAGAAGCAGCGTCGTGATAAAAAGTGACAGACTCATGAAATACTTCCTTTCCGCATTATATGCTTTACTTAGAAGCGGTTATAATGATAAACTCTTAAACATCTGCAGAAACGATTCGTCTGGATTTATCTGCATATTTTACACATGCCCTTCTGTCGCTGGCGATTTCAACAAAACGGGCGAAACAGACGGCAAAAGTATCAAGAAACGAGAGGTTATCAGAAATGAGCATCATAACCGTAGAACATCTTTCGCACGGTTTTGGCGACCGCGCCATTTTCAACGACGTTTCCTTCCGCCTGCTCAAAGGCGAACATATCGGCCTCGTAGGAGCAAACGGCGAAGGAAAATCGACTTTTATGAACATTATCACCGGTAAACTTCAGCCGGATGAAGGAAAAATAGAATGGGCCAAAAATGTCCGCGTGGGATATCTCGACCAGCACACAGAGCTGAAAAAAGGAATGACGATCCGCAATGTCCTCACCTCTGCCTTTTCCTTCCTTTTTGAAATGGAAGAACGTATGACCGTCATCTGCGACCAGATGGCAGAGATGGCAGATGCCGATGAATCACTGATAGAAGCCTATATGGAAGAACTGGGTACCATTCAGGACATGCTGACGGCACATGACTTTTATCTGATCGACGCTAAGGTGGAAGAGGTGGCTCGCGCTCTGGGACTTTCCGACATCGGTCTCGACCGCGACGTTACAGACCTCAGCGGCGGTCAGCGCACAAAAGTACTTCTGGGCAAACTGCTTCTGGAAAAACCCGATATTCTCCTGTTGGATGAACCCACAAATTACCTGGACGTCCAGCATATCGAATGGTTGAAGCGTTATCTGAACGAATATGAAAACGCGTTTATTCTGATCTCACATGATATCCCGTTCCTCAACAGCGTCATAAACATCATCTACCACATGGAAAATCAGGAATTCAACCGATACGTCGGCGACTATGACGAATTCATGAAAGTCCGTGAAGTGAAAAAAGCTCAGCTGCAGGCCGCCTATAACAAGCAGCAGAAAGAGATCGCAGATCTCAAGGACTTTGTGGCCAGAAACAAGGCCCGCGTCGCTACCAGAAATATGGCTATGTCCCGTCAGAAAAAACTGGATAAAATGGACGTCATCGAACTGGCGGCAGAAAAACCGAAACCGGAATTCCATTTTCAGGTTTCACGCACACCCGGACGCTATATCTTCACAGCGAAGGACCTCGTCATCGGATACGGAGAGCCTCTGAGCATTCCTATCAATATCGAGATGCAGCGCGGTCAGAAAATCGCGCTCATCGGCGCTAACGGCATCGGAAAGACTACGTTACTCAAAAGCCTTTTAGGACTGATTCCACCGGTTTCCGGAGCTGTAGAACAGGGAGATTTCCTGGAAATAGGATATTTCGAGCAGGAAATGGATCAAAACATAACGACCACATGTATCGAAGAAATTTGGAAAGAATTTCCTTCCTATTCCCAGTATGAAGTACGGTCAGCATTGGCAAAATGCGGTCTTACGACGAAGCATATCGAAAGCCAGGTCCGTGTTCTAAGCGGCGGCGAACAAGCAAAAGTCCGTCTGTGCAAATTGATCAATCGTCCTTCCAACGTCCTGCTTCTCGACGAGCCGGCAAATCATCTCGACCAGGACGCCAAAAACGAACTGCGGCGCGCACTGTTCGATTACAAAGGCAGTATCCTCATGGTATGCCATGAACCTGAGTTCTACCAGGGTCTCGTCACAGACGTATGGGACTGCACGGAATGGACGACGAAGCTCGTGTAACACGATAATATTTTATGAAAAAAAATGTCGTTTATTGCCTGACCTATTGAAATAGGTACAAGAAAACAGATGAGAAACCCGATCCTCATACGGCCGGAAATTCAAAAAATGCGGTCGTAAATTCAAAAACGATCGAGGCTCGGGCGGCCTTTTTATGCCGCCCGAGCCTCGATAAGAGAGCTTTTGCTATTATGATTTTTTGTGATGATAGATTTTTACAATCAATTGATTGTATTACATACTATATCACAATTTTGTATACTACAATCAAGCAAAATCCTTTTTATTTTTCATTTTCATAAATTATACAATATTATTATGACGTATGTCGTCATATATAAAAGGAGAACTCCTGATAAGTTCACAGTCAGGGACAACAAGAACCCTTGCAGCAAGCGCCAACAGCTTTCGTTCAGCCGGGTTTCGGCGGAGGTGACTATTATCCAACCGCCGAAACCCGGAAATGTTCCCCGCCGCTTACAGAAGCGGCGGGAAACATCCGGTGCTTGCTGTAAAATTTCTTCTCCTGAACCGGCGAAAAATAGCACCGATGAAATGGAAGTGAGCAGCGGACAAAGCCGCTGCTCGCTTCCATTTCATTTATAAAAGAGAGTTCAAAGATTCTACCTATTCTTTAACTTTTGAACTATTAATAGCATCATAATCCCGTTCTCCGGTACGAATGCGGATGACAGTGTCGAGATCATAAGCGAAAATCTTACCGTCGCCGTAATGGCCCGTGCTGGCAGAACTCATAATAGCATCGATAGCGATTTTCTCCCAGTTTTCATCGGACACGACGATTTCCAGCTTGATCTTCGGAAGAAGATGAGTATATACCTCCTGACCTCTGACGATGCCGGTACAGCCCCGCTGTGTTCCGCATCCCATGACCTGATAAACCGTTATTCCCGTTATTTCAGCGGCGGTCAATGCGTCCAGCACATCCTGTATCCGCTCTTCTCTGATAATAGCTTCTATTTTTCTCATATTATTTCACTCCATAATTTCTAAACATCGCAAAGCAGCTTCCTGCTTTTTCCATCTGATCTAATTCCGTTCGATTTCATAGCGCCAAGCCGATTTTTATCAGTCGAGACCGTTGAAAGAAGGATAAGCGGATTCTCCGTGCTCTGTCGTATCCAGACCCACCTTCTCGTCGTATTCCTCCACTCTGAGTTTCGTAAACAGACGAACGACAGCTGCACAGATCAGCGTTCCCACGATAGAAACGACGATGGTCACTAAAATACCCGCGATCTGAACGCCGAAAAGATGGAAATCACCGAATGCCAAACCATCCCACTGAGCCACCGGATTGATGGAGCTCTTTGCGAAAATACCCGTCGCGATACCGCCCCAGATACCGCCGATACCGTGGCATCCGAAAGCATCCAGCGCATCGTCATAACCGAACTTCTTCTTGAGAACCGATACCGCAAAGTAACAGATCGGGCTGACGAGAGCGCCGATGATGATAGAAGACCAAATCGGTACAAAGCCCGCTCCCGGTGTGATAGCTACCAGACCTATGACGCCGCCGGTGCATGCGCCGATGACTGTCGGCTTACCAGTCTTAATCGTATCGATGAGCATCCAGGAAAGCATACCTGCCGCGGCAGAAGTATTGGTGGTCATGAGCGCGTGTACTGCAAGACCGTCAGCTGCTAAAGCGCTTCCAGCGTTGAAACCGAACCATCCGAACCAGAGCAGAAAAGCTCCCAGTATGATAAACGGAACATTATGAGGTCTTACTGAAACCTGTTCGTAACCCGAACGTTTTCCGAGAATGATGGCGAGAACCAGACCGGAAACGCCTGAACTGATATGTACTACATTTCCGCCGGCAAAGTCTACGGAACCGATTTCAGCTAAAAATCCGCCGGATCCCCATACCATGTGAGCCATCGGATAATAAACGATTACCGACCAGATGAGGATAAAAAGAAACAGCGCTTTAAATCGCATTCTTCCAGCCACCGCACCGGTGATCAGCGCCGGTGTGATAATGGCGAACATCATCTGAAAAGCTGCGAACAGCAAAGCCGGAATCGAATCGGAATAATCCCCCGGTTCCAGACCTACTCCGTTAAGTCCAAAGGACTTCAACGTGCCGATAATACCGCCGATATCGCCCGAAAACGACAGCGAATAGCCGATCAACACCCACATGATCGACGCCAAGCCTATGATAAAAATAGACGACATCATCGTATTCAATACATTCTTTCTCCTGGAAAGGCCGCCGTAAAAAAACGCCAGTCCCGGCGTCATGAGAAAGACAAACGTTACAGAAATCAAAATAAACGCTACATTTCCCGAATTAATCATAATTCCATCTCCTCCTGGATACAACTTCAGCAAAAATTCACCATGGCCATAAGGAAAATCTGCTGTCCATACCTGTCACAATTCCATAATTCCATCTGTCGATCTGATTGTGAACCGTACACGACAATAAAACGAACTTCGCCGTAACAAGAACTGGATATCCCCCGCTTCTGTAAGCGGCGGATTCCATTTCCGACTTTCGACGGTTGGATAATCATCCCCTGCCGAAAGTCGGCTGAACGAAAGCTCCCGGCGCTTGTTGCAAGCTTTCGCGTCGTTCCTGACAAGCGAGCTTGTCGGGAGCTCCGCTCCGCTTTAAATATATGCTGCGCTTCCGCTCACATTTCAGCGAAACAAAAAAGAGAGTTTGAGGTCTCTGACCCCGAACTCCCTTGTTCTGTATACATTTTAGCATGTTGTATACGAATGTCAATAGAATTGTATACAGTTTTTTTAAAAAATTTACGTAATAAAACTACGAGCCGCTATTTTCTTCGCATGGATACGCCAACCGCTTTCAAGAGCTGAACCGCAAAGAGGTTTGCCAACGCCAGCCCCCATACGGTAAGCAGCTGCGGTATTTCCAGATTCTGCACCTTAAACAGACTCTGCAGCTGCGGCAGAATCAGCACTCCATTGATCAGGATGAAACCCACAAAGAACGCGCCGAAAAGATACAGATTATTGAAAAAGCGTTTCGTAAAAATCACCGGCGCCGCGGATTTGCAGTTAAATCCATGCATCAGCCGGGAAATGCAGAGTGTTCCAAAAGCCATGGTGCTGGCCAAAACGGTATTGCCTTCTCTGTACCCCAGATAGAACGCGATCATGGTCACAGCGGCGATGCAAAACCCTTCGATTCCTACGCGGCTCAAAAAGGATTTCGTCAAAATCGATTCATTCATAGGACGAGGTTCTTCTTTCATGACCTCTCTGGAATGTGGCTCCAATCCCAGAGCAATCGCCGGCAGACTGTCCGTCAACAAATTGATAAACAGCAGGTGAACCGGAGCAAACGGAACCGGTAATCCTGCAAGAGCTGCATAAAGCACGGCGAGAATCCCTCCAAAATTTCCTGACAGGAGAAACAGAATTGAATTTTTGATATTAGCGTAAATATTTCTTCCATTTTCTACCGCTTTCACAATCGTGGCAAAATTATCGTCCGTCAGCACCATGGAGGCTGCGTCTTTGGAAACCTCGCTCCCGGTGATTCCCATGGCTACGCCGATATCGGCCTGTTTCAGCGCCGGCGCATCGTTTACGCCGTCGCCTGTCATAGCTACCACATTTCCTTTTTCCTGCCACGCCCGGACGATCCTGATTTTGTGTTCCGGAGAAACTCTGGCGTAAACCGAAATTCCTTCCACAAAATCCTTCAGCTCTTCATCGTTCATAGCGTCTATCGCCGCACCTTCACACGCCTCCGATTCCTCTGTTAAAATGCCGATACGCTTTGCGATGGCAGCCGCAGTGACTTTGTGATCTCCCGTAATCATTACAGGGCGAATTCCCGCTTCGATACACTCCGCCACGGCGGCTTGAGATTCTTCGCGAGGCGGATCCATCATGGAGATCAGTCCCAGAAATACAAATTCCTTTTCGTCTTCCGGCTGAAGCCTTTTTTCTGTATCGTATTTCTTATACGCAACAGCCAGTACTCGAAGACCTTGTTCCGAAAATGAGGTGTTCTGCTCTTCGATTTGGCGGATATCATCGTCTGTCAGGGAAACTGTCTCGCCGTTTCGCTGAAGGAAACGGGTACGCCTGAGCAATACATCCACAGCTCCCTTTGTAATCATCGTATAACCTCCGTCTTCTGAACGGTGGAGCGTAGACATCAGCTTTCTGTCACTGTCAAAGGGTATTTCGGAAAGCCGCGGATAAGCGCTTCTTACACTTTCCGCAGATGAGTTCAGGCGATCGCCCAAATTGATCAGCGCTGTTTCCGTAGGATCGCCCATTTCCATCCCATCGTAATTCGTCGAATCGTTACATAAAATACTATAATAAAGCATCTGTTTCTGAGCGGCGTCTTCGATACTGATATCCTCCGCCGCAATTACTCTGCCGTCAGTGTAATAATGTTCCACCGTCATTTTGTTCTGTGTCAGCGTGCCTGTTTTATCCGAACAGATCACAGAAACGCTGCCCAAACCTTCCACCGCCTGAAGCCTGCGGATGATCGCCCCTTCTTTCGCCATCTTCTGCGTTCCAAAAGAAAGAACTATGGTCACGATAGAACTCAGCGCCTCCGGAATAGCCGCCACCGCCAGAGCGACAGCAAACATAAAAGCGTCTCCAAAGGACGCTCCCTGAATCACATTGATGATGAAGAGAACCCCGCAGAAAATCAGAATCAGAGCGGACAGCTTTTTCCCAAACTTATCCAGATTTATCTGAAGCGGCGTCCGCTTTTCCGCCGCCGTCTTCAGAAGCTGAGCGATCTTGCCCATCTCTGTCTGCATGCCGATGTCAGTTACAAGAAACGTTCCCCGCCCGTAGGTGACAAAGCTCCCGGAATAGACCATGTTTTTTCGATCTCCCAGCGGGACATCGTCTGCGATCACATTTTCCTCCTTATCCACACCGAGACTTTCACCTGTCAACGCGCTTTCATCTGCCTTGAGACTGGCATTTTCAAGAATTCTGCCGTCTGCCGGAATACAGTCTCCCGCTTCGATACGCACTTCATCGCCTACTGTCACCTCTCTGCTCGGTATCTCGACGAAAACGCCGTCACGCAGTACCTTCGCCGCAGGCACCGACATCTGCTTCAAGCTGGCCAGCGAATTTTCCGCCTTAACCGTCTGCACTGTTCCTAAAACGGCATTGATCGTAATCACGACCAAAATGACGATGGCGCTCTCCAGATCTCCTAAAAATCCGGATACCACAGCTGCCGCGATTAAAATAAGTACGAGAAAATCCTGAAACTGCTCCAGAAAAATCATGGGAATGCTCTTCTTCTTTCCCTCCGTAAGTTCATTAGGCCCGTACTTTTCCTGATTTGCCTTCACCTGCTCCGCTGTCAAAGGCTCCGCCGAACCGTTTATCTGTCTGCGCGCCTCATCCGAATCCATCTGATAATATGGCTTCATGATACTCCTCCTTTTTCATAGATTTCCGGAGCTTTCCTCAGCCGTCTGAGCCTTGACATTTTGCGGCGCACACGTCCGCCGCATTCTTTGGAAACGCCCCACATCGCAGTTCAGACAGCGCCTCGGATTTCCGGTCATCTACTTCCCTAAGTTCAGTTTTTACCATCCGCGCCGCATTAAAAGCATTTTTTCAAATAAATACAAAAAAGACCTTTACTGCACCCGCAGATGGGCACAATAAAAGTCTTGCTGTTTCATTACGATACGGGCAGCCATAAAAACTGCCGGGTTTGGCGACACCGTAAACGCGTTCTCAGAGATCGTCCGGCAAAAAGCTTATTTGCAAGGACTTCCTCTGCAAACCGTGAATATCATTCACACGCGCTAGCTACTCCCTTTTATCTGTTAACAGAATATAGGAGATTTTTGGCAATGTCAAGGATAAGATATTTTTTAACATTGGAAAGCACGCTAAAAAGCCGTAATGCGCAAATAGACTGATCGGCCGCTGAACATTACCAGAGCATTGCCATTGTATTCCGCGCTTTCACTGCGATAAAGCTTCCCGCGAAACCTGTCCTTCTATACTGTAAAATAGGGTACTGCCTTCTTCTTATTGAAATCTCCTTTTGCCGGTAAAAAACATCTCGCTTAAAGATCATTTTTCGTCGAGATAATGGTGTATTTCATCCTGATTCATTCCGCCGCCTGGTGGCGGGGAATCCGCGTCTAATTCAGCCGAAATTGCAGTTCTCTGTTTCAAAGACTTAATTTAATATATCATACCACAGGATCCCATCATCCGCACGAATATCATTCCCGATAGTGAATTCATCAAAAACTCTGTTCTGTTTTAAACAGCAAAAAACCCGGAAGACAAAGCCCCCGGGAAATAAATCATTCTTTCCGATTTAACAACCAGAAAAAAGAAATCAGGTACAAGCCGCTTAACCCTACCAACATATAAATGATGCGAGAAAGCCAGCTTGCATCTCCGAACAGTTCTGCTACCAGATTGTAGCGGAAAAAGCCAATGAGTCCCCAGTTTATAGAACCTATGATTGAAATAATCAATGCGATATAGTTTAATATTTTCATAAAAATACCCCTTTCATTGAGAATCTTTTTTATAGTATTTGCTGTATTTTAAAGATTATACTTGTTTAAAAAAAATAATTTAAAGCAGAGCAGAACTTCTGACAGCATCATCGTTCCATCTAACATTATGCATACCGATAGGAGCCATATAAGCGAGTCCCATCGTCGCTTCCTGAAGAAAATATTCCATTATATCAAAGCTCCTTGTATACTATAGTAAACGCCAGATATTCCCCGCTTCTGCTCAGCCTGCGAAACAAGCGGAGGTTCGCTCATAACAGATGCGCGGCGCCGGCCTCCGGCGCATGTTATATTAAGGAAGAAAAATGAATGACTTTAAAAATAGCAAAACTTCATTTAAAAATGATTTACAAATTATAAATACTATGGGGCGTAATAACTGCGGAGGAAGATGTCACATTCGCGCACACGCAGATAATGGTAAAGTTGTGAGAATTACCACTGAAACAAAATGCGGCGATCATACCGTTCCTCTTACTGCATGCTTACGCGGAATTCATTATTATGACACCTATTTCAATAACGAACGGCTTTCCTTTCCCCTGCGGCGTATCGGTAAACGCGGCGAGGGCAAATTTAAAAGAATCAGCTGGAGTGAAGCTGTCGATATAATAGCAGAAGA
>CAZGBL010000068.1:7834-9932 GCA_964523955.1 uncultured Oscillospiraceae bacterium | reverse complement strand
TGATATAATGACTTCCTAATGGGTTCGCGTATTTTTTCGAACCGGAAGGAAAGGCGAAATCATGAAAAAAAAATCAGGCAGACAGCTGTTTTTATCGGTAAATTCAAAACCGGATATTATCGTAATGCTGGTTATCACGCTGCTTTTGGCCGCTGAAAAGCCTATTTTAGGTCTGGTGAGTCTGGTGCTCGTGTTTATCGCCATGCTCATAAATCTGAAAACATCGAATAATAATTCAAAAGCCATCAGCGAATATCTTTACGATATTACATCCGATATGGACGAAACGATTTCCTGCTCTGTTATATACAATCCTCTGCCTCTCTGTATCATCGACGGCACGGGTACGATCATGTGGTATAATACGCGGTTCAGTGAGTTATTCGACGATCTGAAGCCCGGTAAGTCTAATATTTATGACATTACTGGCATTAAGCTGCATGAGCTCAGCGGGGAAGCGCTTCGAGATAAGACGATCTCGATCAAATCGAAGCAGTCCAGGCAGAGAAACTTTAAGGTGTTTGCATCTGATACCCGCAGCGGGTATCAGAACAGTCGAATGTTCCACTGGGTTGAGACGACAGTGGTGGATCAGATTAAAGAAAAATATCGGGACGAGAGAGCCTGTATCGCATATATCAACATCGATAATTACGATGATATTGTCTCTGCGGCACCTGATGAGAAAAAGGCCAGTATAGGCGCCGAGATCGAAAATGAAATAAGGCTTTGGGCTACAAAATGCCAGGCAGGCTTTTTGCGCATGGGCAAAGCGAAATACGCCATGATTTTCGATTTTCGTACTTTAGAGAACATCGAAGCGAATAAATTTCCTATCCTCGACGAAGTCAGGGCGATTGAAACGGGCGGAGATATACCGGCATCTCTCAGCATCGGCGTGGGTGCGGCCGGAAAGACGCCGGCGCAGACAGAGGAGTACGCTACCGCGGCTCTGGAACTGTCCTTAGGCAGGGGCGGAGATCAGGCGGTAGTAAAAAAAGGATCGAACTTTGAATATTACGGCGGTAAGCTGCAGACGGTTGAGAAGCGAAATAAGGGAAAGTCGCGAATTGTAGCGCTGGCTCTCAGACAGCTGATCGATCAGGCGCCGAATGTCTTTGTCATGGGTCACTCCATGCCGGACATGGACGCATTCGGAGCTTCTTTGGGAATTGCCCGCATGGCAAAAAATCGCGGTAAGACGGCAAATATCGTCATAGATTCCAGCGATGCTATCGCTATGCCCTATGAGCTGGCGGAAAAAGAAAATAATTATAATTTTATAAACGGCGAATATGCGAAGATGATTGCTTCAAAAGAAGATCTTCTGATCGTCGTCGATACACATAAACCCAGCCTCACATCCTGTCCGGGACTTTTAGAAATCATAGACAAGGTCGTGGTCATCGATCATCATCGGAGAGGAGAGGAGATTATTCAGAATCCAATCCTGATTCATCTGGAACCCTATGCTTCTTCCGCATCGGAACTGGTGACAGAGATGTTCCAGTATGTGGTGACAGAGAAAAAGAGCATTGGGAAACTGGAATCGGAAGTCCTTCTGGCAGGCATTGCGGTTGATACAAAGAATTTCTCTGTTAAAACGGGCGTCCGTACGTTTGACGCTGCTTCCTGGCTCAGACGTCAGGGCGCTGATACGGCGCAGGTAAGACAATTTTTCCAAACGGATATGGATCTGTTTCGGAAACGGGCGCAGATCATATCGCAGGCCGTTGTTTTGCCCGGTAATATCGCTCTTTCCAGTTTAGATGAGCCTCGCCATAATATTTCTGTTTTAATATCTATGGCGGCAGACTCGTTGTTAGACATCAGAGGGATGCGCGCCAGCATCGTATTAGGCATAGATATGGATATGAGAATTCACGTAAGCGCCAGGTCTCTCGGAGATTTAAACGTGCAGCGGATGATGGAAAAGCTCGGCGGCGGCGGCCATTTGACGATGGCAGGAGCGCAGCTTGATATACCTCTGGAAGTAGCGATTGCGCGCGTAAAAGCGATAGCGGCCGAAGTGGTAGAAGATGAAAAGAAGAAAGCGCAGGAAAAACAGGCTGCTGATAAGAAAAGTGAGACGAAGCGT
>CAZGBL010000068.1:0-7734 GCA_964523955.1 uncultured Oscillospiraceae bacterium | reverse complement strand
GAGACGAAGCGTCTCCAAACACAGTCTTTGGATAAAAAGAGTGAAGCGAAGCATCATCAAGCGCAGCCGGAAGGCAAAAGAGAAGAGGGCAAAAGTTATTAAACGGCATGCCCCTGGAAATCGAGAGATTTTTGCATGCTGTCAAAGGAGATCTCAGCTTTTTATCGTGTAGGAAATATCTTCTGCAGATTGTAATGATGATGTGACGAAGTAACAAGAAAGTCTGCCTTTGAGCATATGATTGCCGAAGGCGGTTTTCTCATATTAAGTAAGCAGGGAGGTTAAAATGAAGGTTATATTGCTTGAGGATGTGCGTGGTCAGGGAAAGGCCGGAGATATTGTAAAAGTGAACGACGGTTATGCGAGAAATATGCTTTTTCCGAAAAAGCTCGCAAAGGAGGCGACGCCGGCAAATATCAAAGCGCTTGAGATGAAGAAGGCGAAGGATGCGGAACGTCTTGCAGAGCTTAAGAACGAAGCAGAAGAACTGAAGAAGGTTTTAGAGAAGGAAACGATTACCCTGAAGTCTAAGGGAGGAGAAGGCGGAAGATTATTCGGTTCGGTGACAAATGCAGATGTTGCGGAAGCCATTAAAGAACAGAAGCAGATCGATATAGATAAAAAGAAGATCAGCATTCCGTCGCCGATTAAGATGGCAGGAAGACATGCGGTAGACGTCAAGCTGTTTACAGATGTCAATGTGAGAATCACCGTGGAAGTTACAGTGTAATACACTACCAACTTAGAAGGAAAACTTACATGGAAGAGAGAATACCTCCCCACAGTGATGATGCAGAACGGTCGGTGCTCGGTTCGGTCATGCAGAGCAAGGAAGCACTGTTCGACGTTCTTGAAATGCTGACTCCGGAAGATTTTTACAGTGAGATTAATAAAGAAATCTTTTCTGCGGTTCGAGATCTGAATAAGGAATCGTCGCCGGTAGACGCTCTGACTGTCAGTGAAACATTAAAAAAGAGGAAAACATTAGAGATGGTCGGAGGCAGAGCCTATGTCGCCAGTCTTACGACGATGGCACCATCCACGGCAAATGCGTCAGCTTATGCGAAGATCATAAAAGAAAATGCCATTTTACGCAGGCTCATCGCCGTTTCTTCAGATATCGTAGATAAAAGCTATCAGAAAAAGACGGATGCAGCCCAGGTTCTTGACTATGCGGAACAGGGAATATTCGATATTGCGAGATTGAATCAGAAAAGGGATTTTACGCCGCTAAAGGATATCCTCTGGACGAATATGGATGAAATCGATCGAATCGCAGGATTAGATGGAAGTCTGACAGGGCTGACCACCGGCTTTGTTGATTTGGATGCGAGAACTTCAGGACTTCAGAAATCGGATCTCATCATTCTTGCAGCACGTCCGAGTATGGGAAAGACGGCTTTCGTTCTCAATATCGCTCAAAATGCTGCTATTAAAGGCGGTGCAAATGTTCTGATTTTCTCCCTGGAAATGTCAAAAGAACAGTTGGGACAGAGGCTTTTAAGCATAGATTCCTGCGTAGAGCTTTCAAAGCTGAAGACGGGGGATCTTTCGAGGGGCGATTGGGAAGATCTCAACATCGCTATCGACAGACTGTCAAAGGCAGAGATTTATATCGACGACACTCCGGGTATTTCAGTGATGGAGATGAAAAATAAGTGCAGAAGATTAAAGGCGGAAAAAGGACTCGATCTGGTCATCGTCGATTATCTTCAGCTCATGAGTTCTGAAGGAAAATCAGAGGGAAGACAGCAGGAAGTCAGCGCCCTTTCCAGAATGCTGAAGCAGCTCGCTCGAGAGATGGAATGTCCGGTCATCGTTTTGTCGCAGCTATCCCGTGCGGTAGAGCAGAGAATGGATCACAGACCTCAGCTGTCAGACCTCAGAGAATCGGGCGCTATCGAGCAGGACGCTGATATTGTCATGTTTCTTTATAGGGATGAATATTACAATCCGGAGACGACGGAAAAACCGAATACCTGTGAGGTCATCATAGCAAAGCAGAGAAATGGCCCTACGGGAAGCCTGGAGCTGGCGTGGCTGGGGAAATACACAAAATTTGCAGACAGGAGTCCGATGCAGATTTAAGATTTTTGAAATTTAGATAGAGTCAAATATAACAAGCGCCGGATGTCCGCCGCTTCTGTGAGCGGCGGGTTCCGTTTTTGACTTTCGGCGGTTGGGGTAATATTCCCCCCTGCCGAAATCCGGCTGAGCGAAAGCTTCTGGCACTTACTGCAAGCGTTCGCGCCGTCCTTGACAGGCGAACTTGTCAGGAGCTCTGCTCCGTTTTAAAAATTTTGCCAGGCAAATATCCGAAAAGAAATCCCTGCAGGCTGCATTCCCAGTATGCAGTATTCGCCTGAAATACTGCAGGCGTATGGGATTAAGATCCGGCTATGGGATTAGGATCCGGCGAGTCTACATAATAGAAACGAAAGGATGAAAGTATGTCAACATTAGCAGTAGTTGGAACTCAGTGGGGTGACGAAGGCAAGGGAAAGGCAATCGATTACCTTGCGACCAGAGCCGATATGGTAATCAGAGCTCAGGGAGGAAGTAACGCCGGTCACTCTGTGGTGATCGACGGTAAAAAATACGCACTTCATCTTATCCCTTCCGGAGTTCTCAATCCGTCGGCAGTTAATATCATCGGCAACGGCGTCGTATTCGATCCAGCCGGTTTCTTTGAAGAAGTAGCGAATCTGGAGAAAGATGGAATCGATGCTTCTAATATTTATATCAGCGACAGAGCGCATATCGTATTCCCATATCATAAGATTCTCGACGCTCTCAGCGAAGCTGCGAAGGGAAAGAGCAAAGTGGGCACTACAAATAAGGGAATCGGTCCGTGCTATATGGATAAAGTAGAGAGAACCGGCCTTAGGCTGTGTGACATGATGGATGATGATATTTTTGTCAGGAAGCTCTCTGAGCAGATCGACAGAAAGAATCAGATTATTACGAAGGTGTATGAAGCGGAAGCGATAGATAAAGAAGCCATGATCGCGGAATATCTCGATTATGCGAGAAAGCTCCGGCCTTACGTCAGGGATACCAGCGTCATGGTTTACGATGCGGTAAAGTCTGGTAAAAAGGTATTGTTTGAGGGCGCGCAGGGAGCTATGCTCGATATCGATCTCGGGACTTACCCGTATGTTACAAGTTCCCATCCGATTTCCGGCGGATTTACCGCAGGGGCAGGGATTGGACCTCAAAGCATTGAAGAAGTCATCGGTATCGTAAAGGCGTATACGACGAGAGTCGGCGCAGGTCCTTTCGTGACGGAAGAAGATAATGAGATCGGCGACGCGATTCGCGAAATCGGTCATGAATACGGCGTGACGACTGGAAGACCGAGACGCTGCGGATGGCTCGATCTGGTCGTCATCAAATATGCGGCGCGTATCAATGGACTTACGGGAATTTCCCTCATGCTTCTGGATGTTCTTGATCAGTTTGAGACAGTGAACGTTTGCGTAGGATATGAAAAACCAGACGGCGAAGTGATTACAGATTTTCCTGCGAGTCTTGATCTTCTGGAATCCTGTAAACCTGTCTATAAAGAATTAGAAGGCTGGCATACGTCTACCACAGAATGCAGAAGTTACGAAGACCTTCCAAAGGAAGCAAAAAAATACATCGAAGTCATCGAAGAATTTACAGGAGTTCCGGTGAGAATTATCTCCGTAGGGCCTGACAGAGAGCAGACGATGGTAAGAGGCGAACTCTTTTAAAAATACCGCTGCATTTTATGGCGTTTAGGCGTCGATAGAGTGTGCTGATAAAATAATATGAAAAAATAAACTGGATCCAATGAATGCGGTCTGTCGGTGTGAACCTGCAGACCGCATTTATTGACGTAAATTCTCGTTTTACATGATGAAAATTACTTCAAAATATGTAATAAAATGTAAAAGGTGAAAATTTTCACACAATTATCACATAGCGTATGTTATAATACAAAATGTATGAGGTACAGGCAGATGAACTTCAAACGTGGAAAAATCAACAATTTATATCTTGGAGATACGCAGGTTGAGAATATTTTTCTGACAGAATACATGGCTGTAGCGGAAGGAGATTTCGTAAAGGTTTATCTCACAGCTCTGATGTATGCCGGTGATGAAAATATGTCCAACCGTTTGATTGCGAAGCATCTCGGACTCACAGAAGAAGACGTACTGAGAGCCTGGAATTATTGGGAAGGCTGCGGCGTTATCAAAAAACGCTATAACGACCCGGATGATCGCTTCCACTATGTGGTTGAATTTACATGCCTGAAAGAAAAATTGTTTATGACGCCAGGGGATAACGAAAGTGCGGATGATGGATACGACATTCCTGAGGAATTCGGCAAACTCATGAACGACGATTTGCTCAGAGATACATTTGAGGAAATCGAAAGTATTACAAATCGCATGCTCGAAAGCAGAGAATCCTCGGCGGTGGTGTCATGGATATGCGAAGACGGATTGTCTCCCGATCTCATATGTTTCGCATATAAATATTGCGTGGAAAAACGAGGAAATGACAGATTTCCGTATATTTCCAGCGTGATCAGGGAATGGGAAAAAGAGAATATAAGAACGTTAGAGGATGTGAAGAAGTATCTTGAGGATACAGATCTTCGCCATAACCAGTATAGACGAGTGATGAAGGCTCTGGGATTCCATAGAAACCCTACCGAAAACGAACAGAATATCATGGATACCTGGTTCGATGGGATGGGTTTCGATCTTAATAAGGTGCTGGAAGCGTGTGCGAAAACCAGCGGGATTGCAAATCCAAACATCAACTACGTCAACAGTATTTTGCTTGCCTGGAGCGGAAAAACCGCCAGGACTGTGAAGAGCGGATCAGATGGCGGCGGTGCAGCGAAAAGCGGAAATCCGGCTCTGAAGGTGAGAAAGTTATATGAGGAGCTGAGAAAGAGAAAGGAAGCTGAGCTTGAAGAGCGAAAGCGGGCTATCTATGCGTCAGTTCCGAGAATTCGGGAAATCGATACAGAGCTTCGGAAAACCAGTCTGGAAATGTCGAGACTTGCGTTGAATGGCAATAGAAATCAAAGAGCAGAACGCGATAAGCTAAATAACAGGCTGACGGAACTCAGCGGAGAGAAGGCATATCTGTTGACGGAACAAAATCTTCCGTATGATTATCTCGAAATGCAGTATGAATGTAAAGACTGCAAAGATACAGGCGTTTTAAACAATGGAGAGCGCTGCAGGTGTTACTCCGAAAAATTGAAGCTGTTTGTTTAAGGAGGCAGGCCGAAGAAGATTCAAACGAGTAAGATCACAATTCCGCAGAGCGGAAGGTGACGCTGAAAGGTGGTTGAAATGAGAAAAAAGAATATTAAGAAAAACGCCAGGAGAGCGAGATTCGAGGCGGAATTATCGTCTCTTGACGAAGAACCGAGTATTAACACTTCGCTGAATGACGCTGCAATGGGGATCGAAAGCGTCGGCATCACTGCAGAAGCAGTAGAGACAACAGGGGCAGAGCTTAGCGAAGTGATGAGAAAGAGAGCCAAAAGTGCAGACTCAGAAGAAGAACTGCGAAAGATGGCGGACAGTTGTATCGAGCAGAAAGAGGTTAGAAAAGATGGAGAGAACAGATATCTCACATCGCCTGTAACTAATCTCGGGGCGAAGGCGGCAGACTTCATTAAGAAGCTGAGAAAAACAGTACAGAGCTGCGACGATCAACTGGAGTATTTCAGACAGTCCGTATCTGAAATGCTGGATTCAGGGCATGATTTTACTATAAGAACAGCTTCACGCATTCAAATACGTATGCGTGCGGCTCATAGAGCGCACGACAGATTCAGAAGAAATAACTGGATGCTGAGACGCCTTATCATGCGGGAAAAAGCGATGAATAAGATCAAAGATAGTCAGTTTGCAGAAGCTGCTGAGACTTTGACAGCGTTTGAAAAGAACGCAGTAGTGCGTTTTGATGCGATTAGAATGAAAGGACGCAAACTCGTAAAGAAGTACGAAGCCTTCGTAGATTCTGCTGTCCAGTTTTTCATCGAACACAGAAAAAAATGTACAATTGCAGCAGGTACAGTCATGATGGCTATGGTTGCATTTGCTATTACGATCAATGCGGCTACCGTTTACAACTATTCCTATCACGGAACACAGCTCGGCACTGTGAAAAATAAAACGGAGATTAAGGAAGCTGTAGCGCAGGTTCCTGAAACCGTAAATACGAATGTAAACGTTAACGTGGATCCCGAAGTGGATGTAACCTACACCAAAGAATTGAAATTCTCAGCGAATACGGACACGGCTGAGACTGTTGCAGACAAAATTGCGAATGCGGATAATCTGACGGGTGACGGCTACTCCATCATCGTCAATGGAAAGACGGCTGCTCTGGTTGATTCCCAGGAAACGGCAGATAAAATCCTGGATAAGGTCAAGCTTTATTACTGCACGGTGGACAATGAAGGTAATAAAGTCATCGATGGTATTATAGCTGATCAGAGTACTGTAGATGCGGATTCCATCAGTGTTACAGCGACGGAATCCGATCTGTCAGAAGACCAAGGAAAAATCGATGCTTTGCATAGTATTATTAATGCGGCATCCACGTCTGCTGCAGCGGGTGCTGCTCTGGACGATTCTTCGCTGTCGGTTGTTCCTGTTTCGGCGCAGGATGTGATCGACCAGCCTCAGAGCTATGCTGCGGAAGAGTCGGTACAGGATGAAGTAAAGCAGCTGCAGACAGATTCTTCAGATACATTGGATGCGGAAAATGTGGATTCCAAGGCTCAGGCTGTTGATGCAGCTTCAGCTGTTCTAACAGAAGGATCTGAGATCGGGGACAGTGCGCACCCTCTTGTCTTCTCTACGGAAGTAGCTCCAGATGATCTTATCTTTGAGGAAGAAGTCAAGATCGAGCCGGTAGTGGCAAATGTAGATGCCTTTTCTGATTATGAGGCTGTCAGCAAAATCTTTTTAAATGAGGATGGTTCGAGTAAATTGCTGACGGTATCGACAAGTGAGATTCAGATTTTTACCAGAACGGTAGAATTTGAAACCGTGTACGAGGACGACGCTTCTATGTATGAGGGTGAAACCAAGGTCAAGACAGAAGGCGTAAACGGTATGTCTCGTGTGACCGCGCAGATTTACAGAGTGAACGGCGAGGAAATTGCACGGGCTATTCTGTCAGAAGCCGTAGTGGTGGAACCTATAGATCAGGTTATTCTCAAAGGAACAAAGGAAAAACCGTCTACAGATCCTACGGGCAGCTTTATCTGTCCTGCCAGAGGCCGATTCAGTTCGGGCTTTGGAGCACGGTGGGGTCGTCAGCATCAGGGTATCGATATCGCGGGTTCGTATGGATCGAATATCGTAGCTGCAGATGGAGGTACTGTTATCTATGCGGGATATAATTCGGGCGGTTATGGAAATCTGGTAAAGATCGATCACGGCAATGGATATGTGACGTATTATGGACATAACAGCTCTTTATGCGTTTCCGTAGGCGATAAGGTTGCAAAAGGTCAGGTTATTGCAAAGATGGGCAGTACGGGAAGAAGTACTGGAAACCACTGCCACTTTGAAATTCGCAAGGGAGGTACTCCTGTCAATCCGCTAAACTATATCAGTGTAGGTTGATATAAAAACATAGCGAATGAAGTGAAACTTGAGATAATATAGACGATAAAAGAATCCAAGAATCCCGGTGCATCAACGTACCGGGATTTTTTTCCAT
>CAZGBL010000067.1:5954-9997 GCA_964523955.1 uncultured Oscillospiraceae bacterium | reverse complement strand
GGCGCCGCAGTCAAGTCAGCATCGCGGGCGCCGCAGTTTTTCTCCGGCCGTCTTTTAAAGATCGCAGAAAGGGGGAATCATTTTTGTTTCAGGTAGATATGAAGAGCAGAAAGTCCATCTATGAACAAGTCGTAGATAATATCAAGGAATTGATCGTCACCGGGCTTCTGCCTGCAGAATCCAAACTGCCGTCTGTAAGAGAACTGTCAAAGACACTGACCGTCAATCCGAATACGGTTCAAAAGGCGTATCGGGAATTAGAGCATCAGGGGTATATCTATACGGTTACAGGTCTGGGATGTTTTATAAAGGAGAGGGAAGAGATGCAGTTTGATGAGAAAAGGCTCAGTGAAGCGAACGAAGAACTTAAATTCGCTGTCAAGGAACTGATGTTTATGGGGGTCACTTCGGAAGAAGTGAAAGAAAAAGTGGATGAAATTTATAATGAAAGGAGTGGAAAAGCTTGATTACTGTAAAAAACGTAAACAAACATTTCGACGACTTTCATGCGCTGAAAGATCTGTCGATTAATGTGGAAACCGGTTCGATCTACGGTCTGGTAGGTACGAACGGTTCGGGAAAGACGACGATCATCAAGCATTTGACCGGCGTACTGAAGCAGGATTCGGGGGAAATCCTGTATGACGGCGAGCCTGTGTATGAAAATGCTGAGCTGAAGGCGAAGATCGGTTTCGTACCCGATGATCTGAGTTATTTCGCGCCGTATACGCTGAAAGAAGCGGTACGTTTTTATAAATCTCTGTATCCGGTGTGGGATACCGAAAGATACGATGAGATGATCCAGGCTTTTGACCTGCACAGCAAAAAGAAGATGAACAGCTTTTCAAAGGGGATGCAGAAGCAGGCGGCCTTTATTTTAACCATGTGTACGCATCCGAGCTATCTGATTCTGGATGAGCCGATCGACGGTCTCGATCCGATCATCAGAAAACTCGTATGGAAATATATTATCGAGGATGTGGCGGAAGGAATGACAGTGCTCGTTTCGTCTCACAATCTGAGAGAAATGGAAGGTATATGTGACAGTATCGGGATTTTAGACAGGGGCGAAATGAAGATCGAACGAGATCTGGATGAACTGAAATCCGATATTAATAAGATTCAGGTGGCGTTTAGCGACGATACGGATTCTGAAACGCGTTACGAGGGGCTGAACATCGTCCACCGGGAGAGGAGAGGAAAGGTGGAGCTGTTGATTATACGAAACGACAGCGCGCAGATCCGAAAGTCGCTGGCAAAATATCATCCGATTTTATTCGATGTGCTGCCTCTGACCTTGGAGGAGATTTTTATTTACGAACTGGGAGGTGAACACTATGAAGTCAAAGACATCCTTCTTTAAAGTTTCACCTGCGGTCATAAGGGAAGATGTGAGACGATTCTGGGCGATTCCCGTCCTCGCGTTTATAGGCTATTTTTTATTTGGAATACTGCCGATTCTCGTGGATTATCATCTGATTACAGACGACGGAGGAGCAAATATTAGCAGTATTGCGAATATAGTGGAGATTCTGCTGTCGGGACAGAATCCGTTTATCGTATTAAATATGATCTGGGTTCCGATTTTGTCCGGAATTTTGATCTTCAGCTATCTGCACCGTACGGGAACGGTGATGTCAGTTCATTCTCAGCCGGTGACGAGAAATACGCTGTTTCACAGTCATTTTATCTCGTCTCTGCTGTTCGGTGTACTGCCGATTCTTGCGGCGGGTATCATCCTTCTCGTCATCGCGAAACCGATCTATCTTTCTATGAGCAGCGGATGTTATGAGAGTTACAGCGCGCAGCAGATAGATGATGCGGTGAATATTTTCTCGAGAATGCGTATTTTACAATGGATATGGGATTCCTGCCTGGTGACTCTGTTCATTCTGGCAGTCACCATTTTCGGCGGAATGATTACAGGTACGACGCTGCATCATTTTATCGCCGCTATAGGATTTAATGTCGTCGTTCCGGCGATTTATATTCTCGTCAGGCTGTATTTTGAATTCTATCTGTACGGTTACATCGGAAACGAAATAGGAAATGTTCAATACTTATCTCCGGTACTGCTGTCGTGTTTGTATCAGCCGATCGGACTTAAGTGGAGCGTGATTTATCTCATCGTCATCGCAGCGCTTCTGCTTTTCAGCGTGTTTCTGTATAATCGGCGCAGGCTGGAACGCGCCGCCGACGGCGTCGTTTTCAAAGCGGCAAATGTGGGAATCACACTTCTGTTCGGATTCCTCGGTATGTCCCTTATGGGATTCACATTTCAGTGGATTTTTGAAGAATCCGCTCCGCTGACGGTATTCGGCTATATCTGCGGCGCGGTTTTAGCGATGGTGATCATCAGGATGATTATCATGAAGACGATCAAAATATTCGACCGGCAGCTTTTCAGGATGGTGATCGCCTATCTCATCGCTGCGGTTATATTCTTTGCCGTCATAGTCTGTGACCTCACCGGCTATGAATCGAGAGTGCCGGACGCGGGTTCTGTGGATGAAGTCGCTTTTATGGATTCTGGTCTGGGCGGCTATACTCTCGATTCGACGCTGGATTTTGAAGATGCATCGTCCATCGAGTTTATAACGAAGCTGCACGAGGAGATCGTGGAAAACAGAGATCTGTATGATGACGGCGATTTCCCGGAAACGTGCCATATAGAGTTTGTTTATATCCGGGGAGACAGAGACAGCGACGATTACAAAGAGGTCATGAAACGTGGATATGACGTGCCGACGGAGCTTTTATACAGAAGTGCGTCTTACAGAGCTTTGCTTGAAAGCGATTCCTTTAATGAGAGTTTGGAAAAAAACATCGGGCTCGATACGGACAGCATCATATCCGCCACATTTTTGCTGAAGGATGGAGATATGCCGATCTCCACATATGAGGATGCTGTCGATTTGACGAAGGAAGAAGGACAGGAACTATACAATATCTACCGAAATGAATTGTTGACACAAAATGCGCAGCAGAGAATCACCCGTATGGAAAGTCTGACGTATGCGTCTTTCGATGTGATTTATCATGCGGACGACACCGTTGTTTCAGAGACGGCCTCGTCCAATTTCGCGATTAAAAATACAGATACCGCCTGCATTCAGTGGCTCAGAGAGCATGGTTACTCTGCGCAGTTAGAGTCTCAGATGATGAATGAATGGTCCTGCGCGGTGATCAGTACGATTACACCGGTTCCCGCATACGAGTGGAGGGCGCCTGAATTTGTGAGGAATCAGGAGAAGCCTTCGGAAAATGGACAGAACGTTATCGTTACGGATAAGGATCAGATGATGAAGCTGTATGAAAAGATGCGTGATTCTGAACTGGGAATTTCGGCGTCGGAGGCAGAGGGGACCGAGGATCAGGCATACTGGCTCACTTTCTACTGTTATGAAGATGGTTCTGAGGATAGAAACAATAGCTTCTGCGGATATATCGCTGCTTCAGATCTGCCGGAGGGCGTAGAAGCGCCGAAAGGAAAGTAAAAGAAGCGCAGCAGCGCAGAAATTTTTAATATGAAGCACATCAGTTTTAACCCTAAAATAAATACCAAAGCAGAGGGAAGCGGCGGCGCGGATTCGCGCCGCCGCTTCCCTCTGCTTATAACAAGCGCCAGACGTTCCGCCGCTGTGCGGATAATTTCTTCCCTCCGATAGAAAAGAAATTTGTTTTATAGGAAGAATTTCTGTTGATTGATCCGCCGATTGAAGATAACATAAAAATGATACGATATAGTAAGAATCGTAATAGAAAGAAAAGCCGGCGGAGCTTTTTCTCACTTTAACGCCATCAGACGAGAACTCCTCCTGCATCCATAGGAGGCGGAATGAATCGCGCTGAAACAACAACAGCGGCAGTGGAGGCGGAGAGAGATCGGTATCTCCCACCGGCGACAGATCGGCTCGCGCGTCTGTACGACGCTGCAGCACTCTGAGCATATACTGAGTGTGAATTGAAACAGACAAACGAAGAAAATATTGTAGAAAAGCGCATATTAATATTTATATACTCGTTATATATTCATATACTCG
>CAZGBL010000067.1:0-5854 GCA_964523955.1 uncultured Oscillospiraceae bacterium | reverse complement strand
GTGTTTGTTTGCAGCTTAATATGCGCCGGAAAGGCAGGAAAAGATGAAAACCGCGAATATATTGGAAGTATGTATCAGTGAAAAGAAAGGCGTTCAAAAAGTGCCTGTAGACCAGATCGAGATGAGACCTGATTGGGGGATCGAGGGAGATGCTCACGCGGCCAACTGGCACAGACAGGTATCTCTTCTGGCGCAGGAAAGTGTGGATCGTCTGCAGGAGCTTTTGACAAAAATCAAGCTCAGGCCGGGTGATTTCGGCGAGAATATCGTGACAGAGGGAATCGTTCTCTTTGAGCTTCCTGTAGGAACGAAGATGAAAATCGGGACAGCGCTGGCAGAAGTGACGCAGATCGGAAAAGAATGTCATCAGGGCTGTGCGATTCGTGAGGCCGCGGGAGACTGCGTTATGCCGCGAGAAGGTATTTTCGTAAAGATTCTGGAACCGGGCGCTGCGAAAAAAGGAGATGTCATCGAAATTTTAGAATCGTAGATACAGTCTTGAAAGTTCGATCACCCGGCGTCCGCATGGAGAGGAAATGCCGCGTTCCGGGATGCATAAGAGCGGAGAAAAAGCCGATCGTCCAGCGTCTGTACGGAGAGGAAAGAAGCTGTACGCTCTTCGGAGAGGAATTCTTTTTTCAGAGAATGGTTTTTTGCGCGTATCAGGATTTCGGCGGATTTAATATCGATTGCAATGCGCAGAAAATAGCGGTTAATAACACAGGCGTTTTGTGTTAAAATGATAAGGTAATTAGAACGAAGCAGCGATTTGGATTTCATAAAAGGGAATCCGCTGTCTTTTAGTGAAGAGTGGAGGATCGTTATGTCGGAAAATACGGAAAAGATCGTAAAGGACATACTCGAGAGTTATAAGGAAAATCAGCTGATCACACAGATCGATAAGGCGTCGCAGCCTAACCGTGAAGTCGTTGTCGGCGTGCTGGAAGCTATCCGAAAACTCGTGTTTCCTGGATTTTTCGAGGTGAAGAACCTCAAGTCCGAATATATAGAATATTATGTAGGGGAACTCATCGAAGACATTAAATACAATCTCAAAAAACAGATGATGAAAGCATATCTGTGCTGTGAACCTTCAAGCTGCGGGTTTGCGGGTGCGATTGAAGCAGAGGTAAATGAAAAATGCGATGAATTTCTCCTGAGAATCGGAAAGATCAGAGAATATCTTGAAACGGATGTCAGAGCTGCATATGACGGCGATCCGGCGGCGTATAGTATAGAGGAAATCATCTATTCTTATCCGGGTATTTATGCGATTACCGTTTACCGTATCGCTCATGAACTGTTCGTCATGGGAGTCCCGCTGATTCCGAGAATCATGACGGAGCATGCCCATGGAAAGACGGGAATCGATATTCATCCGGGGGCGACGATCGATAAATATTTCTTTATCGATCACGGTACAGGCATCGTCATCGGAGAGACGACCACCATCGGACATCATGTAAAAATTTACCAGGGCGTGACGCTTGGAGGCCTTTCTACCAAGGGCGGCCAGTCCATCAAGGGGAAAAAAAGACATCCGGATATTCAGGATTACGTCACGATATACTCAGGCGCGTCCATTCTCGGCGGCGAGACGGTAATCGGAGAAGGAAGTACGATCGGTGGAAACGCGTTTGTCACATCTTCCGTTCCTGCCAATACTACGGTGCTGATGAAAAATCCGGAACTGGTTTACAAATCGTAACAGCTGTGAGACGTCCTCTCCGCTTGTAAAAAACGGCGGGCTGTATTTCTGCTTTTCGGCGTTGGAGTCGGCGGGCTCGCCTCTTTGTCTTTGTATATCGGTCTTCCTGTATCTCTGCTTTCGGGGCTGGAGCCGGCTGCATAAAAAGAATATATGGATCGACGTGAGTCGAGAGGATCAGGCGCTTCCGGCGGAAACGGAAGCGCCGGCTTATCGTATGAGGAAAATGACATGAACAGATTGAATGACAGATTTTATATGAATTTTTATGGTGATACCGCTGCGGTGGAGAAAGCTTTTACCGAATGGGATTATGCAGGCGAACCTGTTCGCTCGGAAAGCTGCGTCCGTTATGCCATAGATACGACGTCGTTTACGGGAAAAGAGCATGATGATGACGATGATGATGATGCAATGGATCCTTTGGAAGTCTTCTACTATATTCTTTATCCCGGTCAGATGCCGGACGAATCCTTAGCGGAACTGCCTCGCTGGAACAGCGATGGCGGATTTTGGGACGGAAGCGATGATATATGGGAATATTGTCTGGTGGGAAGCACACGGGAGCACGCAGACCAGCTTTTCCGCGCCTATCTGCCGGAGAATGAGAGTATGTTCGATGAGGCGTGTATCGTTCGCCTAAGCGATGAAGCTTCTCTTATCGAATATTTAAAATGCGAGGCTCTGGGATACCGGGGAAATCATATACATAATGCGTATCCTTCGGAACATATGCCTCTGCATCACACCCCGGACGTCCCGATTTCGTATAAAATGATTCCTCTTTCGGAGGCGTCCGCTCTGCCGGCGGGAGAGAATATCGGAATGTACGCATTCTGTACCAGTGCAGAGAACGCCCAAAATGTGGCTGCAAAGTGCGACACCCCGGCTCATCATTTCGGCGGCTTCGTCGTCTCAGACGACGCTGCGGAAGCGGCAGGCGGATTTCTCGTGCCGGTATATGACGATGATATAAAAATATTGAGGACGCTTCATCATATTCAGAACAATTTCGCAGTGGAAAGAGGATTTGTGCTGGAACACTACAGCGCAGGCATCCATATTGCTGAGACGAAAGAAGGTGTGGGGCTTTTCGATGCGCAGGGAGGACAGTGGATTTACCCTCATCTTAACGAGGAATTGTATACTGTCAGCGATGAAGACGACGGCTATATCGTCACCGTTCAGGATGGACGGAAAGGGCTGATCCGCATCATGGGCGACAGCCGCATGCATAAGATCGTAGCGGCGCTTCTCGTTCGCTGCGAATATGAGGAAATCCTTCAGAAGAACGGTGAAATTTACTGCCTGAAAAACGGAAATGAGTATAAATATGATAAAATCCGCGATAGAATCGCGGATTAGATTTACAATACAACAAGCGCCAGATGTCCCTCCCGCCTCTATGAGCGGCGGGTTCCATTTCCGGCTCTACGGCGGTTGGGAATCATCCTAAATCGAAAATTATCGCTTCAGAGAGAGAGGAAGAATCGCTTCACGAAGCTGCTCCATCGCTCTTTTCAGTATGGAACGAGGGCAGGCTGCGTTAAGGCGCTGAAATCCGATTCCTTCCGGTCCGAACATGCCGCCGCCATCCAGCCAAAGGCCTGCGCTGTCCGTCATCAGACGTTCCAGCTCATCTTCCGTCAGCCCCAGATTTCTCATATCCAGCCACAGCAGGTAAGTGCCTTCCGGATAGATCAGATGAACGCCGGGGATATTTTCGCGAATATATGAGTCGATGAATCGGATATTCTCTGAAATATAGGCTCTCAGTTCTGTCAGCCACGGCAGACCCTTTTCATAGGCTGCCTGACAGGCGGTGAACCCCATGACATTCGTGCTGGAGGCTCCTGTATTTTCGATGCAGGCGCGGAATTTTTTCCGCAGATCATGATCGGGAATGATGATATTTGAGGCGTTGAGTCCTGCGAGATTAAACGTTTTGCTGGGAGCGGTGCAGACGATGCAGCGGTTGAGATATTGATCTCCCAGCGTGGTGAACATGGTATGCGGGTGTTTTGACCATATGAAATCGCAGTGGATTTCATCGGAGACGATGAGAACATCGTGCTTTTCGCAGATATCTGCAAGCCGGGTCAGCTCGCTGCAGGTCCATACGCGTCCTACCGGATTGTGAGGGCTGCAGAGAAGATACAGCTTGACGTCGTTTTGAACGATTTTTTTCTCTAAATCGACGAAATCTATTTCATATCGGTCTTCTTTCAGCAGCAGAGGACTGTTGACCAACCGGCGGCCCAGACCGTCGATCAGTTTGCTGAAAGGATAGTAGACGGGACGATTGATGAGTACGGCGTCGCCTTCGGATGTGTAAGCGCGAAGGGCGGCGGAGAGCGCAAAAACGACTCCCGGCGTCCGTACAATCCAGCGCGGATCGATATCGGCCGCAAAATGATCCCGAAACCATCCGCAGACGGCGTCATAATAAGATTTTTCTGCGGCGCCGTAGCCGAAGATACCGTGTTCTACACGGCGGTGCAGCGCTTCGATGACGGGATCCGGAGCCTTAAAATCCATATCGGCGACCCAAAGAGGGAGCAGATGTTTCGACGAGCCGGCTCCGACGCCGGCACCGTATTTTATGGAATCGCTTTTTCTGCGGTCGATGACCGCGTCAAAGCGGCTTTCCGCATTCGATGTATGCGAAGCGGAGCTGTCCGGCAGATTCGTCGCCGGGCAGTTGTGTTCGGCAGACAGGACAGCAGAAGAATGATCGTTTTTATGCATAGAAACCTCCTGTTAACAAGCGCCAGATATCCCCTTCGCTTCTGTGAGCGGCGGTCAGGAGTTCTGCTCCGCTTTTAAACTGTAATCATTTTATCAGAAGCTCTGATTTTCGCAAATCGTTTTGCGGTATCTTTCGGAGAAATATTAAATTTGTCTCGTTGCTTTTATTTGACAGCATGAAATGAGGTGAGGTAATCATGGAGCAATGGCGCAAAAATTTGTATACGCTGGTTACTACCCAGATTTGTTGTATGGTGGGATTCGGTATGGTTATGCCGTTTATCGCCTTTTATTTTCAGGAAATGGGTATGGAAGTAGGTCCGCGGCTGGATTTTGCGGTGAGTCTCGCCAATATGCTGCCGGCGGCGGGAATGGCGGTTTCTTCTCCTGTGTGGGGCGTGCTGTCAGATCGATACGGCAGAAAGTCCATGTTGATTCGTGCTTGCGCCTGCGCGTCTGTCATCATGATTCTCATGGGACTTGCAGATCGTGTTTTTGTGTTTTTAGTCCTCCGTCTGATGCAGGGATTTTTTACCGGAACGATTACGGCATCTATGGCTTTCGTTTCGGCGAATACGCCGGAAGAACATATGAGCGCCTCTCTGGGATTGCTGTCGGCGTCTAACTTCATCGGGTTTTCTATCGGCCCGGTCATCGGGGGCCTTTTGGCGGAGTGGATCGGCTATACCAACTGTTTTTATCTGGCGGCGGCTATCATGGTCTTCGCTACGATGATCGTGGCGGCGGTGACGTCGGAGGATCCTTCTACATATGGAAGAGAACTGATAGAGAAGCGCAGAGCGGAAAAGAAAAAGCTGGATTCGGAAAAGACGGCTGGGCTGCATCTTTTTCGCAGGCTGACTCCTTTGATCGTCAGCCTGTTTGTCGTTTTATTTTTACAGCGCATGTGCCGTCAGGTCTTTACGCCTTTTCTCGCGCTCTACGTCCAGCAGGTCAGAGGAACGCTGGAGTGGGCGTCAGGCATTACGGGAGCTATCAGCGGCTGTATCTGCGTGGCCACCTCGATTTCTTCCGTTACGCTGGTGCGCATTGCGGATAAATATGATAAATTGAAGCTGATCTTCCTGTATTCCGTTATCTGCCTGCCGATTTCCCTCCTTTTGATTCCAAATGTATCCCTGATCTTCTTCGTGGTGATTTATACGCTGTACTATTTTGTTATCGGCGCCGTGGAGCCGATTATCACAGCGGCGCTGACAGAGCATACCTCGCCGGAATCGAGAGGCACGCTGTTCGGATGGGTCGGGACGTTTCAAAATCTCGCGGGGATGTTGGGACCGCTCCTTGGAAGTGTCATATCCGCGGTCTTCGGCGGCTATCAGTCGATTCTCGCATCTATCAGCATCATGGTGGTCATCGTTATAGCGGCTGTGGCCG
>CAZGBL010000066.1:0-10079 GCA_964523955.1 uncultured Oscillospiraceae bacterium | reverse complement strand
CAGAATCAAAGAAGGCTGGATTTTCCTTTGAAAAGAAGCTAAAATAAAATATATTGCGGCAGGCTGAGCAGAAAATGAAGAATTGCAGAAAGAAATAAAGGAGAATGAGCAGAATAAGATGGACATCAGAGATTACATAAAAGATAACGTACTTCTGTTCGATGGAAGTATGGGAACCTATTTCGCTGAAAAATTCAGAGATTTTGGCGGAAGCTGTGAAGCGGCTAATCTGAAGGCGCCGGAAAAGGTTCGTGAGATTCACGAGGAATATATAGCGGCGGGGTGCCGCGCCATTAAGACGAATACGTTTGCGTCTAATATTTTTAGCTGCGATGGAGATGAAAATATGCTGGCAGAAGTGATTCGGGCCGGAATGCGAATCGCTCAGGAGGCGGCAGCTGAGGCGAAGACGAAAGCATTGTCAGAAACAGACGGACTCGGAGAGGAAGATGAAATCTTCGTATTTGCCGATATTGGGCCGGTAGCCGGGCATGATGAGGAATCGGTAAAAAGGGCGTATTTTCAGCTGGCAGATCTTTTCTTGGATGCCGGCGCCCGTTATTTTCTTTTTGAGACGAATGCCAATGGAGAGCATTTGGAAGAGACGGCGAAGTATATTAAGGCGCGGGAAGCGGATGCGTTTATCATCGTGTCGTTTGCAGTGCAGCCGGACGGCTATACAAGAGCGGGCTGTTATGCAGGAGATCTGTTCCGGGATGTGAGAGAATGTGACGTTATCGACGTGTTTGGGTTCAACTGTGTGTCAAGCGCGCTTCATTTAAATGAGCTGATCCGTAAAATTGACTTCAGCGGAAAGCTTCTCTCTGTGATGCCAAATGCTGGATATCCTCGCATCGTAGGAAATCGGATGTTTTATGACAGCGATCCTGTCTATTTTGCCCGAATGCTGAAGGATATCGTCCAGAGCGGCGCGGTGATCGTAGGAGCCTGCTGCGGTACCGATCCGCGTTTTATCGAGGCTGCGGCGTCTGAGCTGAAAGGCCTTGCGACATCCTATTCAAAGGTGAAGTTTATACCTCATAGTGTGCATGGGAAAGCGCAGAGAGATGAGGCGGACGCTTCGGCGGACGCGAATGAGGAAGCGGCCGTGAGGAAGAGAGAAGATGAGAACTCTTTTTGGAGAAAGCTTTCCCGCGGAGAGTGCCCCATCGCTATCGAGCTGGATCCGCCGAGAGACGCGGACGGAGCAAAATTTATGCAGGGCGCATGGCAGCTGAAATCGGCAGGAGCAGACGCGATTACGATTGCGGACTGTCCTACGGCTCGTGCGCGGATGGACAGCAGTCTGATGGCGTGCAAGATCAGGCGGGAAGTGGGAATCGATGCGATTCCGCATATGACGTGCAGAGATCGAAACCTGAATGCGACGAAAGCGCTCCTTTTAGGTCTTTCTATGGAAGGCGTCCGCAATGTTTTGACGATTACAGGGGATCCTGTACCTACGGCGGAGCGGGATGAGGTTAAAATCGTTTACCAGTTCAATTCCAGGAGGCTGGCAAAATATATCACTTCTCTGAATGAAACGGAGTTTGAACATCCGTTTCAGATTTTCGGAGCGTTAAACATCAATGCTCGCAGATTTGACGTCCAGCTGGATATTGCGAAAAAAAAGGCCGAGAACGGTATCTGCGGATTTCTGACTCAGCCGGTGCTTACGGAGGCGGCGTTAGAAAACCTGAAACGAGCCCATGAAGAATTGGACGCTAAGATTCTCGGAGGTATCATTCCTGTGGTCAGCAGCCGAAATGCCCGGTTTATGAACAGTGAAATCAGCGGTATTACGGTAGACGATAAGATAACGGAGCTCTATGAAGGAAAGACGAAGGCGGAGTGTACGGAGATTGCGATCAAGGTGTCATCTAAGATCGCAGAGCTGATCCGTCCTTACATCGACGGCTATTATCTTATGACTCCGTTTTATCGGACGGATATCATGGTGAAGCTGATTCAGAAGATCAGAACGATTTGATTTACGATTTGATTTGCCGAGGATCGCGCGAACGCACGACGAGTGCCGGCGCCGGGAGCAAGGACTCCCGGCGTCGGCACTCGTCGTTGTATAGGAAATCTGTTTTTTTATTTGATGACGATTTTACGTCCTTCTTTTCTCCAGCTTCTGAATTCAGCCGCCGCAGTGAAAAGCGCGTCGGTGGATGAGTTGAGGGCTGTTTCCATGGAGTCTTGAATGACGCCGATGATAAAACCTACACCTACTACCTGCATGGCGGCGTCATTTGAGATACCGAATAGGCTGCAGGCGAGCGGAATGAGCAGAAGGGAACCGCCCGCCACACCGGAAGCGCCGCATGCTGATACGGCTGCGATGATGCTGAGCACCAGCGCGGTGGGAAGATCCACATCTATGGCGAGTGTGTTCGTAGCTGCCAGCGTCATGATACTGATCGTAATCGCTGCGCCTTCCATGTTGATCGTCGCCCCCAGCGGGATGGATACAGAGTAGTTATCTTCATCCAGATCCAGAGATTTACACAGCTGCATATTGACGGGGATATTCGCCGCCGAGCTTCTGGTGAAGAACGCCGTAACGCCGCTTTCTTTGATGCATTTGAACACCAGAGGGTAAGGGTTCTGGCGGATGCAGAGAAAGACGATCAGAGGATTGAGGATGAGAGCCACCGCCAGCATGGAACCTACGAGAAGGAGAATGAGTTTTCCGTATTCTGTAAAAATAGCCATGCCGCTGCTTGTTACCGCTGAATATACGAGACCGAGGATGCCCAGCGGCGCAAGGCTGATGATGCCCCGTACTACTTTTGTCAGAGCGTCAGAGATGTCGGAAATCGTAATTTTTGTGGTTTCTTTCGCCATTCTCAGAGCGATGCCGATCATGACCGCCCACGCCAGGACGCCGATGTAATTGGCGTTGTAGAGAGCAGATACCGGATTGTCCACGATTTTCATGATGAGATCCTTGAGGACTTCTGCGATGCCGTCAGGAGGCGTGTTATCTGTCGCGGCGTCTGCCAGCGTGATCGACAGCGGGAAGATAAAGCTGACGATGACAGAAACTACGGATGCGGCAAATGTTCCCAAGAGATACAATCCTACGACGATTTTTATATTGCTGCTCTTTCCTGTCTTTGCGCGGCAGAGCGAGCCGATGACTAAAAAGAAGATGAGTACAGGAGCGATCGCTTTCAGCGCTCCGACAAATAGATCACCCAGGATGCTGATAAATTTTGCATGAGGAACGGTTACGGCGAGAAGAACACCGATGATAAGTCCGGCGATGATACGCTTGATCAGACTTATGCTGTTCCATTTTGAAATTAATGTTTTCATGTTACCTCTCCTACTGAATTTAACGAATGGTTTTTCCAGGAACAATCTGCTCCTGAACACTACAATGAGAATTTTACCAAAAAATGTTCTTATCTGCAATTTATTGTCGAATTTTTTTTATTCCGCAAAATTTTATCGATTGAAAAAGGAAGATACGGGCGAAGAAAAAGAAGAAAAAGAGGTAAGGAAAGATAAGGTCTGAAGGAGCGAAAAAAAACAGAGGATGTCCCGGGTGGCCGGCTGAAAACCAGATCGAAACGAGAATCGATCATAACAGATGCAGATGTTTCATGTCATCTGGTTCAGCCGAAGCTTTTGGAACACCCTCTTTCTCTGTTCACCGGCTCTGTCTTACGCTGGCAAGAGGGAAGAAAATCATCCGGTGATATCGTCTTGCTGCACGTAAAACAGGTCGTTATGACGCCCGATGGTGTCGAATAAGTTGTTATACTGAATTTTTTCGTACCCTTCTAAAAGATCGGTGTAATCCGATTTCTGGTCAAAGGTATAGTATTCGTCCTCCGCAGTGATATATCCGCTGGAATCGATAACAGGGATATAGCGGTAAAGCGCTGAGAGATAGTCGTTATATTTTGTCGTCTGCAGGCCTGCCGTCTGCAGCAGAAGAGTAGACAGGTAGTTAGAACTCATCTTGTCGATATAGCTTTCTTCGATATTGTAATTCGCCCATATGATGAACGGTGTGATGAATCGTTTCTGACTCTGCTCTATAGAGAGTTTGCTGATTTCATCTCCTAAAAGGCTCTCTACGAATTCTGTCTCGATATTCGGCTGGTGATCTCCAAACATGAGGATGATGGTCGGTTCTTTTACCTTGCTGAAATATTCCACCAGATTTTTAAAGGCCTGATCGGATTCATAGATCAGCGAGAGATAACGGTTTGCCGCAGGATAATACTCATCCGCAGAGGTGAGCTTGATCTGCTGATCGAAGTTCGTGTAAGAGGAATCATAGCTTCCATGATTCTGCATCGTCACATTGAAGACGAAAAACGGCTTGGATGTATCGCGTTCTTCGTACATCTTTTCCAGCAGCTTGTAATCGAAATTGTCGCTGACAAAGCGGCGCAGAAGCACGTTTTCAACCGGATACTGGGCGTTGACCGCCTCTTGAAAGGCATAGAAGCTCTTATTTCCGTTGCGGTATTCATCGATCACTTCGTTATCGATAAAGGACTCGATGCTGTCAAATCGTTCAAAACCCAACAGAGGATAATTGACGTCTCTCTGCCAGCTGGTCCGGTAATAGACGTGGAGCGCTGATCTGGAGTAGTTCTGTGAGGCCAGCGTGTATGCAAGGGATGGAAGCTGGCTCTTGATGTAAAGCTCGTAGGCGTTACTTCCTGCGGTGAGGAACGCTATGGTATTTCCTGTAAGAAATTCAAACTCCGAATTGCTCGTTCCCGCGCCGGTGACAGGCATATAGAGATTTCCTTTGATCGTATTTTTCGTCAGGCTTCTCGTAAACGGCATGTAGTCTTTATTGGTGGAAAGCTGGCCGAGAACGCGAAGATCCGAGTAAGTTTCGTTCATGATGCAGATGAGGTTCGGCGATTGGTTTTTCTTCTTTTTCGCTGAAGCCGCAGGCTGATCGGTATCGGATGTGCCTCTGACCGCCAGATCAGTGTCCAGACCGGTGTTCGGCAGCGGATTTCCGTTTTCGTCAAAGCCGTTGCCCAGACCGTCGTCAGAGCTGTCGCCTGAAATATCGCTGTCTGTCGTTCTTACCGCAGTTATATCGTTCGTGAGATCAGGCGTTCCGGCGTTTCCCATACCGGCGATTTTGCCGTTCTGTTCGCCGGCGTTCATGTTGTTTTCATCGTCGCCGGCCGCTCCTGCGTTCGCATCATTTTGAACGCCGTCAGCATCCTGTTCTTTTTCAGCCTCTTCCTCCTGGCGCCTTCGTTCCTCTGCACGCTGTTGGAGCTCGTTGGCAGAGGCAAGGATACCTTCATCGTCCTCATTTTCCGCCAGAAATTCATCTATGATGGAAGGAATCTGGGAAGCGTCATAATTAGCGGGCTTTTCGATGATCAGATATTTTGTATTGAGAAAAAAGTTCAAAACCGTTCCTGAATTGTGATAGCCTCGTGTCTGATTCCAAAAATCCGGTTTTACGCCGTGATTCGCGGCGAAGTCTGTCGTGTAAAAGGGCAGTACGACGGCCAGAATGAAAAGTAACGCTGCCGCCCGGCAGATGTGGCTGCCGCGGTGTTTGAAACGTATTTTCGTCATGCGGATTCCCAGCGCCATGATGACGAAAAGGAGGATCGTTCCCAGGATCAGCGTATATGGCACTGCGTAAGAGTAGTTAGACGCTACGGCAAGTCCTGTGGATATCGTGACGATGTCTATAGGAACCAGCGGCGTTCCGCGGAATGTCAGAACGACGCTGCAGATCACAGCGAAGACAAAGATGATCGGCGTCATGATGATGATCGGCATTTTAAAGCTGCCGGAAAATACCATGACGACTGCGTACAGGATCAGGTATACGAGATAATTGCAAAAAAATGATATGTAGGAAAAATCGTAGATAAATTTTCCGTTGATGCATTCTGCCATACACATCGAAGCGATGGGTACGAGAAAAAATATGATCGGGTTGATGATTTTGGCCGCTCGATTGGATACCTTTACATGAAAGACGGTGAGCAGTCCGGTCAAAAGTGACCCGGCCGCTGCTGCGGCAAATAAAAGTGCGCCGGACTCCGCTTCAAAAAAGAGCTGACGGAAAAAGAGCAGGATCAGTAAGAGCGCTGCGGTGATCCCTCCGGCGACGATTCGGGACCTCTTTGTGGTATAAAATACATCCTTAAAAATCCGGCTGGAGGCAGAGCTCTTTTTCGGAGCTGCCGCCTGATCCGACTCCTGATTTGTCACTTGGCCAGACGGAATTTGTCTGTTGATTTCTGATTCATTCTGTTTCTTCATAACCATAAAACCTACTGTTGATTCCCCTTTGATTTTGCAGCATTTTATCGCGGCGCCAGCCGTTTTTTAACGGGGAGAATATCATTCTGATTCGCATCGATATTTCCTTGTTTCTTATGCGCCGCTTTCTTGCTCTTGTGTGAAGTAATGAAAAAGTAAGTTAAATTTCGTTTCCATTGACAATGAATTATATTATAATACCGTTTTTTTTTCAATGACAACGAAGCTTTTTTAAGCTTCTCAAACCTGAAGATTTTATGAAGAATGACGACGTCTGGCGTATATTATATCTTGAATTGTGTGATTGTGGGTGCTATTATTTTTACTGTCAAATTAAAAAGTAAAAATTTAGAGAAAATGGAGCCTTTTATCATGGATATCATCAAAAAATACGGCGGCATGATCCGCCGGAAAGCGGAGAGCGAACCGGAGAAAGCGCTGCGAATGTTTCGCATCGGTTTTGGACTGGAATATCAGAAGGCGTCCCATTTGGCAAACCGCAGACTGCCGGCAGGATATCGCGAAGTTTATCGGTCGGCAGTAAAGAAGACGAATGAAGTTTTGTCTGAGCCGTCCAAAAGCGTGTGGACAAATATTTTCGGGCCGGTAGAGATTTTTCAGTGCTTCGGTCTGAATCCCACTTCGCTTGAGATGCTGTCTGGATTTATGTCGGGCTTTCAGACAGAGGATTATTTTATTGATCTGGCGGAAGACGCGGGGATCGCCTCGACGCTCTGCTCCTATCATAAGCATTTTATCGGAACGGTGGCGTCCGGCGTGATGCCGTCTCCCGCTTTCATCGCCGTGACCTCTTCCGTATGCGACGGCAATATCAATACGATGCGGTACGCGGCAAAAAAGAGGGGAATGGATTATTTCGCGATCGATGTTCCTCACAACGATTCGCCCGAAGCGGAAAAGTATGTGGCAGAGCAGCTGTACGATATGATTGCGGAGCTGGAAAAAGTGACGGGGAAAAAATTTCATATGGACGAACTTTCCGAAACGATCCGCAGAGAAAATGAGTCGAAACGTCTGTATCAGAGTTTTGTCAGTCAATCGGTACGGCGCTGGTATCCCAATACGCTGACCGCACTGACCGCTATGTTGTATCCTACCCATCTTTCCATCGGAAGTCAGGAGGCGCTGAAGCTTTTCCGTCTCCTGGAACGGGATATTTCCAATTATCCGGAGAAGGAGATCAACCGCGTCATGTGGGTTCATCTTCTGCCGTATTATCAGGAAACGCTTCGAGAATATTTCAATCTGTCAGAAAGAAATTATATTAGCGTATACGATTTTACTCTCGACTATATGGAGGAGATGGATGAGTATCATCCGGTGGAAGCGATTGCCCGTAAGATGATCCGTAATATCTACAACGGCGATTACAGCAGAAAGATCCGCATGATCTCGGAGCTGGCGGATGAATTTCGGCCGAACGGGGTGATTCACTATTGTCACTGGGGCTGCAAACAGTCGTCAGGCGGCGTTATGATGCTGAGAGAACACCTGACAAAGCAGGGCATTCCCATGCTCGTTCTCGACGGCGACGCTCTGGATCGCAGAAATGATCAGGAAGGACAGCTGAAAACGCGGTTGGAAGCATTTCTTGAAATGGTAGAAAACAGGAGGAATCTGGGATGAGGATCGGTTATCTCTGCAAGTATGCGCCCGTCGAGCTGCTGCAGGCTATGGGAGCTGAAACTGTTCGCATCATGCCGGAGGCGGCGGATTTCAGTCAGGCGGATATGCTGCTGCACGCCAATCTGTGCTCTTTTATCAAAGGGGTGTTTGAGGAAATTTTCCTGTGCGAGAGGGCGGCAGATGCGACGGGAGACGGAACGGATTTTGCCGCTTACGGTCACTCAGCGGATGTTTCTTCGCCCTTTGCAGAACGGTTCTCAGAGAGAAAACCGTTTGACGGAATATTGCTTACGAACTGCTGTGACAGCACACGAAGACTTTACGATATTTTGAAAAAAAATTATCCCGAAAAATTCGTCTGTCTCATCGATGTGCCGCGCACGGCGGGAAATGCGGCAAAGTCTTTTTTTGCCGGCTCCATGGAGACGCTCGTGGAGGAGTACGCTAAGTTCAGCGGCGCTGACTTCGATTTACAGGCTTTTTACGCCGCCCTTTCTCCTTCGGCAGATGTCGGAATGCCGCATGGGATGAAAGGAGACGGACAGCCGGCAGAAACCTGTGGACATGTGACAGAAGCGGACGGACAGCCGGCAGAAGCCTGTGGACATGTGACAGAAGCGGACGGACAGCCGGCAGAAGCCTGTGGACATGTGACAGAAGCGGACAGACAGCCGGCAGAAGCCTGTGGACGTGAGATAGAAGTGCATGGACAGGAAGAAGGGCGTCCCGGGATTTGCGTGGGTTTGATGGGCGCTCGCTGCAGCCGGGGTGTGTTGGAAATGATTTATCATTACAATATTCGTGTTCTGTTCGATCTGACCTGCACTGGCGTGGATCGGGCATTAAAGATCCCAACAGGGCTGACGGCGGGCCGTACACTGCTGGAGACGTATGCAGGGCAGCTTCTTCTTCAGACTCCCTGTATGAGAATGAAAGATATCAGCGCCAGAGAAAAGCTTTTTAAATCATTTTCAGACCGATTGGATGGAATTATTTACCATACGGTGAAATTCTGCGATAATTATTCTTATGAATATGCGGATCTGTGCGAAAGAACCGATGTTCCGATTCAAAAATTTGAAACGGACGCTACGTCACAGTGTGAGGGACAGATTCGGACGAGAGTGGAAGCGTTTTTAGAATCCATCGCTCAGTCCAAGGGCCTTCCGATATCTGAAATCGTGGAAAAGAAGGAGGCGGAGAGAGACAGGATGAACGATAAAATACGCGTCGTCGGCATCGACAGCGGTTCCACATCGACGAATGCCGTCATATTAAATCAGGACAGAGAGATCGAAGCCTTCGCGGTGGTCCGCACCGGAGCGAAGAGCGGAGAGAGTGCAGAAGCTGCACTGAAAGAAGTGCTCGATAAGGCAGGCCTTGCGAGAAAAGATGTCGACAGGATCGTCTCCACCGGTTATGGCAGGGTGAGTATTCCTTTCGCTCATCGGAATGTGACCGAGATCAGCTGCCACGGCAAAGGAGCTCACTATTTTTATCCGGAGGTGCGGACGGTTCTCGACATCGGAGGCCAGGACAGCAAAGCGATCCGCCTTAACGAAAAAGGAGATGTCATCGATTTTGTCATGAACGATAAATGTGCAGCTGGAACGGGACGTTTTCTGGAGATGATGGCTCGTACGCTGGAAATCGATCTCCAGCAGCTGGGAGAAGAGTCTCTGCACTGGAAACAGGATTTGGACATCAGCAGCATGTGTTCTGTATTTGCGGAATCCGAAGTCATCTCTCTCATCGCCAATAACAGGGAAACCTGCGACATCGCCCACGGCATTCACAAAGCCGTGGCGAATAAATCCATTTCTCTCATGAAGCGTGTCGGCCTGGAACCGGGTTATATGATGACCGGCGGCGTAGCGAAAAATCCCGGCGCGGTAAGAGAAATCGAGGAAAAGCTGGGAGAAAAGCTCTTTATCTGTGAGGAGCCGGAGATTGTCGGCGCGGTGGGAGCTGCCATTTTCGGATTGGAAGAGCTTCTTGGGAATGCTTAAGCGGCTTTTTCCGTGTGGTTTCTCTCGCCCGGCTTCTCCCCCGCATAATTATTGGGCCGATTTTCTCAAAGATCTATTTCGCGGCGGCATCTTCATTTCGTTCTTTTTTCCGTTAATATCCCTTGCTGACCGCTTTCTGCAGTA
>CAZGBL010000065.1:0-10421 GCA_964523955.1 uncultured Oscillospiraceae bacterium | reverse complement strand
TCTGGCGATGGGCTGCGCAATCAGACATTCCACTGCGAGAGAAATCGAGAAGTTCCTCGGCCATTTGAAGAAAAACATATGAATCGGCTCCATGCTGATTTCTCCGTTGCCGATCCAGGTTCCAATTACAGTGAGAATGACAGACATCAACAGTACGCTGCACAAAATATTGATAACGATATGCGCACGAAAACTATCTCCCTCCGCTACGATCTTATCCGTAAGCCATCCTGCCGGTTTATAGGTCAGAAGAACCACTGCGATTACGCTGCACCACACAAAGGGAATGACTTTCAGCGTATGAGCCCATACAGATAAATGAAAACCTATCTCAAAGCATGTGATCAACGGTGCGATAATATTTACAGAGATGATAGATATCACCATCATAAATAAAGTAAATTCCTTCCTGCTGCGCGGCAGTCTCATATAAAATTCCATTTTTTCCTCCTTCGATATTTAAGAGCCTTGTCTTTTTGTTATTCAGAAAAAGAATGATTCCAAAGTCATCTAAATTTTTCCACTTCAAACGATCCTTTATTCATCTTCAGATGAATAAATTCCCATAGAAGCGCAAAAAAATAAGCGCGAAATCCTTAGGATTTCACGCTGAACCATTCTACGCGTCTGAAATTATGATTATTATACAAAATTTTAAAACGTAAAAGCAAGTTCAAAAATTGTTTTTTCTGTAGTACAAACGATTTAGCAATTAAGAAGGCTAAAATATACAGAAATTTTAATATCCGAATAATTCTGCTGTATCCACAGATTCTGAACATTTGCACATGCGAATGCGTCGTCCGTCCTTTAGAACGACTTCACAGGCTCCGCAGATACCTTCGCCGCAGCAGATGTTGGAATCATTCGACGTTACGAAATGGACCGTATCGTGAAATTCAGATAGTTTCATGTACATATCGGCTGCAAATTCGCGGCTTCCCAGCAGGATGATGTGATCCGGACGAGAGCTTTTTATGCTTCGTCGAATTTTTTCCATCTCCTCAAGGCTGTCAAAGTCACGAAATATCACATTTCCACCGCGAAAGGAATGTCGCTCTCTCTTATCTTGGCCCTCCTCATGGAAAATCGCGCTTTTGTCCTGCCTGCCCGGCTTTTCCGGCTGGAGAAATCGGCTGACCATTCCCTTTTCAAACGACGCGTCCCTGGCTGTTATGGAAACGTCGGTGCTGGATCTCAGCAGATTAAAGGTGAAAATCCCGGGACAGATCCCGGCGCCGCTGGCGAAGATCATAATCGTTCCTCCCATTTTCCGAAATTCTCTGCCGATAAAACCGCTGCGGTAAGGGCCTCGCACTAAAATACTTTCCTCCGCTTCCGCCAGGGATTTTGTCTTTGCGGAAATGACGCGCACGCCTACGGTAATCGTAGAATCGTTCAAATTGACATCTAAAATCGATACCGGCACGTCGTAATGGGATTCAAACTTCGGATTTCTTAAAAAAATATAGACCGCCGGACGCATGCAGCGAATCGCAAAGCCCTTCTGAACGCTGATTACCATGATAAAAAAATCATCTGCTGTATCATATTTCGATACGATTCTGCACTCTTTCGCCTTACGTCGGTTATTGGCCAGCCTGCCGTTGAAGATAAATTCGTTCAGCACGCATACGCCTTTCCAATCACAGTCACAGCTGTCTTTGCCCTGAAGACGGCTGCAGGTCAGACAATCGCCTGTGACGGCCAATTCGCACGGACAGTTTTCAGACCCTGTATCCACACATTTGTATGTATTGATGTTCATTGACAACACTCCTCACCTTATACCGTTTTATTCCTGTTTTTTCATTTTATTCAGAGCGGTACAGAAGTGTGAAAAGCGGGGAAACATCATTCCACGGAGCAAATATCTTCCATATAGTACAAATCTTTTGAATAGACGTATTCTCCTGCAGAATATATGTCCATTTTTCCTGCCGGTTCCCATCTGCTGACCGGAGCCTTTACCGCGTCGGGAACATCATAGATGATACTCAGATCGGATGCCTCCCCTTCTACTTGTACGCATGTGATGTCCTCTGCCGCGCCGATTTTTACAGTCTGGCGGTCTCCGTTCATGACGGCCGCAGAAATCAACGGCGTTTCCCCTTTGGCGATCAGAACGCTGTCAAACCGTTCAAAACCGTAATCCATCAGTTTATACGCATCTTCAAACCAATCGTGATCGTTGAGCACCACTGCGATCAGCTCCGTGCCTTCGTGTCTTGCTGAAGCTACGAGACATCTTCCTGCCGCGATGGTATAACCGATCTTGACTCCAGTGGCACCTTCATATTGAAACACAGTTTTATTTTTATTATAGAAATATTTATACGAATCTGTTCCTTCCCGTTCCGCCTGGTATGTCTTTGCAGAGACGATTTCCTTGAATAATTCGTTTTTAAACGCTTCTCTCGTGATCATAGCTAAATCATATGCAGAAGAGTAATGATTTTCATCCTGAAGTCCGGAAGGATTTACAAAGTGGGAATTCTTCAGTCCTAACGACTGAACGCGCTCGTTCATAATTTCAGCGAAGGATTCCACGCTGCCGCCTGCCGCTTCTGCTGCTGCTACGGCGGAGTCATTGCCGGAGCGAAGCATCATGCCGTAAAGGAGATCTTTTAGTTTTATCTTTTCTCCCACTTTTAAGTAGATAGACGATCCTTCCTGATTCACGGCGTTCTCCGATACCTCGACTTCCGTCTCCGGATCGAGCTGCTCTAAAGCGATCATAGCGGTCAGTATCTTCGTCGTGCTCGCTGGATACATGTGGGCGTTCATCCTTCTGTCGTAGAGAACCTTTCCGCTGGCCGCATCGATTAAAACTGCCGTTTCCGCCGATATTGCAGGTTCGGAAATCTCAGACGCCGATTTTTTTTCCTGTGAGTCCGCTGTCTCTTCGCTGCCCGAGGTGACGGCGAACACCGCTGCGGTAGTCAGAGCAAAGCAAACGGCTAAAACAGCTGCCGACGTTTTTTTCCACTTTATTTTCCTGAAGAACATCCGTTTTCCTCCCAACTTTATGCAAATATATTTTCACATTCGATTTTCGTTCCTCAGAAATCTTACATTCTTTTAATCGGAATTATTCGTGTTTCATCGCAGAAAAAGAACTGTACTGACGGGCGTGATGCGATAAAAACGGTTTTTATGCAGAAATAAGTACATTTTTTCACTGATCTTCCGTATCTCCCAGGACGAGCTTCCACTTCTTTTCCGTAGACAGCCGCTTGATAGCAGCTTCCCGTTTTAAAGCTTCTTCACGCGTCGAAAAAGTTTCCAGATGGACAAGACAAACCGGTCCCCTGCCCCGCGTATATTTCGCGCCCTTTCCGTCGTTATGCGCTTTTAAGCGCTTGTTGATGTCGTTCGTCCATCCGGTATATAGACTGTTATCTTTGCATTGTAAAATATATACATAATTCATAAAATTTTACAGGCACGGAAAACCACTGCCTTCCGGCGGTGAGAGGAGTGCCGTCTCTCCTTTCCTGATGTTACAGACAATGTAGTAATATATACGAAAACCGTCGGGATCTCATCTTTTTAATCATACCGCAGTCTGATCTCCCATTTCCAGAATAATTTCTATTTTCTTTTTCCTTCGTCAATAAAAAAGGTCACCCTCTATAATTTTAGGTCTATAACAAGCGCCAGATGTCCCTCTCCGCTTCTGTAAGCGACGGGTTCCATTTCCAACTTTCGGCGGTTGGGTAATCATCCTCCTCCGAAACCCGGCGGAGCGAAAGCTCCCGGCGCTTGCTGCAAGCGTTCGCGTCGTCCTTGACAAGCAAGCTTGTCAGGAGCTCTGCTCCGCTTTAAAAACAGGAAATGCCGATTTTATATTTTTTCGATTCTAAATGCTTCACTTCCGTAATATCCTTATATCAGACTATTCGACTATTCAAGGGGGAATTTTTATGGACACATATAATGCGTACGACATTTATAAGGATATAAGAACGAGAACCGGCGGCGATATCTATCTGGGCATCGTAGGACCGGTCAGGACGGGAAAATCTACATTTATCCGTAAATTTGCAAATCTCATGATCCTGCCGTATATCGAGGACGCTAACACAGCGGCCAGAATACGCGACGAGCTTCCGCAGAGCGGCACAGGGCGAACAATCATGACGACAGAACCGAAATTTGTTCCGGCAGAGGCTGCAGAAATCAAGTTGGGCAGCAGCATGTCCTGCCGCGTTCGTCTCATCGACTGCGTAGGTTACATGGTTGACGGTGCATATGGAGCATCTGATCCGGAAAACAGCGCAAATATCAGAATGATTTCCACTCCGTGGGAAGAGGAACCCCTTCCATTTGATGTGGCGGCGGAAATGGGAACGCGTAAAGTGATATCCGAACATTCCACCATCGGTATCGTGGTAACGACAGACGGCAGCATCAGCAGTATTCCGAGAAACCAGTATGCGGAATCCGAAGAGCGCGTCATCGATGAACTGAAAAAAGCACAGAAACCTTTTATCGTCGTTCTCAATACGACAGATCCTTATTCGGAAGAAACGCTGATACTGGCGCAAAGCATGGAAGAAAAATACGGCGCGCCTGTCATTCCTGCCGATTGTCTGAACATGTCAGAAGAACATATAGCCGAAATCATCACAGATATTCTCTACCAGTTCCCTGCCTCCCGCATCAATATCAAGCTTCCCGGCTTTATCGACGGCCTGGATATCTCTCATAACATCAAACAAAAATTGATACAAAACGTAAGAGAATGGAGTGAAAATATCGAAACGCTGAGAGACGTGATTCACTCCTGCAGCGATCTGATGGACGGAGAAGTGGTCAGCGCGGCTGATATCACAAGTACCGACCCGGGAACCGGAAATATCACTATTGAGTTATCCTGTATCAACGGCTTATTTTATAAAGTTATCGGTGAAATTATGGACTGCAGTATTAAAAATGACCGCCATTTCTTTGAACTGATTAAAGATTTCTCTCACGCTCGTAAAGCCTATGAAAAATTGCAGAGCGCGTTAGAAGAGGTAGAACAGACGGGTTATGGCATCGTCCGCCCTCACCTGTCAGAGATGAGTCTGGAAAGTCCGGAAATATTCCGACAAGGCAGCAAATACGGCGTAAAAATAAAGGCCAAAGCGCCTTCACTCCACATCATCCGCACCGATATCACAACAGAGGTGTCCCCCATTGTGGGTTCAGAAAATCAGAGCCGTGATTTAATCAGTCACTTAAACGGTCAGTTTCAGGAAAATCCTTCCAGCATATGGGAGACCAATATTTTTGGAAAAACACTTTTTGAAATGGTTAACGATCAGATCGACAGTAAGCTCAGCAGTGTTCCAAAAGACCTGCAGTATAAAATTAAACGCTCACTTCAAAAAATCAGCGATGAAGGAAAGGAGTATTTTATCTGCATCATCATCTGACCTTAAAAACAGTGTGCAGACGATCGCCAGCAGATAAAATGAAGCGACGGGGGAGATCGCTTAGCGCTTAGCAGGCGATCTCCCCCGTCGCTTAATCATCTTTTACTCCCAGCTTCTTTCCTGTTTCCCTCCGCGTCAAAATGCAGATCGATTTCCGATTCCCCGATGACGTTAACGCCTTCTTCTTTCAGCATTGCAGCAAAGATACCGTTTCCTTCGGTCAATTTTTTTGAAAAAGTACCGTCGTAGATCTGCCCGCTTCCGCAGGAAGGACTTCGTTCTTTCAAAACAGCCGTTTTGCAGTCAAAATATCGCGATAAACACATCAGTGATTCTGCTCCTCTATAAAACTGCGACGTGACATCCTCTCCCGACCTTGAAACAACCCGATCCCCTTGAATCTCTGACGGTTCCCGAGGAATAGAAAGTCCTCCGTAGGACTCAGGACAGACGGGAATCAGATGATGCTTTTCCTTCAGCCGTTCTAAGGAATCGCAATAATTATCTCTGCCATCATAGCGGCATTTCACGCCTAACAGACAGGCGCTGACTAATATATTCAAATCTTCCTGCCTCCTTCTACTACAATATTTTTATGGTAAATAAACCCTTACAGGCAATAAGGAATTGTTCATCCTGCTGCTGATTTCCGCGCTCTTTTGCCGCCTAATCTTCCTAATCTTCCTAATCTTCGCGTTTTTTCTCTCTTCCCATCAGCAATCCTACCGCTTCCGCAGCTGGCAGCTCTCCCTGAATGACCCGATAGATCTGCTCTGTAATCGGCATTTCCACACCAGCGGATTTCGCCAACTCATAGGCTGCCTCCGCCGTGTACATACCTTCTACTACCATGCCGACGCGTTCCGTAGCTTCCGCCGGAGGTATACCTTCTCCGATCATGATACCGCAGCGGCGGTTCCTACTGTGCATGCTCGTACATGTGACGATCAGATCTCCTACGCCGGAAAGTCCCATAAATGTATTACGATCCGCTCCCAGCTCGACGCCTAATCTGGAAATCTCTGCAAGACCGCGCGTCATCAGAGCAGCCTTGGCATTATCGCCATAACCCATACCATCGGAAATTCCCGCTCCTAAAGCGATGATATTTTTTAACGCTCCTCCGACTTCTGTGCCGATCACATCATCCGACGTATACACGCGCAGCGTATCCGACATGAACAGATCCTGCACATAAACAGCAATGTCGTGATCTGAGGACGCCGCGGTCAGCGTAGTAGGAAGAAACCGCGCCGTTTCTTCCGCATGAGAAGGCCCGGAAAGAACCGCATAATTCACGTCGGCGTCGATTTCCTTCGCGATCTGTGAAATCAGCTTATGCGTTCCCCGTTCGATTCCCTTTGCGCAGTTGACCACGGGAATCCCGCTGTCGAGGTATTCATGTGTGGCTTCAAAGCAGGAACGAAACGCCTGCGCAGGTACGACATATACTGCGGCGCAGGCGTTCATCAGAGCTGTCTGCGCATCATCTGTACAGATGATCTTTTTATCAAGTTCGATACCGGAAAGATATCTCCTGTTTTCACGCGAAGTCTCCATTTCAGCCATCATCTGCGCATTTCTTCCCCAAAGACAGACCGAATGTCCGTTTCTGGCGAGAGAAACGGACAGAGCTGTTCCCCAACTTCCCGCGCCGAGAACTGCGATTTTTTTACTCATTTTATTTTATCCCCCAAAAATCGTCAGCAGCTTTACTTACGATCCTTTTTCTGTTTCATCGACTCCTCCTGCTTCTTGCTCAGAAAGCTGAGAGGCGGTTCCTCACCTTTTACCAGCCGCTTAATATTGCTCCGATGTCTCCAGATGATCAGCAGACCCATGCAGGCTGCCCAGGCAGGCTCCCACTGCATAGCGCCGGGAACATTATGGACTTCAAATATGTATACGGTAAATGGAAACGAGATCGCCGCGATGATAGATCCGCAGGACATCCGCTTTGTGACAAGAACGCCGAGAACAGCGCACAAGAGAGCGATCACCCCTACATGCCAGTCAATAGCGAGAGCCACGCCGAATCCCGTAGCGACGCCTTTTCCGCCTTGAAATTTAAAGCAGACAGGCCACATATGACCCAGAAGCGCCGCCGTTCCGCAGAGAACAGCGGCCAGATCGGAAATAAAATATCCCGCTGCCAATGCGGGCAGAAATCCCTTCAGGACATCGATCAGCAGCGTGCCGGCCGCTGCTTTTTTTCCCAGCGTTCTGAGGACATTTGTCGTTCCCGGATTTCCGCTGCCCTCTTTTCGTATATCGACGCCATGGAGCCTTGCGGCGAGAGTTGCCGGGGAAATATTACCGATAAAATAGCTGACCGCTGTCACAGCGGCCAGACTTATGACTTCAAAATTGCTAGTCAACTTCGTTCTCTCCTTTTTCCCTGAACACAAATTTTATCGACGTTCCGATAAACTGAAAGCTCTCTCTCAGCTTGTTTTCCAGATAACGGGAATAAGAGAAATGCATCAGTTCTCTTTTATTCACCTTAAACGAGAAAAGCGGCGGTTTGACGCCCACCTGCGTAACATAATAAATCTTCAGCTTCTTTCCTTTATCCGAAGGCGGCTGTTTCATCAGAGCCGCGTCCGCGATCACGGCGTTTAGCTGTCCTGTCGGAACGCGCATCGCCCGCTGCTGCGCAATCTGTCGAGCCATTCCCAGTACATTCATCCTACGCTGCCCCGTCTTAACCGAAATAAAGAGCAGAGGCGCATATGGCATGAAAGAAAGCTCTGCACGCAGGACTTTTTCAAATTTTCCCATCGTATGAGTATCTTTTTCGATGAGATCCCACTTGTTTACGACGACGAGGATGCCTTTTCCCGCTTCATGCGCCAGCCCCGCGATCTTCTTATCCTGTTCGGTAACGCCTTCGGTGGCGTCGATCATGACGATACAGACGTCGCTTCGCTCGATGGACGTAATCGCACGGATGACGCTGAAACGTTCGATATCTTCCGTCACCTTTTTTCTCCGGCGGATACCAGCGGTATCGATCAGCGTATACCGCTGGCCTTCGTGTTCAAAAGGCGTGTCGATGGAATCTCTGGTGGTTCCTGCGATGTGACTGACGATAACCCGTTCTTCGCCGATAATAGCGTTGATCAGAGAAGATTTTCCCACATTCGGTTTCCCGATTACAGCGATTTTGATATCCTCCTCTTCCTCATCGCTTTCTTCTGCTTTTGGAAATTCCGCCACGATAAGATCCAAAAGATCTCCCAGGTTCAGCATGTTAGCAGCGGAGATAGGAATCGGTTCTCCCAGTCCTAACTCATAAAAATCATAAAATTCATCCGGCATTTTCGGCGAATCGATTTTATTGGCAGCTAAAATGATATTGCGGCCGGTGCGCATGAGCATTTCGCCTACTTCACGATCGGCTGCGGTGAGTCCCGCTCTTCCGTCTACTACGAAAACGATTGCATCTGCTGTGTCGATGGCAATCTGCGCCTGCTCTCTCATCTGAGACAAAATGACGTCGTCCGAAGCGGGTTCAATCCCTCCGGTATCGATGAGAATAAAAGGAATGCCGTTCCACTCCGCTTCCGCGTAAATTCTATCTCTGGTCACACCCGGCGTGTCTTCTACGATGGACACCCGGCTCCCTACAATTTTGTTAAAGAGCGTCGATTTTCCGACATTCGGTCTGCCGACGACTGCAACAATCGGTTTACTCATTGATTATTTCTCCATTCACTTTCACGCCTCTATTATCAAGCGCGAACCTTTCCATTTTTATCGGTTTAAAGCGGAGCAGAGCTCCTGACAAGCTTGCTTGTCAAGGAGGACGCGAACGCTTGCAGCAAGCACCAGGAGCTTTAGCTCAGCCGGGTTTCGGCGGGGGGGATGATTCCCCAACCGCCGAAACCCGGAAATGACCCCCACCGCTTACAGAAGCGGGGGTCATCTGGCGCTTGTTATATTCCCTATCGATCGAACAGAGCGTCAGCGAACATCGCTGGATCAAATACCTGAAGATCGTCCATACCTTCTCCTACACCGATAAATTTTACCGGCACATCAAATTCATCAGCCAGCGTGATAACAATACCGCCCTTCGCCGTCCCGTCCAGCTTTGTGAGTACGATACCAGTCAGATTTGCGGCGCTTCCGAACTCTTTCGCCTGAGAAACCGCATTTTTTCCTGTGGCCGCATCTAAAACGAGAAGCGTCTCCCTATCTGCCTCCGGAAATTCCCGATCGATGATCTTATTCATCTTTTCCAGCTCCAGCATAAGATTCTTCTTATTCTGGAGTCTTCCCGCAGTATCGCAGATCAAAACGTCCATATTTCTCGCCTGCGCCGCCTTGATGGCATCGTAAATGACAGCGGATGGATCCGCTCCCTCCTGATGACGGATCACGGGGACGCCCACGCGTTCTCCCCAGATTTCCAGCTGTTCGATCGCCGCAGCCCGGAAGGTGTCGGCAGCTGCCAGCATGACTTTCTTTCCGTCTTCCTTCAGCATATGAGCGATTTTAGCGATGGACGTCGTCTTACCGGAGCCGTTTACGCCGATCATGAGAAGGACAAGAGGGACGTTTTCTGAAAGTTCGCAGCCTTCTTCTTTCGTGATCAGCTCGCTGATGATATTTTTAATCTGCTCCATCACTTTTTCCGGCGTATCGAGCTTGTCCGTCTTTATTTCTTTTCTGAGACGATCTATGATCTTTTCCGTCGTCTCCATTCCGATATCAGAGAGAATCAGCGTTTCTTCCAGCTCTTCGATCATGTCCTCATCGATTTCCGGACGCTGGAAGATGACGTCCTCGATCTTTCCTACCATATTATCTTTCGTCTTCGTCAGACCTTCCTTTAATCGTCCGAAAAAAGATTTTTTTTCACCGAAAGCCATATCAAATCCTCCTGTCACTTTTATTATATACAATTCAAATTTTTATTATAACAAGCGCCAGATGTCCCCCCGCCAGGGTGTCCGAAAACTCAATGCAAAGCGATATGCGACACCAAATATA
>CAZGBL010000064.1:0-10492 GCA_964523955.1 uncultured Oscillospiraceae bacterium | reverse complement strand
TTAATCTGATGAAGTCCATATTTCTCGAAGATATTCGTGGAATATGGGCTTTTTTTATGCAGCTCTATGATAAAAGTCGTGAGGGTTTTGATATACTTTATAAATTAAAACTATACGTATAAAAAACTTATATGTATTTATAAAAAAATGAGATTAGACAAATAATCGAATGAGTTTAAAATAAAATATATCAAACATATAGGTATTGTAAAGTTTATGAAGACGTCAGGGAGTTTTTTCAAAATGAGGAGCGGACGACAGTTTTTTCGGATCGGATAAGAAGGCGTCGGAGAGCAGATTAGATTAAGCGACCGCTGAAAATGATTGTTCTAAGGTTATCCATAATATTTCAGCGGTTCTTGAATGATAACGTACGAAGTATGACAAGTTGGAATTCGTTTATTGAAAAATTTTAAAATAATGATGAGGAATGGAGGAAGGCAGAGAAAATGGGGAAGGCGAAAGCGATAGATATCAGCCAATCGGAAGTCACGATCAGGGAGATGAGGTTAAATTCCGTAACCTGCTATTCCGGTACGGCAAGTGATTTGACGGAACGATCCTGGTGCGGGCAGCTGAAGGATCAGCAGAGAAGCTTCAGTCAATGTATCGGCTGCAGCTCCGGAAATGCATTCTGTCAGCTGTCGGGAATCAGGGGTATCGCCGTTATAAATCATGCGCCGATAGGCTGTGCAGGCGACTTTCAGAGATTCGATTTTATCAATCGCGTAGGACTTGAAGAATTTGGAATCACAGATTATAAGGATCGGTTTTATAACACGGATTTCAGAGAGAAAAATACGGTGTTCGGAGGTATGGAGAAGCTGCGGAAAGCCATCAGAGAGGTCTATGAAAGAGAGCATCCGAAGGCGATCTTTATTACTACATCGTGCGCTTCCGGAATTATCGGAGACGATGTGGACGCGGTGGCTTCGGAACTCTCGGATGAATTGGAAATTCCGGTAACACCGTGTTACTGCGAGGGTTTCCGATCAAAGCTGTGGACCAGCGGTTTTGACGCGGCATTTCATGCCGTTCTGAAGGGAATCGTAAAGCCGCCGAGAAAAAAGACGAATAAAGTCAATGTGATCAATTTTTGGGGAAGCAGGATATTCGACGATCTTCTGGAAGAACTTGGATACCAAGCAAATTATATCGTGCCTTACGCGACTTACGAAGAACTCGAATATATCTCGGAAGCGGCGGCTACGATTCAAGTCTGCTCAACGCTGGGTTCTTATCTCGGCGCGGGTTTAGAGCAGCTCTGCGGCGTTCCGGAGATACGGTTTGCTCCGGCCTTCGGTATACAGGGGACCGACATCTGGATGAGAGAGCTGGGAAGAGTTCTCGGACGGGAAGAGCAGATCGAAACGATCATCGAACGGCGCCATCGAGAGATCGAACCGGAATTGGAGAAATACCGAGAAAAATTGAGAGGAAAGAAGGTCTATGTCACGGCAGGAGCGGCCTACGGACATTCTCTTACGGCATTGCTGAAAGAGCTGGGGATGGAGCTTGTAGGAGCCGCGATTTATCATCACGACGCCTATTACGATAATGGAGACAGCGCTTCTGACGCTCTTTTAAATACGGTTCAGCTTCATGGAGATATTCCAAATTATAGAGTATGTAATAAGCAAACTTTTGAGATTGTAAATATTCTGAATCGATTGGATGTGGATATTCTCGTGGCGAGACATCCCGGCATCGTAGTCTGGGGCGCTAAATTAGGGATTCCGACTTTCATTATGGATGATGAACAGTTCGCTTTCGGATATCAGGGAATCCTCAACTATGCGGAAAAAATTTTGGATACACTTGAGACGGTGGAATTTACGAAGAACATGAAAAAGCATGCGCAGATGCCGTATACAAAATGGTGGTTAAATCAGGATGTCGATACGTTTTTAAAGGGGGGGAGCTGTAAATGAGTAATTTCATAGATCACCCGAAGTTCAGCTGCGCGTTGGGAGCGCAGCAAACCGTGACAGCGATCCCGAAGGGGATTCCCATCGTTCACGCGGGTCCCGGATGCAGCACGAAGATCACAGGTCTCTTAGGGCAGGGGCAGTCTTACGCGGGCGGCAGCACGATTCCCTGTACGAATGCCGGCAGCCAGGAAGTGGTATTCGGCGGAATAGAGAAATTGGATCGTCTGATCGACTCTTCTTTTAAAATATTAGACGGCGATCTTTATGTGGTGCTGACGGGCTGTACGTCTGACATTATCGGAGACGATGTAGCCAGTGTAGTGAAGAAGTATCAGGAGGAAGGCAGGCCCATCGTATTTGCTGAGACCGGAGGCTTCAAAAGCAATAATTATGTCAGCCACGGCAATGTGGTCAATGCCATCATCGATCAATATGTCGATAAATATGGCGAAAAAAACGGCATAAAAAAAGGGTTTGTCAATGTCTTTTCCTCCCTGCCGGATCAGGATCCTTATTGGGAAGGCAATCTGGAAGAATTGAAGCGTATTTTGGAAGGAATCGGACTGGAAGTGAACATTCTGTTCGGAACAAAGTCCAAAGGCGTGGAAGAATGGAAAAAGATACCGCAAGCTCAGTTTAATCTGGTGGTGGACGCATGGGCAGGTCTTTCGATCGCCGAGCATCTTTCTGAAAAATATGGAACGCCGTATCTGCATTTCCCGTATTTTCCGGTGGGAGGCGAACAGACAGGAGCGTTTTTGAGGCGAGTAGCGGAATTTGCCGGCCTTGACGGAGGGGAATCAGAGGATTTTATACGGCGGGAGGAAGAACGGTTTTATGTGTATCTCGAAAGGATGGCCGATTTTATACTGGAATTTAAGTATGGGCTCCCGAGGCACTTTTATACTGTCTTAGATGCTTCTTACGGCATCGGCCTTTCCAAATTCCTCGTCAACGAACTGGGTATTCTTCCGGGAAAGGTTTTTATCGTGGACGATACTCCCGAAAAATTTCAGGAACAGATCCGAAAGGAATTTAGAGCGATCTCGGAATACCGGAGCGTAGAACCCGAATTTGAGACAGACGGCGGAAAAATTATCGAGGAGATCAGAAAGGCGCCGAAGAAAGACCGATATATCATTTTAGGTTCTGCGTGGGAAAGCGCTCTTGCCAAAGAGCAGCGGGCAGATCTGCTGCTGGTGGGAGTACCTCTGACTTACAAGCTGGTTCTCAATTGTTCTTATGTGGGGTACAACGGAGGGCTTAGAGTGGTTGAGGATATTTACAATGCCGTTCTCGGCAGTTACAGGATATGACAGCTGCGGATATCGAAGAAAGGAATCTTCGGAAAAGAGAAAGATGTGTGTCGGACTGGCAAAATACTGCGATCTGTCTCTGTCCGATGCGATATTATTTTTACGAAAGAGAGGTTATTATGAAAAAATTGAAAATATCGAGTGTTTTACTCATTGCAGCTTTGCTGGCGGGAGTTCTGGCTGGCTGCGGCGACAGCAGCCAGGAGGCATCCTCTTTGGAAACTGTCGCCGATGACGATACTCTTACCGTCGGCGTAGCTTTAGATATCACGGCCATCGATCCGATCCACGGATATGATCACGATTCGGACATGGTACTTACATCTATCGCAGAGGGACTGTTTTATTTCGACGAAAATAATGAGGTTCAGCCTCTGATCGCCGAAAGTTATGAACAGACTGACAATTTGACGTACATATATAAGATTCGGGAGGATGTTAATTTTTCCGATGGAAGTAAACTGACCGCCGATGACGTCGTCTTCTCTTTGGAGAGACACCGGGATCTGTCCAATCCGTCAGAGCTTGCATGGATGTTCGACAAGGTGGATACCATTGAAAAAACAGGAGATTACGAAGTAACCGTTCAACTGAAATCTCCTGATCCGACTTGGCAGGATACACTCGCCACGTCAGCTGGGCTGATTATCAGCAAAGCTTATTGGGAAGAGCATCAGAATGATTTCGGAACCGCCAAGGGCGGGATTGTCGCCAGCGGTCCGTATGTTCTTTCAGACTGGAAACCGGGCGTCCAGATTGAACTTTCTGAAAATGAAAATTACTGGAATAAAGACAGTTCTTTGGATTTCAAAAAAATTATTTTCAAATATATCGCAGATACCTCTGTCCTAAAATCCTCTGTTCAGTCGGGTCAGGTGGATATAACGGCAGATTTAACAGCAGATGAATGTAAGGAGTTAAAAGATTCAGGCAGCGCCAATATACAGGTGGTGAGATCATTCTACTGTAATTTCCTCTCATTCAATACTTCAAAGGCTCCGTTTAACGATAAGAATGTGCGGAAAGCTATCGCGTACGCTGTAGATAAAACGTCGATCAGTGATAACCTGTATAAAGGCGAATACGGAGCGGCTGCAAACGGGCTCCTCTTCGATGATACGATCATTAACGTGGAACATGAGTCATGGGATCGTTATTTCGATGATGTGGAAAAATATGACTACGATTTGGAAAAGGCGAAGGACTATCTGAAAAAGTCTTCTGTTCCAGACGGATTTGACGCCACTCTTATATATAATATCAACAATTCGGCCGATGAGATCGCAGCTCTTGCTATTCAGGAGAATCTCGCCGAATTAAATATCCATATTACGTTGGAGGGTATAACGCGTTCCGAGATCAACACGCAGAGATATGGTGGAACGGAGGCACGGACGTATGATCTGATGTTTACCGGCTGGCTGTCGGATTATCCCGATGTTACCGGAACGATTGTCCCGCTGTTTCTGTCGGAAAATAACGGCGCGGGAGGATCTAATTGGTTTGAATATCAGAACTCTGCCTATGATTCTCTGATCGCGGATCAGAACAGCGCTTCGGATACGAAGGAACGCGCGGAGATCCTTCAGAGCGCGTTAGACATCATCGTCGACGATCTTCCTGCGCTGCCCGTAGTCTATCCGTACTCTGTGTTTGCGGTAAGCGATCGGGTAGATTATCAATTTTCGCCTTCTTATCTTTACAATGTGTTCTTAAAAGATGCCAAAAAGAAGGGATAAGAGATATCCGGGCGAAAGATAGCAGCAGATATTTTTTGGACGGAAAAGCCTCTTTTGTTCTGAGGCTTTTCCGTATCAAATCAAATACTGTCAGATCCGTGTCAAATACTGTCAGATCCGTGTCAAATACTGTCAGGTTTGTGTAAAATACTGTAAGATCTGCGGCGTCTGGAAAAGGAGAACAGAGATGATCAGATTTATTTTAAAAAAATTTCTACAAATATTTCCTGTGATTTTGGCGTCAACCTTAGTTATTTTCATCATGGTAAAAATTTCAGGACTCAACCCGGTCATGGCTACTCTCGGATCAAGCGGACTCAGCGAAGACGCTTTACAGGAAAAAATGGCGCGGTATGGACTCGATCAGCCGGTATGGCTTCAATATATTTATTGGCTGAAAAATATTATGACGGGAAATTGGGGCGAGAGTGTAAATTATAAGGTACCTGTCAGTGAGCTGATGAGCTCAGGAGCGCCGATTACAGCATCTCTGACCATTCCTACTTTTATAATATCGGAAACGCTGGCGGTTTTACTGGGGATAGCGGCGGCAGTCAGGAGAAATACGGTCATCGACAAGATAATCACTTCTCTGACGCTGTTTTTGTTCGCGATACCGACGTTTTTCCTGGGAATGTTGGTGATTCTGTTCGCGTCAAAATATATGCCATGGTATTCCTATACCGGAGGATGGAATTCTGCGTCTCAGTATATATTACGTCTGAGTGTTCCTGCGATTGTCATGTGCGCTCATCAGATCGCGCTTGTGACGAAGCTCACGAGATCGAGCATGATAGATCAGCTGAATTCGGATTACGTGCTGGCGCTCAGGGCAAAGGGACTCAGCAATGGAAAAATCATATTTAAACATGCGCTGAAAAACGGAATAATTCCGGTTATCACAGTCAGCGGTATACAATTCGGCGCGCTTATCGTGGGAAGTGTACTGGTCGAAAATGTATTCTCTCTGCAAGGTCTGGGAAAAATAATGGTTCAGAGTGTCTCCGTAGGCGATATAGCGGTTATCCAGGGGATCGCTTTCATTATTATCATCATTTTTCTGGCCGCGAATTTCCTTGTCGATATATTGTATGCAATGATAGATCCACGGGTTAGGAGAAATGAAAATGTTAAAAATCCTCAAAATGCATAGAGCTCTGTTTACTCCCGCGTTTGTAGTATCTGCGTTCATCCTCATCATTATTGCAGCGTCCGCTGTATTCGCTTTTGTTTTGGCGCCTTACGATCCGGAAAAGCTGGACTTAGCGAATCAATTGAGCGGTATATCATCTGAGCACATTTTCGGTACTGATAAAGCGGGAAGAGATATTTTTTCAAGAATTTTATATGGCGGCAGAACGACACTCCTCAGCAGCCTGGCAGTCATATTGATCTCTGTCGTCGTGGGGATTCCTACAGGCCTTTTTACAGCGTATTACGGCGGCAGGCCCGATCGCCTGATCATGGGAATCTATAACGTCATATTGTCCGTTCCATCCCTCCTGCTGGCTTTTGTCATCATGGGAATGATCGGAAAGGGCATAAATGCAGGTATTATTGCTTTGGGTATCGTATACGTGCCTATGCTGTCGCGGCTCACGCGATCTCTTACCATAGTGGAGAAAGAAAAGATGTATGTGGAAGCTGCAAGGACGTTAGGCTGCAGCGATTTTCGGATTTTATTCATACATATTTTACCAAACTGCCTGTCGGCGATTTTTGCAGAGCTGACGGTGGACTTGGCTTATGCGATTCTCGATCTGGCAGGATTGAGTTTTCTGGGGTTAGGAGTTCAGCCGCCCCAATCCGACTGGGGCTATATGCTCTCGGACGCTCAGCAGTTTATCACCCTTCGGCCGTTTCAGGCGGCGATTCCAGGCATTTTGATTCTCGTTACCGTGTTATCGCTGAACATGCTGAGCAGTGAGGTTTTGGCTTACACAGATCCGAAGCAGCGTAAGAGGGCGAAGTTTTCCCATCGCAGGCATTATGCCGGATTTTTAAGTGTGTTTCGAGGACGTCCGCTGAGATTTGAAAGCGGTGACGAACGATGAGCGAAATTTTAAAAATCGATAATCTGGGAGTGGAAATTTCTACCGATTCGGGGATCGGGCATGCTCTTCGCGGCGTGAGTCTTTCTCTGAAAAAAGGAGAGATTCACGGAATGGTAGGGGAGAGCGGCTGTGGAAAAACAGTCACCGCCAAATCGATCCTCCGGCTGCACGATGAAAAGACAGTGCGATATACCGGAAAAATATTTTACGAGGGAAGAGATCTTCTCTCTGTGAAAGAGAAAGAAATGAGGACGTACAGAGGGAAAAAAATCGCCTATGTCTTTCAGAATCCTATGACGTCCTTCGATAATCTTTTTACGGTAGGAGAACAAATTGCCGAGACGGTACGGGAACATACAGGAATATCAAAAAAGGAGGCGAGGGAGAGAGCTGTCGAACTTCTGAAAAAGGTGGGAGTGACTCCGGCCGAAAAGAGAGCGAAACAGTATCCGTATGAGTTCAGCGGGGGCATGCTTCAGCGAGCGATGATCGCAATGGCGATTTCCTGTAATCCCGAAATACTGATCGCCGATGAGGCGACTACCGCACTGGACGTTACAATGCAGGCGAGAATACTCCGCCTCATCAGCAAACTCAGAGACGAGACAAATCTGTCAGTTTTGTGCATAACGCATAATTTAGGCGTAGTGGCCGAAATCTGCGATACAGTCTCTGTGATGTACGGAGGACGAGTCGTAGAGGAAGGCTGCGTAAGAGATATTTTTCATCATCCCAAACACCCGTATACCCGTGAATTGATCGCTCATTTGACGGACTCCGTTTCGGGAGGCGGCGAGGCGCCGAGCCTTCTGCCGACGCCGCCGGAAATTACGGAGGAGATCAGGGGATGTATTTATGCGAAAAGATGCTCTCAGGCAGAAGCGTTTTGTTTTCATATTTCTCCGGAGAAAAACGACGGTTCGGAAGCGCATTTTGCCGCTTGTCATAAAATTTCAGAAGTGTAAATCCATAGCAATGGGGAAGGACGGAGGTGCCGTTGTGTCAGTTCTCGATGTGAAAAATCTGTCGGTATCTTATGAGAGGCCGAAAAACGTGAAAGTATCAAAGTCGGAGAAAGGCGGAGAAAAATATTTGACCGTTGTGGATAACGTGTCGTTTTCCGTAGAGAAAGGTGAGATTTTCGGGATCGTAGGAGAGAGCGGGAGCGGAAAAACAACGCTGAGCAAAGGTATTCTTCACCTTGAAAAAAACATCGAAGGCGATATTCTGCTGAATGGAGAAAGCATACGTTCCAAAAGCCATAAAGAAATATCGAAAGAGATTCAGATGATATTCCAAAACCCTCTGGCCTCGTTCAATCCTCACCATACGATGGAGTATTCGTTGAAAGAAGTCGCTCGTATCCATAAAATTCCGAAGCAGGAGTATCATCAGCGCCTGCGGGAATTGATGAATGCGGCGAGTCTTACAGAAGCTATGAGCCGCCGATATCCGTCTCAGCTTTCGGGCGGGCAGCTTCAGCGCTTTGCGATCATTCGCGCGCTGCTTTTGCAGCCGAAGATTCTCATCGCTGACGAAGCGGTATCGGCTTTGGATATTTCGATTCAAACCAATATTTTAGACCTTCTCCTTCATTTCAGAAAAAAGTTGGGTATAACAATAATCTTTATTACTCATGATCTGAATGTGGTGAAGGATATCTGTGACCGTGTAGCGGTGATGTATCTGGGAAGTATCTTAGAGCTGGCGGATCGAAACACTTTTTTTGATCAGCCTCTGCATCCTTATACGAAGCTGCTTTTAGATTCCAGAGTGAGGACGGATCCCGATGAAAGGAGAGCGGAAGACTATGTGTTTGAAGACGTTCCCAGCGTTTTCGACATACCGGCGGGCTGCAAATTTTCAACTCGATGCGGTGAGTTTTGGGAGGAGGTATGCAGTACTTCCGCTCCGGAGCTTTTTTCTTTTACTCATACGCATTGCGCGGCGTGTCACAGATTACATATCTGACCGCGCTTCGGTGAGAAGGGCTGACCTACGCAAGACAGTTGGCCAAAAATTCCTCGTCTGAGATCGCAGAGGAAATGATCGCTTTCTGAATGGCTTCAGCCATCACTCCCGCAGCCAGCGTGCCGGTAAAATTGATGTCTGCGCTGACGTCTCCTACGCTGGCGGCGTATATGGTGTCCCCGTCCGCCATGGTTCCCGCAGGCCGAATACAGCGGGCGTAGGCGTTCCTCGTCATAGACGCGATTTTGTTCATCTCTCCCTTGGAAAATCTGCCGTTTGTTATGATGGCGCCGATCGTGGTATTGCCTGTAAATATATCGCGGGGCGCTGTAAATTTTAGTAACTCTGTAACGATATCGCAATACTGCGTCCGGTCTTCCTTCAGAAGGCCGGCGATTTTTTGTCCCGTTTTCGGGTTGTATATGTCTCCGAAAGCGTTTACGATGACTACGGCTGTCATCTGAAGCTGCCCGATTTGAACGCTGTGGATGCCGAGGCCGGATTTCATGGCGCGTTTCATACCGTAGAGTTTTCCCGCGGCGGCGCCCGTACCTCCGCCGATATTTCCCATTCTTCCATCTGTGCTTTCCATCGCCCGGCGACAGGCGTCGTAGCCCATAGACGCGTCGGGCCTTACCGATGAGCTTCCATAAGCCAAATCAAAGATACAGGACTGGCAGACCAAGGGCACGCGGCATACGCCTGTATCATATCCGATGCCGTGCTCTTCCAGACATCGCATGACGCCTTCCGCCGCCGCCAGTCCGTATGCAGAGCCTCCCGACAGGACGACGGCGTTGACGGGATTATCTGCCGTGGTGGAAAACGTCAGCGGAGTTTCTCTGGAAGCGGGACCTCCTCCGCTGATGTCGCATCCTACCCGCGCTTCGTCAGGAAAATACAGTACGGTAACGCCTGTTTTCGCCGATTCATCTTCGGCATGACCGATGCGAAGACCTTGAATGTCTTTCACATCTAAAATCGAATATTTTTCCATTGATAAATCCCCTTTTTGTTTACAGTCTTTGGAAACAGAAGAAACGTGAAAATAGACCGATTCTGTCTCCGGCATAGTATTTTTTTATTATATCACGAGGCAGAAGGCGGAGTCTTCGCTTTTATCAGCGTTATTTCGACATTGTAAGAACGGCGTGCGGATGATAAGATGAAAATAAAAGAAATCTCGGGGGACGCCGCTGTCTCAGGGGACGCGGCTGTTTCGGAGGACGCCGCTGTTTCGGGGGACGCCGCCGTTTCGGAGGACGCGGCTGTTTCGGAGGACGCGGCCGTTTCGGAGGACGTCGCTGTCTCAGGTGGAGGCGATAGAACGATCTATTTCTTAAAAAATATTATTTAAATTATATAATGTTGAAAAATTAATATTAATGATGTCATAATGAAAGAAATGTTTCATTTTTAAAGCGGAGCAGAGCTCCTGACAGGCTTGCTTGCGGCTCTGCCTGCAGGAACTGAAATTGGTT
>CAZGBL010000063.1:0-10524 GCA_964523955.1 uncultured Oscillospiraceae bacterium | reverse complement strand
GTTCGCGTCGTCCTTGACAAGCAAGCTTGTCAGGAGCGCTGCTCCGCTTTAAAAAAGAATCATATACCGTGTGGAAATTTGTTTCCGCGCATAAAAACCCGGCTGGCTGAGCCGGGTTTTTTTGTGCGGATTTTGTCGGCCGATTTTTCTGATCTATTTACCTTGAAAATACCTGTGAAGTCATGGTTTGCTCATTGACTTTTCCTGTGCATGTGTTATAAGATTATATTATATTTGCGGGGGGACCGAAAGGTTGAGAAGGTGAAACCTGACCCATAGAACCTGACAGTTAATACTGTGGTAGGGAAGCAAGGTATTTTAAATCGATGGCGGATGTTTTCCGACTATTTGATAAGGTATTTTAAAGCGCTTCCTGACAAGGGGGAAAGCGTTTTTTTATTATGCAGAAAAATATCTGTTTTTCAATTGTAATGGCGATTTGACCCAGCAGCAGAAAGCTGACCCGCGAATCGTCGGCGCCGGCTGGCACAGTATGCGCGAATAGAAATCTTGGATTTCGTCATTCGTGCTTTTGTCGTATATGGTGTTTTGCATCAAGCAAAGACATAACCGTGATAAAATAAAGGAGCTGCTCATGAGAGAATATAAAACACAGATGGAAGCCGCTAAAAAGGGGATTATCACTCCGGAGATGAAAGCGGTGGCGGAAAAGGAAAATGTCGCCGAAGATATTATAATGAAGCGGATTGCTGCAGGAACCGTCGTAATTCCGTGCAATGTCAATCATAAATCTATAAGCCCGGAAGGAATTGGCGAAGGGCTCCGAACGAAAATAAACGTTAATTTGGGAATTTCCGGCGACTGCATCGATTACAGCGCAGAAATGGAAAAGGTAAAAATTTCCATAGAATACGGCGCTGAATCTATTATGGATTTATCGAATTATGGAAAGACACATGATTTTCGTCAGGAGCTAGTCAATATGTCTCCTGCGATGATCGGAACTGTTCCCATGTATGACGCCGTAGGATATTTGGAAAAAGAGCTGGCGGACATCACTGCACAGGAGTTTCTCGATGTGGTGAGAGCCCATGCGCAGGAAGGCGTGGATTTTATGACGATTCACGCAGGTATCAATCGCAGGGCTATCGAAGCGTTTAAGCGAGAGGGCAGGCTGACGAATATCGTTTCCAGAGGCGGCTCGCTTCTCTTTGCATGGATGGAAATGACGGGAAATGAAAATCCGTTTTATGAGTATTACGATGAAGTATTGAGCATTTTACGGGAATATGACGTTACGATCAGTATTGGAGACGCACTTCGGCCGGGCAGCATCCATGACTCTACCGATGCGGCACAGATCAGCGAACTCATCGAAATCGGCAATCTCACAACGCGGGCTTGGGAGCGGGATGTGCAGGTAATGGTAGAAGGGCCGGGACATATGGCGTTGAATGAGATTCAGGCCAACATGATCCTGGAGAAGCGTATCTGTCACGGAGCTCCGTTTTACGTGCTCGGACCGCTGGTTACAGATATCGCACCGGGATACGACCATATCACCTCTGCAATCGGAGGAGCCATCGCAGCAGCAAACGGCGCTGATTTTCTCTGTTATGTGACTCCGGCAGAACATCTTCGCCTTCCGGATCTCGACGATGTTAAGGAAGGCATCATAGCGTCGAAGATCGCTGCCCATGCAGGAGATATCGCTAAGGGATTGCCCGGTGCGAGAGATATCGACGATAGAATGAGCGACGCTCGCCGCAGGCTCGATTGGGAAGAAATGTTTTCTCTGGCAATCGACGGAAAGAAGGCGAAGGAATATTTTGAAAGTGCGCTGCCGTCAGACAAACACAGCTGCTCTATGTGCGGAAAAATGTGCGCGATGAGGACAACAAACCGCATTCTCAGCGGCGAAGATGTAACGCTGACAAAATAAGCGGAGGATAAAAGAGCAGTCGTCGAAAAAATGATTGTTTTAGTGTTATTCATAATATTTCAGCGGTTCCTGAACGATAACGTGCGAAGAATGACAAATAATTGTTCTGAGGCCATTCATAATATTCAGGCGGTTTTTGAATGATAACATACGAAGAATGACAAATCGGGAGCTTGTTTGTTTTTGAAGATGTAGGAATCGTTTTCTGTCAGAACCGTATTTTCTGTTTAATTGCATTTTTTGAGAAAGTCGTAGCGCATACCAGATATTGAACTCTGAATACATGATTGTAACTATTGAACAGCCATGAAAAAAGCGGTACAATGATAGATAACCTTAAAAGAACGGAGGGAAATATATGAGCAGTCAGGAAGTATTACATCAGGTTTCTGAGGTCATTGAAGACAGAAAATTAAATCCGCAGGCTGGGTCTTATACAAATTATCTATTTGATAAAGGCCTTGATAAAATACTGAAAAAGGTGGGAGAAGAGGCGACGGAAACGATTATCGCTGCAAAAAATCAAGATAAAAATGAGATCATATATGAGATGGCAGATCTGATCTATCATCTTACTGTCCTCATGGCGGTGACAAATGTGACATGGGATGATATTCTGAGCGAGCTTGAGAGGCGAGAACTGAAAAAGGGCAATCTGAGAATCAGCGATAAACCGGAGAAAGTTACCGAATATTAGAGAATACGGCGTGAGCATGTACGAAGGATGCCCCTGAGAGATGAATTAAATAAAATAAGATGCAGGAGAACAGAATTATATAGCAAAAAAAGAGGAATTTCCGAATTCTATACAGATGGTGATTCCTCTTTTTTAGAATAAGGAGAAAAACAAATGATAACAGGCGCTAAGGCGATGGTTGACGGTTTGAAAGAACAGGGCGTCGATATTATGTTCGGGTATCCGGGCGCGACGATCTGTCCTTTTTATGACGAGTTGGCCAAGGACGGTTCGATTAAACATATTTTGGTAAGACAGGAGCAAAATGCAGGCCACATGGCATCCGGATATGCCCGCAAATCAGGAAGAGTCGGCGTTTGTGTCGTAACCTCCGGACCGGGAGCGACAAATCTGATAACCGGCATTGCTACAGCCTATATGGACAGTATTCCTATCGTGGCGATTACGGGGCAGGTTTCCACAGACGTTTTAGGACGCGACGTATTTCAGGAAGTCGATATTACAGGCGCATGCGCGCCTTTCGTGAAACACAGCTATCTGGTGAAGGACGCCAAAGAGATTCCGCGCATCATACGAGAAGCTTTTCATATCGCCTCTACCGGAAGACCTGGACCCGTACTGATCGACGTTCCCAGCGATATTCAAAATCAACAGTTTGAGTATAAAGATCCAGGTGAGATCAATATCAGAGGATACAAGCCGAGTATCGCAGGCAATATGAAACAGATTAAGAAAGTCGCCGCAGAGATTCAATGTGCGAAGAAGCCTTTGATCTGTGCTGGCGGCGGTATTTTCAGCTCCGGGGCGCAGGATCTGATCAAAGAACTCAGCGTAAAAGGGAATATTCCTGTGGTTACGACGATGATGGGACTGGGTGCGATCCCGACAGCAGATGAGATGAATATGGGTATGATCGGTCAGTTTGGTCATAAGACGGCCAATTATGCGTTGAATAATACAGATCTTCTGATTATTATCGGCGCCAGAGTGGGCGACAGAGCGGTAACCGCACCTGATAGAGTGGAGGAAAAATCGAGAACGATTCACATCGATATCGATCCGGCGGAGATCGGAAAAAATATGACGCCGACAGTTCCTCTGGTAGGCGATGTTAAGAAAATTCTGGAGAAACTTCTGGAATTTGACATTCAAACGGATAGTGAAGCGTGGATCGCTAAGCTTCAGGAATTCGCACTGGAAGAGAAGAAAAGGATCTCAAAGGAACGTGTGGGAACCGTCGGTCCGAGAAATTTTATGCACGCTCTGGCGGATCAGTTAAAGGAAGATGCCTATGTGATCGCTGATGTAGGCCAGAATCAGATCTGGGCGGGAAAGTATATCGATATTAAAAAGGGCAGATTTTTGACTTCCGGAGGACTTGGGACTATGGGCTATTCACTTCCGGCCGGGATCGGCGTTAAATTTGCCGATCGCGATCGTCAGACGGTCGTAGTTTGCGGAGACGGAAGTTTTCAGATGATGATGAATGAGCTGTCCACAGCGGTGGAGAACGGCATCGACGTGAAGGTCGTCCTGTTTAATAACCGCAGACTGGGCATGGTAAATGAGATACAGAAAAGAGCGTATTCGGAAGGACCGTTTGCTGTTTATATGCCGGATACCCCTGATTTTTGCAGACTTGCAGATGCATTTGGCATTCAAAACAGACGCATTGATAACGAGGATGCGATGGAGGATGCTATCGGACAGATGCTCTCGCATGACGGTCCGTTTCTTTTGGAATGTGTTATCGACGCAGATGAGAGTACTATGCTGCAGTAAAAGGAGCGCGTGATGAAACAGATAATTTCGGTTCTCGTAGAGAACCAGGCGGGTGTACTCAATAAGATCACCGGATTGTTTGCCAGAAGAGCCTTTAATATCGAAAGTTTAGCTGTCGGCGTGACGGAAGATAAAAGCGTGTCCAGAATCACAATGATCGTAGACAGCGGGAATAATGCTGCGGAGCAGGTGGAAAAGCAATTGAACAAGCTCGTGCCCGTCATTAAGGTGAGACGTTTTGAAAAGTCGGAGGTGATCGGTAAGGAACTCGCTATGATCAAAATCGCTGCAAACAGCAAGACGCGGGGAGAAATTAAAAATCTGGCGGATATTATGGATGCGAGAATATCGGATATTTCTGCATCGACCATGACGGTTGAAATCAGCGAATCTCCCGAGAAGATCGATCTTTTTGAGGAGATGATGAGACCTTATGGTATTCAGGAAGTTGCCAGAACGGGAATTGTGGCGCTGCAGAAGGGCAGCACTTCGATCGGATAAGTCTTGTTCTACAGCGGCGAGGCACTGGCCGATCCGCTGAATAAATGGAGAGCTTGTTTATGAGTATCACTGTATCGATGTTGTTTTCCTATCTTCCGGAGGATGCAGGAATTCATTGTCCTTATCCGAAAAATGAGATATTGGGAATGAAGAACATCAGCGAACTTGGAAGCCGATATGATACTGCGTATCTGTATACCGGGGCTTACGACGAGAAAATCGACCTGACAGAATATGAGAACCTCAGCGTAATGATATATTCTGAGGAAAAGCTTCCGGAGCACGTTATCTCGCAGGAAAAAAACAATATCATCGCATTATACAGCCAAGAGGAATATGCCAAAATGTTCGTCAGCATTACAGCTGTTTTGAATCACGGGCATGTGAAATCGATGATGTCAGATGAATTGCTGAGAATGCTGCAGGATGGATGCGAGCTTCAGGAGATTATGGACTATGGATATGAGAAGCTGAGAAATCCTATTATGCTGGTAGATGCATCCTTTAATTATTTAGCGAGTTCCGGGGTAAGCGAAGACATCGATGAGCCGGTATGGGAATATACGGTGAAAAAGGGATTTATGCCGGAGTTTTATCTCAGCTGTATCGAATACGATTCGGTACAACAAGAGGAACACGGAATCCTGTCGGAAGATGATGATATTCTTAAAATGAAGGATGAATACAATGAATTTATTCATCATCGTATGACGTCGATACGGATTATTCAAAACAAGCATGTAATCGGATATCTGTCTGTTATGGAGAGACAGGCGCTGATCACAGAATATGATATTTCTATTTTGAGACTGATCGGCAGCTTTCTGGCTATCGAACTGGCAAAGAGCGTGGGAAAGAGCGAATTTAACTTTACTCTGATTGAAAATTTTCTGCTGGCGCTCCTGAAAGATGGTATCAGCAACCCTGAGGAAATCGAACTACGGCAGCGGCTCTTCGATATTCGGCTGCAGAAAAATCTGTATGTGATCACGGTGGAAATACCGGATGGCCAAGCGACGTTTGAGCAGAGGATACATCTTCTGACGAAAATAAAGACGTTTTTTAAACGAAATAATGGGGTTCTTTTGAATAAAAATCTAATTATACTTTACGATACCGACAAGACAGAGGAAGAATTCCGGCGGAAAACGTTAGAACCCTTTGCAGAGCTTCTCGATCTTCTCCAATGCAGAGCGAATATCAGTTATCCTTTTTCGCAGCTCAGAGATCTCCATCAGTATTATATGCAGACTCTCCACTGCATTAAGATGCGAAAGGTGCTGCAGTGCAGTGATATCTTGCTCAGATATGACGATATCATCGATGATCATATGATATACTCTTTCGGAGAGACGGTAGATCTCAATACGTTGGTTCATCGCTCCGTGAGAATATTGCTCGAAGCGGACAAAACGAATGACAGTAATTATGTACAGACTCTGTTTACTTATATCGCCTGCGGCCGGAATCTGACCGAGGCGGCGAAGGAGATGGAGCTGCATTACAACACGCTGAAATATAGGATCAATCGAATCGTATCGATGACGGGAGTCGATTTACAGGATGAGCGCGTGATTTTTAAGCTCATGGTTACGGAAAAGGCGCTGAAATTGTTAGACGCATCTGAAAAGGCAGATAAAAAGCGGCAGATGATATCAAAAAGCGTTTAATTCAGCGAAGTATGATGTGCGGCGCATGGAAATCTCTATGCGCCGCACATTTTTTTGGAAGAATGATGTTGACATGACGAGTTAATGATAGTATATTAATCATAGGTTAGCACTCAAGAGAAAAGAGTGCTAACAAATATAAAAGGTGATGTTATGGATCTTAGTGAAAGAAAATTAAAAATATTACAGGCAATCGTAGGCGATTATATTCGGTTCGCCGAGCCTGTGGGTTCGAGAACATTATCCAAAAAGTATGATATGGGCATCAGTGCAGCCACCATCAGAAATGAAATGTCGGATTTGGAAGAGATGGGACTTCTGACACATCCTCATACATCTGCAGGCAGAGTGCCGTCAGACAAAGCCTATCGACTCTATGTCAATTCCCTGATGCAGAAGTATGAACTTCCGGAAAGTGAAAAGAAGGTGATCGAGGATCAGATTTCTTCAAACATCACGGAACTCGACCGGACACTTCAGAGAGCGTCTCATCTGCTTTCTGAGTTGACAAATCTTACTGCATTTGCCATGACTCCCACACAGGACGATAATCGGCTGAAATATATAAATATACTTTCTGTGGACGAGAGAACAGTCGTATTGATGATCGTAGCCGAAAGCGGTAAGATCACGAATACCGCAGTACGGCTTAAGACAGAATATGACCCGGAGCAGCTGGAACTGCTGTCCAAGGTGATGACGCATAATTACCGAGGACGGCGTCTGACCAGTATTCTGACGCTGGATATCATCAAGGATATGGAGAAAGATATTGCGGCTCTGGGAAAGGTAGCAGCGGATATCATTCCTTCCTTTATAAAGACATTGGAAAATATGCTCAATGTCGATTTATACGTAGAGGGATTGGATAAAATCTTTTATATTCCGGAATATACTGATCTCAACAGAGCGAAAATGTTCATGGAAATGGTAAGCCGTAAGGCAGATCTGGAAAATATGCTTCTCAATAGAGACAGCGGTGTTATCATAACGATCGGCGGCGAACATGCGGAAGAAAATCTGAAAGATTGCAGTCTGATCACTGCGACCTATTGCGTAGATGGCAGATGTGTGGGAAAACTCGGTGTAGTTGGACCGACACGTATGAAATACGATGAGGTTACGTCAGTTATAGAATATCTGACGCAGAATCTCAATAACGCGTTTAAATTGACAAAAGGAGAAGAGGATTGATGACAACCAAGGAAAATGCATCTGATCTCAATCAGGAAGAGATCAAACATCCTGGCGGCGAACAAGTGGAAGAGACGGAAGAAGGCCAGGCAGCAGATCCGGAAGTGGAGACTGTGAAAGAAGAGACTGCGGCGCAGGCAGAGGGGTCTGCAGAAGATGCTGAAGATTCTGAATCCGGCGAGGAAACGCAGAAATCAGAAGAAGAAAGAGAAGACAGCGACGCTAAATATCTCAGGCTCGCAGCGGATTTTCAAAATTTCAAAAGAAGAGTAGAAAAAGAAAAAGCGGATATTTACGCTTATGCGAATGAAAAGATAGCGCTGGATATCATAGAGGTTATGGACAATTTTGAAAGAGCGCTGCAGCACAGTGATGAATGCGCCGACAAGCAGTTTGCGGAAGGCGTCGGCATGATTTATAAGCAGCTGAAGGGTGTTCTCGATAAGAATAATATCGTGGAGATCAAAGCAGAAGGTGAGGATTTCGATCCGAATTTCCATAATGCGGTTATGGCGGAAGATAACCCCGATTTTGAGAGCGGAAAAGTGATTCAGGCTCTGCAGAAGGGGTATACTCTGAACGAAAGGGTAATCCGCCCTTCGATGGTACGGGTATCGCAGTAAGGGAGCAGCTATCTTTGAAACAGACGCTGTGAAGATCTGTGAGAATTATTTCGGAAATATCTGTTCCGTATCGTCTGCAGATCGAAATTGTAAATAAATTACGGAAATCGAAAAAACGATTTCATCTTTATTATAAAAACGAGAAGATTATTTCTTAGGAGGTAATATAAATGGGAAAAATCATAGGTATTGACTTAGGTACAACAAATTCATGTGTAGCCGTTCTCGAAGGCGGTGAGCCTGTCGTTATTACAAATGCGGAAGGAAACAGAACGACGCCTTCCGTCGTAGGTTTTACGAAGAACGGTGAGAGACTCGTGGGTGAAACGGCGAAGAGACAGGCGATTACAAATCCGGACAGAACGATCGCATCCATCAAGAGATATATGGGTACAGATCATAAGGTGGAAATCGACGGCAAAGTTTATACGCCTCAGGATATTTCCGCTATGATTTTAGCTAAATTGAAGACAGACGCAGAGGCTTATCTCGGTGAAAAGGTGACAGAAGCTGTCATCACAGTTCCCGCTTATTTCTCTGACAGCCAGAAGCAGGCTACTAAGGATGCCGGCAAGATCGCGGGTCTCGATGTCAAGAGAATCATCAATGAACCGACCGCAGCAGCTTTAGCATATGGTCTCGATAAGGATGAAAAACAGCATAAGATTCTCGTATACGATTTAGGCGGCGGTACTTTCGATGTATCTATCCTCGACTTAGGCGACGGAGTATTTGAAGTACTGGCTACAAACGGCGATACTCGTCTGGGCGGCGACGATTTCGATGAAGCTGTTATGAACTTTATCGCTGACAGCTTTAAAAATGAACACGGCGTGGATCTCCGTCAGGATAAGATGGCGCTCCAGAGACTGAAGGAAGCTGCGGAAAAAGCGAAGAAGGAACTCTCCTCTTCTCAGACTGTAAACGTAAACCTCCCATTTATTACGGTAAATGCAGATGGTCCGCTTCATCTGGATATGGACATTACGAGAGCGAAGTTCGATCAGCTCACAGCAAATCTCGTACAGCGCACGATCGACCCTATGAAGAAGGCGATGGCGGACGCAGACGTTACGATGAACGATATTGAAAAGGTCATCCTGGTGGGCGGTTCTACGCGTATTCCTGCCGTACAGGAAGCAGTTAAAAAGATTACGGGAAAAGAACCGTTCAAGGGCATTAATCCGGATGAATGTGTAGCGATCGGCGCTTCTATTCAGGCAGGCGTACTCACAGGCGAAGTAAACGACGTATTGCTTCTGGATGTGACGCCGCTCTCTCTTTCTATTGAAACTCTGGGAGGCGTAGCTACGAAGCTCATCGAGAGAAATACTACAATTCCTACAAAGAAGAGCCAGATCTTCTCCACCGCTGCGGATAATCAGACAGCTGTAGATATCCACGTAGTACAGGGAGAGAGAGAGATGGCCGCCGATAACGTAACATTGGGAAGATTCCAGTTATCTGGTATTCCGCCTGCAAGAAGAGGTATTCCTCAGATCGAAGTTACTTTCGATATCGATGTAAACGGTATCGTAAATGTAAGTGCAAAAGATCTGGGTACAGGTAAGGAGCAGAAGATTACAATTTCTTCTTCCACAAAGCTTTCTGAAGATGAAATCAATCAGAAGATCAAGGAAGCTGAAATGTATGCGGAAGAGGATAAGAAGAAGAAGGAAGCCATCGACGTCAGAAATCAGGGCGAATCTCTCGTATATGAGACGGAAAAGACATTGGAGGAGCTGGGAGATAAGGTCGCTCCTGATATGCTGGCTAAGGTAAATTCCGCGAAGGATGCGCTTAACCAGGCGTTGCAGGGAACCGATGTGGAAGATATCAAGGCGAAGACACAGGCTTTGACGAATGAATTCCAGCAGCTTTCCCAGATTCTCTATCAGAATGCACAGGCGGCAGGCGCTGATCCTAATATGGCAGGAGGCGGCGCAGCAGGCGACGCGTATGGCGGTTCCGCTTATACTGACAACAGCGGAGCTCAGTCTTCCGGTCCGGCTCACGACAACGTGGTGGATGCGGACTTTGAAGTCGTAGACGACGAGAATTAATCGTTAGCGAAATTCAGTTGAAAAATGGACGAATATAGATTATTCTAAGTAAGAAAGACACTCCTCGAAAGAGGAGTGTCTTGTACAGTAT
>CAZGBL010000062.1:0-10741 GCA_964523955.1 uncultured Oscillospiraceae bacterium | reverse complement strand
CATATTGTGTAAAATAATGTAAAGGAAAAATATAGAATATTACATACTTTTCGCTTGTCAGATTGCCCGGAATTCTGTTCTGGTGTATAATTGATATAAACGGGAGAGACAAATCATTGTTCTAAGGTTATCCATAATATTTCAGGGTTTTTGAATGATAACGTGCGAAGTATGACAATTCTCTTTCTTTTATAGTGAAGGGCTGTTTTTTGGGCAAGCGCATAAAAAAGATGCCAACTTCAAAAAACGCCTTAAGAGAAGAAGAGGCGCGCAGTTTCTAAGAAATTTTCCTTTCTGAGCGGAAAGTTCCCGGAGAATGAAGACCGGACGCTGTATTTGCTTATCTGTCTGCCTTGACATTGCGGCATGAATCGCATACAATGTTACCGATGCTCTGTAAGAGCTTGTATATTTCATGCATACCGATGTTTTGGCGGAATGTTTTTTCGGAGGACAAAAGTGGCTAAGTTTTTAGTAAAAAATAACGGGCCGTTGATGGGAGATGTGACGATTAGCGGATCGAAAAATGCCGTTCTTCCTATTATGGCGGCAACGCTGCTTTCGGATGAAGAGTGCGTAATCTATGATGTTCCTGACCTGAGAGATGTGGATGTCATGTGCAGGATTCTCGAAGGTTTCGATGTGGAAGTAAATGCTGATTTTAAAGAAAATGTACTGCGTCTGCATGCGGCTGATATAACAAAAAGTGAAGCTCCTTTTGATCTGGCGAAACGAATGAGGGCTTCCATCCTCACGATGGGTCCGCTTCTGGCGCGGAACGGGCGGGCGCGGGTAGCTCTTCCCGGCGGCTGCGCTATCGGCGCGAGACCGATCGACCTTCATTTGAAAGGTTTTGAACTCATGGGCGCTAAAGTGGAGTTCGCGCCGAATTATGTAGAAGCGACGGCGGACAGGCTTATGGGAGCCAAAATTTATCTCGATTATCCCAGCGTAGGGGCGACAGAGAATATTATGGCGGCGGCAGTCTTAGCCGATGGCGCGACGATTATTGAAAATGTGGCAAAGGAGCCGGAAATCGTCGATCTGGCTAATTTCCTCAATAAAATGGGCGCGAGAGTAAAGGGCGCAGGTACAGATACGATTAAGATCGAAGGGGTAGAACGTCTGCACGGAACAAAACACGTGGTTATTCCTGACCGCATTGAGACGGGAACTTTCATGGTAGCTGCTGCCATTACGAGAGGCGACCTTCTCATTAAAAATGTGGTGCCGGATCATGTCAGACCGATCATTTCCAAGCTTTCGGAGTGCGGCTGTCTCGTAGAGGATACGTTGGACGGACTGCGGGTCAAGGCGGATGAAAAGGAGCTTGCAGCGACGGATATAAAGACTTTGCCTTATCCGGGATTTCCGACGGACATGCAGTCTCAGTTTATGGCGCTGCTCACTACGGTTAAAGGCAGAAGTACGGTGATCGAAACCGTATTTGAAAACAGGTATATGCATATCAATGAGCTCAATCGCATGGGTGCGAATATCAGTATTGAAGGAAGAAGCGCCGTCGTTTCGGGCGGTACTAAGTTGTCCGGGTGTCAGGTGATGTCTACGGATCTTCGGGCAGGAGCGGCATTGGTGCTGGCAGGACTGGCTGCCGAGGGGACGACAGAAATTTCGGAGATTTACCATATAGAGAGGGGATATTCCCAATTTATGGAAAAACTGAGGGCGATCGGCGCGGATATTGAAAAAGTAGATTGATCGAATCTCCGGTTCCACCTTAACACGTTTTTTCTTGCTCAAGTATAGGCTTTACAGGAGTCTGTGCTTGAGTGATTTTTTTTGTTCATAAATCTCTTCCTGCTGCCATATTCTTTATTATGAGAACGGGGGAAAAGAGATGAGAAAAAGGACTTATTTATTTAGAAATCTGGCGTACCGCAGGGGAAGAGGCCTGAATGTCGGACGGCGAAACAGGAATTTTTTAGCCGCTTATACTGGACGAAGAGGCGCAGGTCGGACGGGAGACGGGCGAAGACGGCGCGTCATGAATATGCTGCCGGTCTGCGTCTTTGTGACAGCGATTCTTCTCTGTACGTTTTCCAGCGTCCCTTTTGAGGACAAGGCTTCGTCGCAGGAGACGTTCCAGGGTCTGAGTGCTCTGATAGAACGGATAAGGGATTTCGGAGAAGAGGCGGGAGAAGCCGGGAAAAATAATGAGGAAGATGCCGGCGTGACACTCCAGAAGCTGGCGGCTATGTCGTCAGAAAAAATAAAGGTTTTTATGAGTGATACCGGTGAGATAGAGGAAGTTCCATTGGAAGAGTACACTGCCTGTGTGGTGGCGTCGGAGATGCCGTCTGACTTTGAAACTGAGGCACTGAAGGCACAGGCGGTGGCGGCGCGGACATATGCCGCTGCGCGCAAACAGGAGTTTGAGGAGGGAAAGTGCTCTCATTATGATGACGGGGCCTATGTATGCAATTCGACCCATTGTCAGGTGTATAGGGATGAGTCAGGACTGAGGAGCGTAAAGGGCGATGAGTGGATGGAGAACAATTTTCCGAAGATTCTGAGTGCGGTGGGATCGACGGCAGGGGAGGTGCTCTATTATGACGGGGCTCTGGTAGAGCAGCCTCTCTTTTTTTCTTCCAGCGGAGATAAGACAGAAAATTCAGAGGATGTGTTTGTAAGCGCGATACCGTATCTGAGGAGCGTGGAAAGCGGCGCGTATGAGGAAGAGTCTCCCCATAAAGATGTAAAGACAGTTTTGACGATGGAGGAGTTAAAGGCGAAAGTATCGGCTTCCTACGGCGGGGAGGCTGCGGAATCGATAACGGCGGAAACGATTAAGATCGAGAGCCGTACGGATGGAGGAGCTGTCGCTCTGATGAAGCTCGGTACCCTGGAGCTTACAGGACGGCAGGTTCGGAGTCTGTTCGGTCTTCCCTCCGCTGAATTTGAAGTTCTGGCGGAGGACGATACGGTGACTTTTACTACATCGGGCAGCGGCCATCAGGTAGGTCTGAGTCAGTATGGGGCGAACGGGATGGCAAAACTAGGCAAGACATATAAGGAAATCCTCAGTCATTACTATTCCGGTGTGGAAATTAATAAAATGAATTAAATTAAAAATAGTCCCGGAAATGTCCCCCGCCGCTTACAGAAGCGGGGAACATAGGGCGCTGTTATATTGCAGCAGAAGAGGGATTCTCCCCCCTGTTCGCTCGGCGTATGGTGCCGCCCATATTCTGATATGGCGCAACAGGCAAGCAAGGCCGCCTTTCTTTTTGCTTATTCTTCCATGAGCATTTCCGCTACTTTATAGATGTCTCCGGCTCCCATAGTGATGACCATATCGCCGTCCTGCGCATTATTAGCGACGAATTTTGAGATCTCTTCGAGGCTGTTGAAATAATAAGCTTCTTTTTCAGGGTTTTGTTTTTTGATTTCTGTGATCAGCTTTTTAGAGCTGATTTTATAGATATTTTTTTCTCTGGCTGCGTAAATTTCGGCCATGATTAAGACATTGGTATCTTCAAAGGCTGTCGTGAATTCATCGAAGAGAGCCAGCGTTCTCGTATATGTGTGAGGCTGGAAGAGGCACCACAGACGATTGTGAGGAACATTCTGAGCCGCTTTTAGCGTGGCGCGGATTTCCGTAGGGTGGTGGGCATAGTCATCGATGATCTTCACGTTATTTTTTGTCGTTCCGATGATATCGAACCTTCTCTGAGTTCCTCTGTATTGCTGAAGAGTGGAAGTGATCACGTCCACAGGTACGCCGAGGGTGTGGCAGGTGGCGAAGGATGCCAGCGCGTTGCTGATATTGTGCTCGCCGGGTATCTCCAATTGTACTCTGCTGATCTTTTTTCCTTTGCTGCAGACGTCAAAAGCCGGATGCCCCTCTGAATTAAATTCGATATTCATGGCGTAATAATCGGAATTTTCGTTGAAGCCGAATGTGATTACATTGCAGTCTGCGTCGCTGATGACTCTGCTCACAAATGGGTTTGCTTCATAAGCGACAATATACCCGTCATTCGGAACGAGCTTTGCAAATCTGTCGAAGGAGGCTACGATATGGTCGATATCCTTGAAATAATCGAGGTGATCCGAATCGATGTTCAGTATGATCTCAATTTTCGGCCGAAGACTGAGAAAGCTGTCCATATATTCACAGGCTTCTGTCACGAAAAGATCGCTCTTTCCGATTTTTACATTGCCGTTAAATTCGTGCAGATTTCCGCCTACGAGAATCGTTGGATCTGTTTTTGCGTTTTCGAGAATAAGGGATACCATGGAAGTCGTCGTCGTCTTGCCATGGGTTCCGGATACCGCAATGCTGGTGGAATAGTCGTTCATGAGAGCGCCCAGCGCTTCCGCTCTGGTGGCTGTCATGACGCCGCCGGCATTTGCCGCCATAATTTCCGGATTTTCCGGAGATACCGCGGCAGAATAGATGACGAGGTCAGCGCCTTTGATATTTTCTGCGCTGTGTCCTTCGTAGATTTTGATGCCTTTTGATGCAAGGTGCGCCGTAGTGTCAGACATTTTTATGTCAGAGCCGGAGACGATATATCCCCGGGATGCGAATATTTCGGCTACAGCGCTGAGACCGATACCGCCGATACCTATGCAGTGAATGTGACTGTACTGACTGATATTTAACATGTTATAACCCCTAATTACCGCATTCTATGCTGATTTCGTTAAAGAGTCCGAGAAGATCTTCGATAGACGTAGATTTTTTCTCCTCTTTGTCCTTATCCAATATAACATTACCTTGGTGCATCATCAAGAGACGATTTCCGTATGCGACGGCATATCTGAGATTATGCGTCACCATGATGGTAGTCACCTTTTTTTCTTCGACGATTTTGTCAGTCAGTTCCATGATGATTTCTGCCGTCTTCGGATCCAAGGCCGCGGTGTGTTCATCTAAAATAAGAAATTCGATGGGCTGCAGAGTGGCCATGATCAAAGCCAGAGCCTGACGCTGCCCTCCGGAAAGAGAACCTACGGGAACGTAAAATTTGTCCTCAAGTCCCAGATTAAGTCCCCGCAGCATATCCTTATAATATTCGATACGCGATCTATTTGTTCCTCTGGAAAGACCGTAAAATTTTCCTTTATTATCTGCAATCGATAAATTTTCCAGAATATTCATACTCGGACATGTGCCCTTGGCAGGATCCTGATAGACGCGTCCGATTCGTCTGTGGCGCACGAAATCCTTCTGCTTTGAAATATCTGTGCCGTTGATGAGAATCTGGCCGCTGTCAGCTTCGATGGTGCCGCAGATGAGATTGAGCATAGATGTTTTTCCAGAGCCGTTGCTTCCTACGACAGAGACGAAATCGCCTTCCGGAATCGAGATGCTGAAGTCGCTGAATAAGATCTGTTCGTTAACCGTTCCGGCGTTGTATGTTTTGTATATATTTTTAAGCTCCAGCATTGATCTTCACCTTTGCCTTTCTGTCCATGCCGACGATCAGAATGATCAGGAAGAGTATCGCTGTGATCAATTTCAGATCGGAAGCAGGCATTCCCAGACGGATCGCAATGGCAACGCACGCCTTGTAGAGAATGGAACCGATCACGACGCTGGATGTGACGCGAAAGAGCGTAACCTTCTTGAAGAGGCTGGTGCCTATGATGACGCTGGCGAGTCCGATGACTACCGTTCCAGTACCCATGGAAGCGTCGAAAAATCTCTGCTGCTGTGCAAAAATACAGCCGCTCATCGTGACTAAAGCGTTGGAGATCGCCAGACCGATAATCTTGATCTTGCCTTTGTCTACTCCCTGGGATGTGACGATGGTTTCATTGTCGCCTACCGCCCGGAGCATGTAGCCCGATTTTGTGCTGAGATACCAGTCCAGCAGATATTTTGCGATCATCGTAATGATAAAGATGATGACTACAGTTTTATATTGCGCAAGCGGGCCTCTGAATATACTGTCTACGAGATCGTTGCTGAAAATCGTCGTCTTGTCATAAATCGGAAGATTGGCTCGTCCTGCGATGCGCAGATTAACCGTATAGAGAGCCGTCATCATGATAATACCGGAAAGAAGGTCTCGCACCTTAAATTTTACATGAATAATGCCGGTTAGGATTCCCACGATGATTCCTGCTGCGAACGCGGCAAAAATGGTGAAAATCGGATGAAAACCCTTTGTGATCAAAGTCGCACCGATGGCAGCTCCCAGAGGGAAGCTGCCATCTACTGTCAAATCAGGAAAATCGAGTATTTTATATGTGATATATACGCCTAGAGCCATGATAGCGTAGATCATGCCCTGTTCAAATACGCTTAAGATTAAAGTCATCGTTTTCCCTTTCGGATCGATTTATTCTACTGTGATCTCGTCGAATTTTTCAGCCGCATTTGCGATATATGTTTCGTCGAGAGTAATTCCGATTTTTTCAGCCACTGCTGTATTGACATAAAGTTCTGCTGCTTCGGCTGTGATAAACGGGGTTTCCTGTGCGGTGGCTTCGCCTTTCAGAATTTTAGCGGCCATGATGCCCGTCTGTCTGCCCAGTTCGTAGTAGTCGATGCCCATAGATGCCAGGCAGCCGTTCTTTACCTGCTCTACTTCGCTGCCGAAGACGGGGATCTTCTTTGCATTTGCCTTATCCAGAACTGTCTGAAGTGCCTGTACGACGGTGTTGTCTGTCAAATTGCAGATACAGTCTACTTTTTCTACGAGGTTCGAGGCGGCAAGGTCTACGTCAGCGATGACGTTGATACCGGTTTCTACGATTTCAAAGCCGTAATTGCCGGCCAGTTCTTTATATGTAGCGATGGTGCTGATGGAGTTTGCTTCGCTGGTCGTATAGATGATGCCGATCTTTTTCGCTTCCGGCAGTATTTCACGAATCATCTTCAGCTGTTCTTCTACCGGAAGAATATCGGAAGAGCCTGTTACATTTCCCGTTCCTTTGCCGTCTTCTGTGGCAAGGCCGGCACCTACAGGATCGTTGATAGCGGTGTAAACTACAGGGATGTCAGTATCCTTTGCAGCGTTGTAAGCAGCGGCTGCGCTCGGCGTAGCGATAGCGGCGATCATGTCTACATTTTGAGAAATAAAGCTGCTGGCGATAGTCGTCGGAACCGAAGTATCCGCCTGCGCGTTGCTGTATTCTACTTCCAGATTTTCGCCTTCTATAATTCCTTCTTCTGCCAGGCCGGCGAGGAAGCCTTCGCGGCAGTTATCGAGAGAAGGGTGTTCTGCAAACTGGGAAATTCCGATTTTGTAAGAATCTCCGCCGGAGACAGCTCCGTCGTCAGAACCGGATGAAGCGTTATCTCCGCATCCTGCAAAACAGGTGAGCGCCATCATTGCGGTCAGAGCCGCGGCTGCAAATTTTTTCATTTTCATCATGATCATTACCTCCTAAAAATTATACTTTTAAAGCGGGACACCGTCAGCAAGCAGAAAAGAATCCAAAAAATAAAAAATCTATCATCCACACAAGGGACGATAGACTCGCGGTGCCACCCTAATTCGGAAATCGTAATTTCCATCTCTTCCGATACGATCCGTGAAAAACGGACGATATCGCCTCTCTGTAACGTGAGAGAAACGGCTTCAGATACTCGGATCAATTCCTTTCCCATCGCTCCTAACAGAATCCATTCACATCAAACCGCATGTACCGATCTCACACCGCCTATCGGCTCGCTGAACACCGTTTTGAAGTTACTTACTTTCTGATCTTTGGATTTTTCTTTCTTGCCTTATTAAATTATATGATAATGTCGGAAATTGAAAAAGTCAAGGGTAAAATACAGAAGCTGGCAAGAAGAGAGATAATAAAAAAATCATTGTTGACAAAAGCGGAATTCATATGTATTATTGTATTAGATGAATAACACAATAATACAGTAATACAGACAGAGAGGAGCAGCATGGAATGGAAGTTTGATGGTCAAAAACCTATTTATGCACAGATCGTAGATGTAATTCGTCTCAGAATTATCACGGGAGATTATGAACCGGGCAGCAGGCTCCCGTCTGTGAGAGAATTGGCAAATGAAGCGTCGGTGAACCCGAATACGATGCAGAAAGCGCTGTCCGAATTAGAGGGGTCGGGATTGATATATACCGTACGGACCAGCGGCCGCTTTATCACGGAGGATACCGATGAGATTACGGCCAGCAGAAATCAGCTGGCGAGCCAGCGCGTGCAGGAATTTCTCCAGCAGATGGAGAGCTTGGGAATCAGCAGAGGAGAAATTATCCAGCTGATAAAAGAGACGAAGGCGTTGGATCGTCAAAGAGAGAAAGATCCGTCGGATTGACGCAGCGGAGCCGCTTTTCTGTGCAGCAGCTCGATGGGGGCCGGAAAAAAAGGGGATGACCGGCCCCGGACGTCTGTGACGGAGGAAACTATTTAAAGCGGAGCAGAGTTCCTGGCAAGCTCGCTTGTCAGGAACGACGCGAACGCTTGTAACAAGCGTCAGGAGCGTTTTGGCTCAGCTGGCTTTCGGCGGCGGATGATTACCCGGCCGCCGAAAGCCGGAGATGAACCCCGCCCCCTTACAGAAGGGGAACAGTTGGCGCCTGTTATATTTCAAACAGTAAAGTAATTGATTACAGGAGAAATTTTATGATGAATGATATGAATGATAACATTCTGATGTGTCGAAATCTCAGCAAAAATTTCGGCTATTTTTCCGCACTGTCGGGGGTAAATATGAATATCCCGCGAGGCAGGATTATCGGTCTTTTAGGGCCTAACGGAAGCGGAAAGACGACATTTATGAAAATAGCCAATGGATTGATTGTTCCGTCGGAGGGTGAAATTTTAATCGGAGGGCATCGGCCGGGGCCTGAGACGAAGAAAATCGTTTCCTTTCTTCCCGCCACGGAGTATCTGCCGGATTGGATGAGTGTGGAAAATCTAGTTAAATTTTTCAGCGATTTCTTTGAAGATTTTCAGCAAAAGACGGCGGAGGACATGCTGAACCGTCTTGCTATCAATCCAAAGGCGCGTTTGAAGACTTTATCTAAGGGGACGAAAGAGAAAGTGCAGCTGATTCTCGCTATGAGTCGGGAGGCGGAATTATATCTTTTAGATGAACCCATCGGAGGAGTAGATCCGGCGGCGCGGGATTACATCTTGAATACGATCATTACCAATTACAATGAAAATGCGTCTGTCATCATTTCTACGCATCTGATCGCAGATGTGGAAAAGGTGTTGGATGATGTGATTTTCATACAAAACGGCCAGATTGCTATGTGCAGATCGGTGGACGATATCCGTGAGACAGAAGGTAAATCGGTGGATGAATATTTCAGGGAGGTCTTCAGATGTTAAAAAATCTCATAAAGTATGAATTTAAAGCTACCGGAAGAACGTTGGGGATTCTCTATGCAGCTCTGATCGTCATGTCCTGCGTCTGCCGCGTGATATTCGGTCTGACAGAGCGTCAGGGGATGTTTCAGGCGCCGCTGTCCGGCCCGCTGGCGGGGTTTTCCGTGGTAGCTGTCGCGTTTATTTACGGCCTTCTGATCTGTGCCGTTGTAGTTGTGACATTTCTGATGATCATACAGCGTTTTTATAAAAATCTGCTGCAGAATGAAGGATATCTGATGAATATGCTTCCGGTGAAGAGCTGGCAGCATATTACGGCTAAGCTTGTGGCAGCCGTAGTGTGGACGATTGCCAGTGTGGCTGTCGTGATCCTTTCGATCCTGATTCTCTCTACGCTGGCATTTTCTGTACAGCAATTGACTCTGGAGATGCTGCGTGAATTGTGGATTACGGTCAAACAGGGATTCCGGGCCATCGGTGTAAAAGGTACGTATATTTTTATCATGACCATTGTTTCCCTTTTGCTGTCCACAGTGGCTTCCGTGCTCCAGCTGTACGCTGCTATGGCCATCGGACAGACGCAGAACAGGTATAAAATTATCAGCAGCTTTGCCGCCTATATCGGTATCAGTGTCGTTTTTCGGCTCATCGTCACATTACTTTTCTGGATTTCCGGATATTATATCAGCAATGACGGAATTATGTCGGTTACAAATACCATGACAGGAGAATTCGTTTCTGCGGGAGTTACGATTACCGCCGTGTACACTCTCGCAAAATGTGCTATATTATTCTTTACAACAGATTATTTCTTGAAGAATAAGCTGAATCTTGAATAAGCAGCAGAAGGGTAGAAAAACATATGTCACCAGCTATTACAATCGCCTGTGCCGTCGGAGCTTTGCTCGGCGCGGGACTGATCCTGTTCGCTTTTTTGTCGAGAAAGAAGGTTCCGGCCTTTTTCGCCGCGATTATGACGGCGGTCGGCCTTCTGTCGATTCTGTCGTCTGTTCTGATTCTGCTGGGAACGAGAACGGCGTCATAAAAATAGCCGCTGCAGAGCTATAACAAGCGCCAGATGTCCCCCCGCCAGGGTGTCCGAAAACTCAATGCAAAGCGATATGCGACACCAAATATAGTATTTAAGTCTAATAAGTGTGTCAATATAATGTATGCAGAGAAGCTGAAGGACAGGTTTTCGGCCACCCTGGCGCTGAAACCCGGCTGAGCGAAAGCTCCCGGCACTTGCTGCAAGCATTCACGTCGTCCTTGACAAGCAAGCTTATCAGGAAATCTGCTCCGCTTTAAAAAAGGAAGGCAGATTGGAAGAACCGAAAAGGAAAGGACGGAAGAAACTCAGGAAATGTTTCTTCCGTCCTTTTCTTTTTAGAACAGAGCTTGTCAGAAGCTCTGTTCTGCTTTAAAAACGCTTGCTATGATTTCTGCTGTT
>CAZGBL010000061.1:0-10889 GCA_964523955.1 uncultured Oscillospiraceae bacterium | reverse complement strand
ATCCGGCGCTTGTCATATACCGTTCCCTTATTTAATCACTCTCACGCGGATCATACCGCTGACTTTTTTCAGTTTTTCAATGGTGTCAGCCGTCACTGTGGAATCCAGATCCAACATTGTATATGCGAAGTCGCCGCGGCTTCTGTTTGTCATATCGCTGATATTCAACTCTGTGATCGCGCCTGTGATCTGGCCGATCATGTTTGGAATATTTTTGTGAAGCAGCGCCAGTCTGCTGGCAGTGCGGCAGACTCCCATATTGCAAGGAGGAAAATTCACGGAATTTGTAATATTGCCGTTTTCAATATAATCCATTATTTCTTCTACTGCCATCGCTGCGCAGTTGTCTTCCGCTTCATCGGTAGACGCGCCGAGATGCGGAGTGAGGATGACATTTGGAAGTCCCACCATATCTTCGTTCGGGAAGTCGGTCACATATTTGCTGATGGTACCACTTTCGAGAGCGTCCTTTAAAGCAGGTGTATCTACGATGGATGCTCTTGCGTAGTTGAGAAGCACGGCGCCTTTTTTTAGCTTGGAGAATATATTGGCGTTGATCATGCCGTTCGTGGATTCGTTTGCGTGGACGTGAACCGTGAGAAAATCGCACTCAGGGAGCATATCGTCCAATTTTTCTACGACGCGCACCTTATCGGAAATGTGGAGCGCGTTCTTGACCGAGAGATAAGCGTCGTAACCGATGACTTTCATACCGAGAGCTGAAGCCGCGTTTGCTACCGGAACGCCGATGCCGCCGAGACCGATGACGCCGAGAGTCTTTCCGATGATCTCATGTCCTTTGAACTGGCTCTTTCCTTTTTCTACCTGCTTTGCGATGTCGCCTTCCAGGGACTTTGCCCAGCAGGAACCGCCGATAATATCTCTGGATGCCAGCAGCATAGCGGCGATGACCATTTCCTTTACCGCATTTGCGTTAGCGCCCGGTGTGTTGAAGACGACGATGCCCTCCGACGCGCATTTATCCGTCGGGATATTGTTGACGCCTACGCCGGCGCGGGAGATACAGAGCAGATTGTCCGAAAAATCCATTTCCTTCATGCTCTGACTTCTTACGACGATGCCGCAGGCCTCGTCGAGCTGATCTGTGATTTCGTATTTATCGCTGAGCTCCGCGAGACCTACCGGAGAAATTTTGTTTAACGTTGCAATCTTGTACATAATTTTTGTCCTTTTTGTATTTTTAATGTCAATCTTCTTAATTTTATGAAATATCAGGAGAAGGCTCGCGTACTTCTTATTATCGCGCAGAGCAAGGCACACAGCTGAAAGGAGACGCGAATCTTTTCGTCTTTTTTGCATACAGTGCCGCTGCCGTGCAAACAGCAGCATCGGCAGCGTAAAAAATGCGAAGCTGTCCTCATAAGCATACAGTTCCGCTCCTGCAGAGCAGGAGCGGGAAATTTTTCTTCTTTAAATGCATGTGGACGTCTGGCGTGCATTTCAGAGGCGGTCGCTGGGACGAAGAAATGCGCGCGGCGCCGCAGCGGCGGCGCTGTATTATTTATTGTCCAGCTCGAATTTCTTCATGAAGTCGATCAGTTTTGCTACGCCTTCGTCCGGCATAGCGTTGTAAATGCTGGCGCGCATGCCGCCGACAGTTCTGTGGCCGCCCAGATTGACCAATCCCTGTGTCTTTGCCTCTGCTACGAATTTTTTATCGAGATCCGGATTCCCTGTAACGAATACGACGTTCATGAGAGAACGATCCCCTGCTGCTACCGGGCAGCTGTAGAGAGAACTGTTGTCGATAAAGTCATAGAGGGAAGCCGCCTGTTCCTCGTTATGCTTCTGAATCGCCGCTACGCCGCCTTGTTTTTTGATCCACTGGAATGTGAGTCCCGCCATATAGATGGCAAAGCAAGGAGGGGTGTTATACATAGATCCCTTGTCTGCATGAATTTTGTAGTCGAGATAAATAGGCGCGTCTTTCGGGCAGTGGCCGACGAGATCGTCGCGAACGACGACGATGGTAACGCCCGCCGGTCCTACATTTTTTTGAGCGCCTGCGAAGATCAGGCCGAAGTCGTTCACATCGTATACTTCTGACAGAAAGTTAGAGGACTGATCTGCTGCAAGGATTACGCCGCCTGTGTCCGGAATGTAGTTATATCTGCTGCCGTAGATCGTATTATTTGTCGTGATGTAAACATAGTCGGCATCCTGGCGGAAGTCTTCCTTTTTTAATTTCGGTATGCAGGTGTAGACGTCCGGCTCAGAAGTGGCTGCAATACGGATATCGCCGAACTTTTCCGCTTCCTGCTCGGCTTTTTTCGCCCATTGACCGGTGACGATGTAATCGGCTTTCTTCGTATTTCTCAGGAGATTCAGCGGAACCATAGAAAACTGGAGAGTACCGCCGCCCTGCAGGAACAATACTCTGTAATTATCCGGGATATTCATCAGATCTCTGAGGTCGGCTTCCGCCGTTTCGATGATGTCCTTGAAATCCTGAGATCGGTGGCTCATCTCCATGACGGACATACCGCAGCCCTTGTAATTCGTCATATCTGCTGCAGCCTGCTGCAGCGCCTCCAGGGGCAGGGTGGATGGGCCTGCCGAAAAATTAAAAACTCTGTCCATAATATATTCTCCATTTCTCCAAATACGATAGATTCCGAATTTCAACAGACGGAGCTTCCCTCTGCTGCTGGATATTTCAGAAATATTTTGTTCCGCAAATGTTAAAAAACAGAAGCATTTTACGAAACACGCGTCAATTGAATAAATTTGTACACAATTATACTCTACTATGGTAAAATAGTAAAGAAATTTTCGGCAAAAGGAGACATCAAACAGATGAAATATTTAGTTGTTCTTACCGATGGCGCGGCTGGCAGACCGATGGATGAGATTGGCGGAAAAACAGCGTTAGAAGCGGCGGCTATGAACTGCGTAAACAGTCTGGCCGTCCATGGAGAGGTCGGTACGGTAAAAACTGTTCCCGACGGTATGGCACCGGGAAGCGATGTTGCGAATCTTTCGGTCATGGGGTATGCACCGGAGAAGTATCACACGGGAAGATCGCCTCTTGAGGCCGCCAGCATGGGAATCGACATGCTGCCGACAGACGTATCTTTCCGCTGCAATCTGATTACGGTGGAAGGCGATGGCGTCTATGACGATCTGACGATCAAAGATCACAGCTCCGGAGACATTACGAATGAAGAGGCGGCAGAGCTGATATATTATATAAATGAAAAATTAGGAACAGATGACATCCGGTTTTATCCCGGCGTCAGCTATCGGCATGCGATGATCATGAAAAACGGTTCTACGGATTATGAGCTGACGCCGCCTCACGATGTTCTCGAACAGAAGGTAGGTCCTAACCTGCCGAAAGGAGAAGGCTCAGAATTTATCACTGAGATGATGAAAAAAAGCTATGAATTGCTGCGGGATCATCCGGTCAATCGTTCGAGAATCGAACGCGGCCTCAATCCGGCCAATACGATCTGGATCTGGGGTCAGGGAAGAAAGCCGGCGCTTACGCCATTTGAAGAAAAATATGGAATCGACGGCGCTGTGATCTCAGCGGTGGATCTCATCAAAGGAATCGCCGTCTGCTCCGGTCTTACATCTATCGACGTGGAGGGAGCCACCGGTACGATCAGGACGAATTTCGACGGCAAGGCTGCCGCTGCAGTCGACGCGTTTAAAAGTGGAAAGGAATTTGTCTATATCCATCTGGAAGCGCCGGACGAATGTTCTCATCAGGGCTCCATTTCTGAGAAAATAGAGAGTCTCGAGCTGATCGATCAGAAGATCGTAAGTCCGCTGATCGATTATCTGCAGTCTACAGGAGAAGACTTTCGTTTCCTGATTTTGCCGGATCATCCGACGCCGGTGAGTATCCGGACGCATTCGTCAGAGCCGGTACCGTACATGCTCTACGACAGCAGGAGAGATACGGAGCAGGCGCAGAACAGGTACACGGAAGCTTCAGGGCGTTCGGGAGCGCATCATTTCACCGAAGGATATAAGCTGACAGAACATTTCTTTAAGGATCTTTAAAAAATATGTAAAAATTTTCCTTATTTTGAACGGCGCGCAGCCCGTGAAGCGGGCGAAGGAAGGCAGCTTGCTGCCTGCCGTAAGCGGCGGGTCTTTGCTTCACTTTAAATAAAATGCGAAATTTTGTTTAAAAGGCGAAAAAGCGGGAAAAGATCAGGAGGCTCCATTACTATATCAGCGATAGGGACATCCTGATCTCCTAATCGTCGCTGTCGGCTATCTCGTTCACGCTATCCCTATCACAGTAAGCACTACTCTATTTGTAGAAGACAGAAAAACGAATTGCAGAAATCATTTGAACAGGTAACACAGGGAAAATCGATGGAGCCGGCGAGACGTCGGCTTTATCGGTGAGATGACGATGACAGAGGGGGAAAGAATGTTAAAAAAGTTGACGGGTTTTGTTCTGTGTGCGATTCTGATCGTCTGCTGTCCCATGGCGGCAGACATGTCCTATGCGGCGGTGACAGATGTGCCGGAGCTCGTGGCACAGTCAGCTGTATTGATCAATGCCGATACTGGAGAGGTTCTCTACGATAAGTATAAGGATGAGCCGAGATTTCCGGCCAGCACGACGAAAGTGATGACGGCGCTGTTGGCGTTGGAGCATCTGGATTTGGATCAGGTATACACCATCAGCCACGATGCGTCATTTACAGAAGGCAGCCGGATCTATCTGCTGGAAGGGGAGCAGGTGACAGGGGAGCAGCTGTTGTACGCTATGATGTTAGCATCTGCGAACGATGCGGCTATCGCTTTAGCCGAAGCATGTGCAGGCGATGTGGAGAGCTTCGCCGACATGATGAATGAAAAGGCAGAAGAACTCGGCGCCAAAAACACACATTTTGTAACGCCCAATGGTTTACCGGAAGAAACCCATGTAACCTCCGCTGCCGATATGGCGCTGTTTGCGCAGGAGGCCATGAAAAACGAAAAGTTCCGTGAGATCGTCTCGACTTACGAATATGTCATACCTCCCACTAATCTCCAGCCGGAGGAGCGCCTCCTACATAATTCCAATCGGCTGCTGTACGATACCAGCAGCAAGGCCGACATCAACGGCGAGATACGCACCTATAAATATGAAGGAATTCTGGGAATTAAAACAGGCTATACAAATGCGGCGCGAAGCTGTCTCGTGGCAGCGGCCGAACGAGACGGCATGACGCTCATAGGCGTCGTGTATACGTCGGAGCCGGATGCTCTGTATCCAGATATGATAAAGCTTCTCGATTTCGGTTTTGATAATTTCAGACCGATGGATCTGGGATTTGAAGCAGGCGCTGTGGTAGGACAGATTTCGGTTATAGACGGAAAAAAACGCAATGTAGACGTTACTGTCGACTGCGACGTCAAGGCGACGGTCGAGTTGTCTGCAGACGGCTTGACTGCAGATCCCGACGGCGATAATTTTGAATTCAAAATCGAAGGAGAAGCGTTGAAAGCGCCGTTTGAAAAGGGTACTAAGGCAGGAACGCTGACCGTATATCAGGACTCGAAGGCGATTGCGCAATTTGAAGTCTTTACGGCGGAAGGGATGGAACAATCGTTTGTCAGCAGTTTTTTTTCGGGCTTCTCTCTCATAAAACTCCTCATTCTCGTGCTCATCCTGGCATTTATTGCGGCGCTGGCGGTATATCTTCGCTTTGCAGTGCGGATGAGAAAGAGGACGAGGCAGGAAACACAGCTGCGGCGGGAAGAACGGGAACGCAGGCGGTCCGAAGAGAAAGCGGCTCCTGACGATTTAACCGTTAAATATCAGACGGCAAAGCTCCAGTTTAAAGAAGTGCAAAAAACACCGCAGCGACCGGAAAAATTTGAATAATTTGTGTATTGCATACAAGATGGGGGATGTTATGGAATATTTTTTCTGTAAATTCCGCTTTTAAGAAAAACGTATCGGTTAAAATACAAAAATGCAAAAAGGATCGTCTAACCCAAAAAAATCGATACTTTTTTGGTCAAGATATACAAAAGCGAAAATATTAATTGAAATTTTATAATATACGAAAATAAATCCAAAATCCTGCCTCGATTCACCGTTAAAAAAATAACGCGGCATACCTGGCAGGGTATACTAATTATTGAAAATATCAACAATTTTTTTAAAAAATCTTCTACAGGCAGGTGAGTATTTGATGCCGTCACCGCGGAATTTTGTGTATACATGAAAAAATTTTTGTATAAAAAATAACGGTCGCAATGAGCCAAAAAACCGTGTGAAGTTTGCAAATTACACGTTTTTTTGTTAAAATCAACAGCAATAGGATAAGCTTTTCTGCCTAAAATCGACATAGGCGCTGTCTTTGTACAGTATCTGATTTTGGAAGCTCCTATCGGAGGTCTCCGAGGTCGGAAAGCATTTTTCAATGTCGAATTATCGCGTTAAAAAGCGGACTTTTCGGATATTGGATATGCGAGTGTGGTGAATTGCAGTTAATTTTTAGTTTTAAATGACTTGTGGTTTTAGTACATTCATAGGAGGTATGATTGAATGAGCAAAAAACGTGCAGTTGATATCACAGATCAGCAGCTAAAAGCGATCAACGATATCATTGATAAGTACAAGAATATGCAGGGCGCATTGATACCTACATTACATGATGTTCAGGAATATTTTGGGTATCTTCCCATCGAAGTGCAGAAAATTATTTCAGACGGTCTGGGTATTCCTCTGGCTGAGATTTACGGCGTAGTTACGTTTTATACACAGTTCTCCACCCAGCCGAAGGGACAGTATACGGTCAGTGTCTGTCTTGGCACGGCATGTTATGTTAAGGGCTCCGGCAAAATTCTTGAAAAATTTGAAAGTATTCTCGGAATTAAGGCGGGAGAGGTTTCCGACGATGGAATGTTTGGCATCGAAGCATGCCGCTGTGTCGGAGCGTGCGGCCTGGCTCCGGTGGCAATGGTAAACGGAGAGGTTTACGGACGTCTGGTGCAGGCTGATGTTCAGGGAATCTGCGATAGATATATGAGCGAATAGGGCTTTTTTTGCGCTGCTGGCCGGACGCTGGCTTATTGCGGAGAATTGCAGCAGATGATCGAAAGGGCAGAATTATGAGAAGGAAAGTATTACTAGATATCTGGAGGTATTTTAAATGAAATCATTAGCAGAACTGGCTAAACTCAGGGAAAAAAGCCTGGCCATAGTCAATATGCGTCAAAAGCATGAAGTTCCTGCAGGCGACAGCGTGAGAGCTCACGTTTTACTCTGCGGAGGCACAGGATGTCTTTCTTCCAATTCAGAAAAGCTGAGAGACAGATTGGCTGATAAGCTGGCTGAGCTGGGAATCGCCGATGAAATAAAGATCGTGATGACAGGCTGTTTCGGTCTTTGCGCCGAAGGACCTATCGTGGTGGTGTATCCGGAAGGCACAATGTACGCAAAGGTATCTTTAAAAGATATCGACGTCATCGCGGAAGAACATCTCCTCAAGGGCAATGTCGTAGAAGGACTCCGCATAGGCAGCGGTGCAGAATATTTTGACGAAGAGGGAGCTAAAAGCGACAAAGCGGATTTCTTCTCCATTCAGAAGAGAGTTGCTCTGAGGAACTGCGGACGTATCAATCCTGAAGATATTACGGAATATATTGCGTTTGACGGTTACAGAGCGCTGGGCAAGGTGCTGACGGAGATGACGCCTCAGCAGGTTATCGATGAAATCAAGGCTTCCGGTTTAAGAGGAAGAGGCGGCGCAGGTTTCCCTACGGGGATGAAATGGTCTTTCGCCGCGGCTTCCGAAGGTCCGGTTAAATATGTGGCATGCAACGCTGACGAAGGTGACCCGGGCGCGTTCATGGACAGATCTGTTCTGGAAGGCGACCCTCATACGGTATTGGAAGCTATGGCAATCGCGGGTTATGCTATCGGCGCAAATCAGGGGTACATATATGTAAGAGCGGAGTATCCTACCGCTGTAAAGAGACTCAATATCGCTATCGAGCAGGCTCATGAATACGGTCTGCTGGGCGAAGACATCTTCGGCACGGGATTCTCCTTCGATATAGGTATCCGTCTGGGCGCAGGCGCGTTCGTGTGCGGTGAAGAAACGGCTCTGATGAATTCCATCGAGGGCAAGAGAGGCGAACCTCGTCCCCGTCCGCCGTTCCCTGCGTCGAAGGGTATCTTCGATAAGCCGTCTATGCTGAATAACGTTGAAACATACGCTAACGTCTGTCAGATCATTCTCAACGGCGCAGAGTGGTTTGCGTCTATGGGTACCGAACAGTCAAAGGGAACTAAGGTATTCGCAGTGGGCGGAAAGATCGTCAATACAGGTCTCGTGGAAATCGAAATGGGTACGACGCTCAGAGACATTATCTATAACATCGGCGGCGGTATTCCGGGCGGAAAGAAGTTCAAGGCTGCTCAGACAGGAGGCCCTTCCGGCGGATGTATTCCATCGACTCATATCGATACTCCGATGACTTATGACGATCTCAGCGCTCTGGGCTCTATGATGGGTTCCGGCGGTCTTATCGTCATGGATGAGGATGACTGCATGGTAGACATCGCAAAATTCTTCCTGGAATTTACGGTAGATGAATCCTGCGGTAAATGTCCTCCGTGCAGAATAGGTACGAAGAGAATGCTGGAAATCCTCGAAAAAATTACAGATGGAAGAGGCGAACTGGAAGATATCGACAAGCTGGAAACACTGGCTAAGAATATTAAAGCTTCCGCACTCTGCGGTCTCGGACAGACGGCTCCGAACCCTATTTTGAGTACGCTGAGATATTACAGGGACGAATATATAGCGCATGTAGTGGATAAGAAATGTCCGGCAGGCGTATGTAAGAAACTCATTCAGATCAGAATCGATAAGAATTCCTGTAAGAGCTGCGGCATCTGTGCAAAATTATGTCCGGTTACTGCGATCAGAGGCGAGAAAAAAGTTCCTTATGAAATCGATCAGATGAAATGTATCAAGTGCGGTGCTTGTGTAGAAAAATGTCCGTTCAAAGCTATCCATAGAGAAGCGTAGGAGGAAAAAAGTATGAGCATGCTTAATATCACAATAGATGGAAGGCCGGTGCAGGTACCGGCAGGTACTACCGTTTTAGAGGCGGCAAAGCAGGCAGGAATCGATATTCCAACTCTTTGCTACCTGAAGGACGTCAACGCGATCGGCGCATGCAGAATGTGTTTGGTGGAAATCAAAGGAGCGAAGGCTCTTCAGGCTGCCTGCGTCTATCCGGTAGCGGAAGGAAATGAAATTCTCACGGCCTCTCCTGCGGTAAAAGAGGCGAGAAAAATCAACCTCGAACTCCTGCTTTCCAACCATAAGAGAGAATGTCTGACATGCGTGAGAAGCAAGAATTGTGAATTACAGACATTGGCGGAAGAACTCAATATTACAGATCTCAGATTTGAGGGAGAAAAATGCGATCTTTCGATGGATCTTACATCTCACTCTCTCGTGAGAGATCCTCAAAAGTGTATCGCCTGCAGGCGCTGTGTAGCTGCCTGCAGAAATGTACAGAAGATCGGCGTCATCGATGCGGTGAACAGAGGATTTCGTACTTCGATCGGACCTGCGTTCGGCATGGGCATCGGTGAAGTTGCCTGCGTCAACTGCGGCCAGTGTCTCGTAGCCTGTCCAGTGGGAGCGATAACGGAAAAGAGCGCTATCGACCAGGTATGGAATGCTATCGCAGATCCGGAAAAAGTCGTTCTTGTTCAGACCGCTCCTGCAGTAAGAGCAGCCATCGGCGAAGAATTTGGAATGCCGATCGGCTCTGTAGCTACGAAGCAGATGGTAGGCGCCATGCTGGGATTGGGATTCGATAAAGTGTTCGATACGGATACCGGCGCCGATCTGACGATTCTCGAAGAAGGCACAGAGCTTCTTCACAGAATTCAGAACGGCGGAAAGCTGCCGATGATCACATCCTGCAGTCCTGGCTGGATCAAGTACTGTGAACATTATTATCCTGAATTCCTGGATAATCTTTCTTCCTGCAAGTCGCCGCATGAAATGTTCGGCGCTGTTTTAAAGACTTATTATGCGGAGAGAAATCATATCGATCCTGAGAAGATCGTGACAGTATCCGTCATGCCTTGCGTAGCGAAGAAGTTTGAGGCGGCAAGACCGGAGATGGCTAACGGAAATCTTCAGGACGTAGATTATGTTCTCACTACAAGAGAGTTGGCGAAGATGATAAAAGAAGCCCGCATCGAGTTTAACGACTGCGATGGCGAATTTGAAAGTCCGTTCGGACCTGCTTCCGGTGCAGGCGTTATTTTCGGCGCGACAGGCGGCGTAATGGAAGCCGCGCTCAGAACGGTTGCTGATGTCCTCAGCGGTGAAGATCTCGAAAGCATCGAATATCACGACGTCAGAGGTCTCGAAGGCATCAAGGAAGCGTCGGTAGAGGTGGGAGGCATCGAAGTAAAGCTGGCTGTGGCTCACGGTCTGGGCAATGCGTCTGCACTTTTAAACAAGATCAAAAACGGTGAAGCGGACTATCACTTCATCGAGATTATGGCCTGTCCTGGAGGCTGCGTAAACGGCGGAGGGCAGCCGATTCAGCCTGCGAGAGTCAGAAACTGGGTCAATATTCCTAAGCTCAGAGCGCAGGCGCTCTATGAGGAAGACAGAAATCTGCCGATTAGAAAATCTCACAAGAATCCGGTCATCATGAAAAACATCTATGAAGACTGGCTTGGAGAACCGGGCAGTGAAGAGGCGCATCACTTGCTCCATACGACTTATGCAGCCAGAGAAAAATTCTAAAGAACGAGTATATACGCAGCAGTATCGTTGAGCAGCGGCTGCAATAAAGGGAGTGTTCCAAGGCGATGGAAAACCGCTCCCTTCCAGGCAGACAAGTGAAATAATAAAAACTTGTCG
>CAZGBL010000060.1:0-11200 GCA_964523955.1 uncultured Oscillospiraceae bacterium | reverse complement strand
AAATGCGGAACTTAAAGTATTCCGTATGCTTTTAATTCGTTTTCCAGCAGTGTCATGGTAGCTGCTTCCGGTTCGCACAGCGGGAGTCTGAAGTTCATCTTCGATTTTCCCATAATGTCCAGCGCCGCTTTTACAGGAATCGGATTAACCTCTGCAAAGAGAGCGTCGATCAGGGGCTTTACGCCCAGCTGAATCTCGATGGAACCTGTAATATCGCCATCGAAGAATTTTTGAACCATATCGTGTGTCGCTTTCGGAGCTACGTTGGAGAGCACCGAGATAACACCGTCGCCGCCTAAAGCGAGAAGAGGAGTGACCATATCGTCATTTCCCGAGTACATAGAGAAATCGTCGGGAACGAGTCTCGCGATTTCCGCGCACTGAGAGATATTTCCACTGGCTTCCTTGATCGCTACGATGTTCGGATGTCTGGAAAGTTCTAAAACGGTGTTCGGTTTGATATTGACGCCTGTTCTGCCCGGAACGGAGTAGAGTATCATAGGAATATTTACGCTGTCTGCAATGGCGGTATAGTGCCGGATGAGTCCCTTTTGCGTCGCCTTGTTATAATACGGCGTGACCTGAAGGAGCGCGTCAGCGCCGATCTTTTCAATTTCCATGGAAAGATTGATGCCGTGTTTCGTGTCGTTGCTTCCAGCGCCTGCGATGACTGGAACACGCCCCTTTACTTTATCCACGCAGTATCCGACGACTTCGATCTGTTCTTCGTCCGTCATAGTGGAGGCCTCTCCTGTCGTCCCGCATGAAATGATGGCGTCTGTTCCTTCAGCGATCTGCCATTCTATGAGTTCTCCATAATTGTCGAAATCTACCGAACCGTCTTCTTTAAATGGTGTGACAATAGCAACACCGGCTCCTCTGAAAATAGCCATAATTCATCCTCCTTAGCTATGTACAATTATCTGTCGAGCTGATCTAACAGGAGTTCTGCGATCTGAACTGCATTTGTAGCAGCGCCCTTGCGGATGTTGTCCGCGACAACCCAGATATTTATACCGTTTTCAACGCTGAAGTCACGTCTGACTCTGCCGACATAGACTTCATCCTTGCCAGCGTAATCGCGGGCGAGAGGGTAAACATTATTCGCAACGTCGTCTACCAGATTGCATCCCGGCGCATTTGCGAGAATTTCCTTTACCTCATCCAGATCGAACGGTTTTTCAAATTCGAGGTTAATGCTCTCGCTGTGGCAAGAAAAAACGGGAACGCGAACTGTCGTAGCGGTTACTTTAATATTGTCGTCTCCGAGAATCTTGTGAGTCTCGTTGATCATCTTCATTTCTTCCTTTGTATATCCGTTCTCCAGGAAAACATCGATGTGCGGGAGACAGTTTCCTGCAATCGGATGCGGATAAGCAGTCATGATGTCGTTTCCTTTTAGGCCTTCCTCCAGATCCCTGATCCCTTTGACGCCGGAACCGGATACCGCCTGATAGGTGGAGTACACCACTCTCTTTATACCGTATTTGTCGTGAAGAGGTTTCATAGGAACCATAGCCTGGATTGTGGAGCAGTTCGGGTTTGCGATGATGCCCTTGTTCCAGTCGATATCGTAAGGGTTGACTTCTGGTACTACCAGCGGAACTTCCGGATCCATTCTCCATGCGCTGCTGTTATCAACTACAGTACAACCGTGTGCCGCAGCAATCGGAGCGAATTTTTCACTTGTGGAACCGCCTGCTGAAAAGAGTGCGATGTCGATCGGTTTATCGAAAGACTGTTCTGTCAACTCTTCGAGAACGTATTCTTCGCCCTTGAACTTGACTGTTTTTCCCGCAGATCTGTAAGAAGACATGACATACAGATTTTCGATGGGAAAATCTCTTTCTTCGAGCACCTGTAGGAAAGTGCGCCCGACGAGACCGCTGGCTCCTACCACAGCAACATTAGGTTTTTTCATTGATAAGTCCTCCAATGTATCTATATTTATAATTACTTTATGATTTGCGCTGATGACAGCGTATAATTATCATATATTATATACTTTTTCGCGGTAGATTGGAATAGTAATGTAAAAATAAAACAATAAGATGAAATATCAACGTTTTTGCGTTACAGCGGACGACCGGATGTGTTTCTGTTTCTATAACAAGCGCCAGATGTCTCCCCCTCGCTTCTGTAAGCGGCGGATTCCATTTCCGACTTTCGGAGGTTGGGTAATCATCCCCTCCGAAACCCGGTTGAGCGAAAGCTTCTGGCGCTTGCTGCAAGCGTTCGCGTCGCCCCTGACAAGTGGGCTTGTCAGAAGCTCTGCTCTGCTTTAAAGCGGCAGGCTTGAAAGATCTTCTTCTGCAGCGATAAACGCCGATACATGAGGCGACATGCCGAATTTCCATATGAATTTGACAAGCTTTTCGTTGGTCGGCAATGACATCCCTGTAATTATTTTATGACAGTTTCTGAAATTCAGAAAGTGTTTTTGAAAAAATGGAGATCATACGGGAAATTCTTTCCGTATTTTACATATCTCAATGACAAAAACGGCACATTATGATAAAATTAATAAGATTTTTTGAAGTCCCGGTCTGACTTGCATAACAAATGACGATGGTTCGGCTTCGATCGATTAATCATTACATATTTACTTTACGAATGATCAACAGGGGGTAACAGATTATGAGCATGATTCAATCCATAATTTTAGGTCTCGTTCAGGGGCTTTCGGAGTTTCTGCCGATCAGCAGCTCCGGACATCTGGCTGCGCTGCAGCATTTTTTCCACGTGAGCTCGGATAATGTTCTCACATTTACCGTTATGCTCCATTTCGGCACGCTGATCTCCATCTTTGTGGCATACTGGAAGGATATTGTAGATCTCGTCATAGAGCTTTTCGCTACGTTGAAGGACATTTTCACCGGAAAGGGTCTTCAGATGAATAAAAACGAGACGAGAAAGCTGGGAGTGATGATTATCATCGCTACCATTCCTACGGCTGTTATCGGGCTTTTATTCGACGATCTTTTTGAATCCCTATATTCATCTATGCTGTTTATCGGCGCCGCTCTGTTGGTTACGGGAACGTGTCTTTGGCTTGCAGAGAAAAAGGGCGGCGGCAGAAAAGGCGTAAAAGAGATGACCTGGAAGAATGCGCTGTTTATCGGCATCTGTCAATCTATCGCTATCTGTCCGGGAATTTCACGTTCCGGTGCGACGATGGTGGGAGGGCTTGCATCTCGTTTTAACAGACCACATGCGGTGAGATTTGCTTTTCTCATTTCTATCCCATCGGTGCTCGGAGCGTTTATCCTCGAGGTTCCCGATGCGATTAAAGCGGCATCGACGGAGCAGGGCGTGGGAATGGGAGTTATGCTGGCCGGCATTATCGTGGCGGCTGTTTCCGGTTATGCGGCTATCAAAGTAATGATCAAAGCGGTGACAAATGAAAAATTATTTTACTTTTCAATTTATACGTGGATTGTGGGTCTCTTCCTCATCGGATATTCCGTGGTGACGATGGCTGCATAGTTTTGCAGCATACAGCGGGCGTAATTGAGATATTCTGCTCCGCTTTCAACATATTTCTAAAGAAAATTTGATCGGAGGTTTCCATGGCTGATTCAGACAATACGAAAAAACGTTCGGCCGCCGGCGGACAGAATAACAAGGCGAAAAAGAAATCCTCTGCTTCCGGCGGGAAGAAAAAAGTTTCTTCTCAGACTCTAAAACAGACGGAAACTGCGGCGAAAACGTCTGCTGCGATGAAAAAAACAGCTGCAGGTTTTCGGTTGAAGGATGAGATTACAGCAGTCATTTTAGTGGCCCTGGGGATTTTTCTCATCGTCTCCGTTATGACGACGGCTACAGGGAAATTCGGCTCTGTATTGTCTCAGGTATTGAAAGGTCTCTTTGGGATCGGAGCCTATGTGCTTCCTTTCTATATTATCGTTTACGCGCTTCTCGTGCTGATGAATCGAATGGCTCGAATCAATGCAAGGAGTATCTTCTTTCTGGTGCTGATGTATATAGATTTGGTGACAATCCACTCGGTACGATTTGCTTCTGTAACGGCTCCTCAGTTTCATATGGAATATGTGAAAGGCATGTATTTAATGGGAACCTCTCTCGACAGCGCCGGTGTCGTAGGCATGATAATCGGATGGCTTGCAGTCAAAGGTATTGGGAAAGTAGGACTCGTCATTGTGGGCGTCGCAATTCTCGTCATCTCTCTCATGCTTCTGGTTAATACACCGATTTCCAGCTTTCTTGACAGGCGCAGGGAGAAAAAGTACCAGAATGCTCTGGTGAGAGAAGCTGAGTGGGAGGCGGCAGAAGCGGAGGCGCAAACCATCAGAGAGATGAAAGAAAAGCTGAAGGAAGATCAGGCACCAGAAGAAAAAACGTCCGGCAGAGGGAGCCGTAAGAAAAAAAATTCTTTGCTTGAAGAGGCGGAAAAGAGAAGGGAACCGCATGTTGAACCTGCAGAAGAAGACGAGTTTGGACAGCTTCGGATTAAGAGTACGGATCTCTTCCAAAATGATTATGGTCAGGTAGATCTGCCGGAAACGCCGTTGTCCGAAAATAAGCAGCAGATCCTGGAGTACATGAAGGACGACCATCTTTTCGAACCGTCAGACAGCGATGCGCGGGAAGCAGATCTGCAGGGGATGTTTTCGTATGATGAGTACGAACGCAAAGAGTCGGAGCCGATCGAAGAATGGGGAAAAACCGTATTTTCTGAGGAAGATACGTTCGATTTTGCCGCTTCGGCACAAAGAAAAGGGAGCGCAGGCGCTGGCGTGGAGATGAGAGATGGAATTTCAGATTCTGCAGAAGATCCGTCTGATCGTTATAACGCCGGCGAGAAGGGCGAAAAAGCGGTGAAAGCGGAATCGGCGGAAGGCGTGCAGAAAGACGCTCCGCCGCAGAAGATGACGAAGAAAGAGGCCAGCGCGGTGATCGCCGCAGGTGCAGCGGAGGTTGCAAGCCAGGCGAATCAGGTGCCTGAGAAGAGGCAATACAAACTGCCGCCTTTAAGCCTTTTAAATAAAGCCAAAAAAACGGAAAATCGCAATCAGCGGGCAGAATTAGCAAAAAAGGCGCAGAAGCTGGAAAATGTTCTGCATGATTTTGGAGTCAGCGCCCGGGTCATCGATGTCAAGAAAGGCCCTGCGGTCACTCGTTATGAGATTCAGCCGGATACGGGAGTAAAGGTCAACAGCATCGTTCGCTTGACGGACGATATCGCTTTAAACCTGGAGGCTAAAAGCCTGAGAATTGAAGCGCCGATTCCTGGAAAGGCGGCTGTGGGTATCGAAGTGGAAAATGAAAATACATCGGTAGTTACGCTGAGAGAGATGATCGAGTCGGAAAGCTTTCAGAAAGCAGAATCGAAGATCAGCTTTGTGGTGGGGGAGGATATCGCCGGCAATTCTATCGTAGGAGATCTCAAGAGCATGCCACACCTCCTCATCGCTGGTTCCACAGGTTCCGGAAAGAGCGTATGCATCAATTCTATCATCATGAGTATGCTCTATAAATCTACGCCTGACGAAGTCAAATTTATTCTGATCGACCCAAAAGTGGTAGAACTTGGAAACTATAACGGTATTCCTCATATGCTGATTCCGGTCATCACCGATCCGTCTAAGGCTGCTGCGGCATTGGCATGGGCAGTGCAGGAGATGAACGACCGTTATCGTAAATTTGCAGAATCCAGTGTCAGAGATTTAAAATCCTACAATACCAGGATGAAGCGGGAAGAACATCCGGAGGCTGTTCTTCCTCAGATCGTCATCATCATCGACGAGCTGGCAGACCTCATGATGGCGGCACCGTCTCAGGTAGAAGAGGCGATCTGCCGTCTGGCGCAGCTGGCCAGGGCGGCGGGAATGCATCTTATCGTCGCTACCCAGCGTCCTTCCGTAGATATTGTAACGGGTTTGATCAAAGCGAATATTCCTTCGAGAATCGCTTTTGCCGTGTCTTCTCAGTTCGATTCCAGAACGATTTTAGACCGCGCCGGAGCGGAAAAACTGGTAGGCAAAGGAGATATGCTTTTCAATCCTATCGGAAAGGCGCAGCCGGAGCGTTTGCAGGGACCGTTCGTCACCGACGATGAGGTCAACGCAGTCATCGATTTCTGGAAAGCGCAGGCGGAAGAGTCAGAAGCGCCGAACCGCATTTTGGAATCCATCAATACGGCGAAGATCGATGTTTCAAATGACGACGAAGAGGACGAGCTGTTAAACGATGCTATTGAATTGGTCGTTAACGCGGAACAGGCTTCTGCTTCGATGCTGCAGAGAAGATTCCGCATCGGCTACAACAGAGCAGGACGGCTGGTAGATATTATGGAAGCACGAGGCATCATCGGACCCAGCGAAGGCAGTAAACCGAGAAGAGTTCTCGTTTCAAAAGAGGAATATTACGGCATTCCTGAGGAAGAATCTGGGGAAGGTATGGAGGCATCGCCAGAGATGCGAGCCTATCCAGATGAAACGACAGGGGAATATAGCGAATGAAGATATTTATCAATACATTAGGGTGTTCCAAAAATACAGTAGATTCGGAAAATGCAGCCGCTGTTCTGGAAAAAAATGGACATACGATTACGCAGTTTCCGGAAGAGGCTGATGCGATCATGGTAAATACTTGCGGTTTTATCAACGATGCTAAAACGGAATCCATCGACGCGATTCTTGAAATGGCGGAATATAAAGAAAACGGAGTTATTTTGATAGCTTCTGGCTGCTTGACTCAGAGATATGCCGAAGAGCTTTTTCAGGAAATTCCAGAAATCGATATTTTGCTGGGAGTCAATGAGTATGAGCGGCTGCCGGAAATTTTAGCGGAATATGAAGCCGGTCAGCGGATTGCTAAGGCCGACAGAGAACAGAAAAATTATTGTGAGATTCCGATGAGAAAGCCGGAGCCGGGAGCTTATTATTCTTATATCAAGATCTCGGAAGGCTGTGATAAAGTCTGTTCTTATTGTATCATTCCTTCGATCCGCGGTCATTACCGCAGCAGAAAGATAGAGGATATTGTCAGCGAAGCTGAATTTTTAGCTTTGTCGGGATGTACAGAGTTGATTTTGATCGCTCAGGATGTGACAGCATATGGAATCGATCTGTACGGTGATTATGCATTGCCGCAGCTTCTCCGAAAGCTCTGTGAAGTGGAGGGCGTTCGTTGGATTCGTCTGCTTTACTGCTATGAAGATGAGATTTCAGATGAACTCATCGAAACGATTCGCAGTGAGAAAAAAATATGCAATTACCTGGATATTCCTCTGCAGCATGTCAACGACAAAGTGCTTTCTGACATGAACCGCCATTCTACTTCTGCGTCGATCCATGAAACGATTGCGCGGCTCAGAAAAGAAATTCCTGATATTCATATCAGGACGACCTTTATCGCAGGATTTCCGGGGGAATCGGAAGACGCCTTCGATGAACTGGCCGCTTTTATCGAAGAAACGAGATTTGACCGGCTGGGCGTATTCGCTTATTCTCAGGAAGAAAATACGCTGGCAGCGGAAATGGGAGGGCAGATCGAAGAAGAAATACGAGAAAACAGGAGAGATACTCTGATGGAAATACAGAGGAGTATTTCCCTGGAAAATAATCTGGCGAAGGTGGGACGTGTTTTTGAAGTCATCGTGGAGGAAAAGGAAGAAGGAAACACTTACCTGGGAAGAACCAGATTCGACGCGCCGGAAATCGACAACGGCGTGATCTTTACATCAGAACGGGAACTCATTTCAGGCGATTATGTCTTTGTGGAAATCACAGACGCGTTTGACTATGATTTAGTCGGAAAAGAGATCGAAAAATAACAATAAACAGAATGTTTTGGAAATTTCTTAAAGAGTAAAAATGAAAGGCGGAATTTGAATATGAATCTTCCCAATAAACTGACGACGATGCGGATGATTTTAGTTCCTGTTTTCATCGTTGTCTATCTGATGGGGTATAATTATGCATCGGCTGTTATTTTTATTGTAGCGTCGCTGACGGACTTTCTCGATGGACATCTGGCGAGAAAGTATGATCTCGTGACAAATTTTGGAAAGATTATGGATCCTTTGGCGGATAAACTGCTGGTGACATCGGCTCTCGTCTGCATGGTTCAAACGGGTATCGTACCGGGATGGATGGTTATCGTCATCTTAGCCAGGGAATTTGCGATTACAGGACTTCGGTCGGTGGCGGCCAGCGAGGGGATTGTCATCGCTGCCGCGTGGTCTGGAAAGGTGAAGACGGTGACGCAGATGATCGCCATCATCTTTCTTCTCATAAATAATTGGCCGTTTTCTCTTATTTCATTCCCGTTCGCGAATATTATGCTGTGGATCGCTGTGATCATGACGGTCTATTCCGGGATAGAGTATATTTATAAGAGCAGATCTCTTTTTCAATCCAGATAACGGTACAGCAAAAGGAAGACAGGCAGGTGATAGATTATGAAATCGGCCATTATATCAGTAGGTACGGAGCTTCTTTTCGGCCAGGTAGTCAACACGAACGCGGCATACCTGTCCCAGGAGCTGAACGATATGGGTGTGGACGTGCTGTATCACTACACCATGGGCGATAATCCGGGGCGACTGAAACGCGTTTTGGAATTTGCCATGCAGGACTGCGATCTTTTCCTGATTACAGGCGGATTAGGCCCCACCGAAGATGATCTTACAAAAGAGACGTTGTGCGAACTTTTGGAGGAGAAGCTCATCGTCCATGAACCTACGGTACAATATATAAACAGCTTTTTTCAGCGCGTTCAGATGAAAATGACAGAAAACAATAGGAAACAGGCTCTCGTGCCGGAGCACGCAGCGGTCTTTCGCAATCAGAACGGTACGGCTCCGGGCTTTGCGCTAGAAAGGGACGGAAAAATCTTTATCTGCATGCCAGGCGTTCCGCGGGAAATGAAGACGATGTTCCGGAATTCGGTCAAGCCATATCTCATGAAGCTGTCGGACGCTTATATCGTATCGCGGTCCCTTAAGGTATTTGGAATCGGAGAATCTCTGGTGGAGACGATGCTGCTGGAATTTATTGACGGACAGACAGATCCTACGATCGCCACTTATGCGAAAGAAAGCGAAGTGGAGGTACGCATCACCTCTAAGAGAAAAAGAAAACAAGAGGCTGCGGAGACGGTCGACGCTGTGGCCCGTAAAGCAGCTGCTGTAATCGGAGATAATGTATATAGCGTCGATGGAAAAGAATTATATGAAGAAGTTTCCGAAAAATTAATGGCTGCAGGTATTTCCTTTTCTCTATGTGAGGCTGTAACAGGCGGAAATATTGCGTCCATGCTCAGTCGATATCCGGGAATTTCCGCAGTATTTGATCGTTCCGTCGTCGTGCCGGGAGAAAAGGCGCTGATGGAAGAATCGTCTGTATCGGGGGCGGCTTTCGACGAGTATACGATTTTCAGTACAGAGGCAGCAGAAGCGCTTGCTTCAGGGCTGTACAGTAAGACGGGCAGCAGGCTGTGCGCCGCCGTTATAGGAAATGCCGGACCGGAGTACTGCGACGGCGTCGAGCCGGGCACTTTTTTTGTCAGTGTACGTTATAACGGAAAAATGACGACGCGGCATTACCATCGCGATACGGGAAATCTGTCCTTAAATATTGAATTTATGTCTCGCTGTGTGCTCAGCTTTATCAATCTGATCGTTCAGGGCAGGGAGCCGTTAGAAAAACTTTAAAATATCTCTAAATATTAAAAACATCATCTTGTAGTAAATACTGAAGGATGATGTTTTTATTTACAAATATTTACAATTTTGAAGCGGCATGATATACTGTAAATGCAGGATGTTATTCTTATTTAGAAGGTGAGGAAACATGTATGCAGCGATTTATTTAGCAGCGTTTCGCATCAGATAAGAGATGTGTAAAAAAACGTCTTGACCGTCGATAGAAAACGAGCTATTATAATTAGAGAACATTCGTTCTCCAAAAGGGAATTTTACACAGGAAAGGATAATATAGATATGGCCACAGCAGTAAAGAAAACGGTAGCAAACCCTACCAACAGCGAGGAGAAAGAAAAGGCTCTTGAAGCGGCGCTTCAGCAGATTCAAAAGCAGTATGGCAAAGGCTCAATTATGAAACTGGGCGAAGGGAGCAAACTGAATATTGAGACGATCCCTACAGGTTCTGTGAGTCTCGACATCGCAACCGGAGTTTCCGGCATTCCCCGCGGAAGAATCACCGAAATTTATGGTCCGGAATCTTCGGGTAAAACGACTCTGGCTCTTCATATCATCGCAGAAGCGCAGAAGATGGATGGAAAAGCAGCGTTTATCGATGCAGAGCATGCGCTCGATCCTGAATATGCGTCGAATTTAGGCGTGGATGTGGACGAACTGTTAGTATCTCAGCCGGATACCGGTGAGCAGGGATTGGAAATCTGCGAAGTTCTCGTGCGAAGCGGAGCTCTTGACGTCATCGTTATCGACTCAGTAGCAGCTCTCGTGCCAAAGGCGGAAATTCAGGGGGAAATGGGAGACAGCCATGTAGGTTTGCATGCGAGACTCATGTCTCAGGCGCTTAGAAAACTGGCCGGAGCGATCAATAAATCGAAGACTGCAGTCATCTTTATCAATCAGCTGAGAGAAAAAGTGGGCGTCATGTTTGGCAATCCTGAAGTTACCACGGGTGGCCGTGCGCTGAAATTTTATGCTACGATGCGTATGGATGTACGAAGAATCGAGAGTATAAAGTCGGGAGATCAGGTCATCGGCAATCGTACGAAGGTTAAAATCGTAAAGAATAAGGTGGCACCTCCGTTTAAGCAGGCGGAATTTGATATCATGTATGGCAAGGGAATTTCCAGAGAAGGAGATACTCTGGATTGCGCAGTAGAACATAAAATCGTGGATAAAGCCGGCGCGTGGTACAGCTTTGAAGGCAACCGTATAGGTCAGGGTCGTGAAAATGTAAAGAAATATTTGAATGAAAACCCTGAGGTTCTCACTCGTATCGAAGCGCTTCTGATGGAATCTTTAAAGTCGAAAGAAAATGAGGAAGAATCTGTAGAAGACGCTCAAAATACAAGAGAGACGGTGCAGAGCAGCGATCTCTTAGATACTGACGACGAAGCCATGGACTTCCTCTCTCAGATTGATCCGGAGACAGGAGAAATTATCGAATAGCGGCGTAAAACCTCTTGCTTTAGCTATGGGGATATAACAAGCGCCAGATGTCCCTCCGCTTTAAATTAT
>CAZGBL010000059.1:9081-11305 GCA_964523955.1 uncultured Oscillospiraceae bacterium | reverse complement strand
GCGGTTTTCCCTCGTTTAAAGTATAGCTCAAGTGAACATTTATAGCAACAAATTTCAGAGAGGAGAACGGCTCTACACCACCTAAAAGGAATAGGTTCTGATCCTGAAATTTTCATGAAATCACTTCTAATACCCTCTGAAACCGCTTCTAATATCCCCTGTTATTCTTTCTGTATCTGGAATAACCGCCGATGACCAGCAGTATTATCAGTATAATTAACAGGAATGCTATCATCAGAGGGTTCGATTTGATCGTCTCCTGAATGACTTCAAACATCGTCATGTCTTCCTGCACTTCTTCCGGTTCTTCCACTTCCTCTATCGGATCTTCCGGTTCGCCGCTGCCTCCACTGTCAGGAGCTGCAGCAGCCTCTGCATTTTCCTGCGCCACCTCCTGGCTCTGCGGCTGAACAGACGGCAGCGCTACCAGTACCGGATTATCTGAAATCACCGTGCTGTTCGGATTTGACAACACCGGATTCCCATTCGGGATTGCATTCGGATTCCCATTCGGGCTGCTCTGTGTGTTACCGGGATCTGTCCCTCCCGGACCGTTTTGTTCCCCTTTCTGGTTTCCGTTTCCTTTTCCGCCTCCTTTTCCATCTCCTTTTCCGCCTCCGCTGCTCTTCGGCTCGTCCGGTACAACCGGTTCTTCTTCCTTCGGCACGAACAGAGATGAAATCAGCCTGGATGCAATATCCTTATCTATTAAGGCAGAGACGACTGCCGAAGCACACTTTTCCAGAACGAAGCTCTGGCCCGTCACAGTACTTTCTTCCTCGCCGTCTTTCGCATCCTCATAAAGCACGAGGATCTGCTTAAAGGTATCCGCCTCCGTATCCTCATACGTGTAGTACCAGATACCGTCCTCGACGGTTTCCGTCTCGGTGCGTTCCGTCACATTCTGTGACATATCGGCTACGTTTGCGGATATGTATACCGTACTGCCCGGCGTCGGATAGATCACGTCCAATCCGCTGCATTGAGCATTTCCCAGCGTAATCGTGCCGTCGATTTTCTCACTGCTGACGCTGACAGGCACTACGGAAGGAGAGCCTAACGCAGGAGCGCCATCGTTCTGTGTCCATATGCCTCGGTCACTTCTGCCGCCCTTTTCCTCTGAGATTCCGTCCTCATCGTCGATGAGGCCGCTGTACCCCAGAAGATAAGCCACCTCGCCGGAGAGAAACTGTTCTTCTGTTTTATTTGAGGAATTTTCCAGTACGGCCTTGTCTTTATAATAGCTGTCGAGAATGTCAGCCTCTTCCGCCCCGTTTTTCTTGGCATAACAGGAGATAATCGTCCCTGTGCTGTCCGCCTGATAGATATAGGTGTCATGAACGGCTCCCAGAATCGTCCCTTTATAGACGGGATTTTCATCTGGAGCATTTTCCCAGTTTGCGCTGACCCGTCCTGTCGTACAACAATAGGATATGGTACTTTCCAGCATAATATCGCCTGCAATCCCTCCGGCGACACTCGGACGCCGGAAAAAATGTGTGGAATCGGAACCTATTCGCAGAGTCCGGTTTATCACGGCAACATCTGCCGAGTTCACGCAGTCCGTCACGTCCGCTCCATAAGCGATTCCTGCAATCCCTCCGGCGATTCCCGGCACGGTGGTATTTCCTGAGCCCAGATGAGTTGTTTTATAATCTGTCAAAACATTACCTGCATTTTTACACTCTTCGATCGTACCTCCGCTGTGGAACGCTGCGATACCGCCCGTTACAATTGCCCCTGCGCAATAAAATAAACCGTTGAATAAATCGATATTTTCCGTCCCTCTCATTTCTGCGAACCAGTTAGTTTTTTCACCGCTTAATCCATTATCATCACCTTTAAAAGATACTGTTCCGTAATTAGCGCATTCCTTTATATTTCCGCCGCTGAGCGCTGCAATCCCGCCCAGCCATGCGGAGTACTCTGTCGCTTTTACGTTTCCTTCATTCGTGCAGTCGAAAATATCCCCGAAGGAGATTCTTCCTGCAATGCCGCCTGCAATATTATCAAAGGAGCATGTATTGTTTATCGTTCCTTCATTATAGCATCCTGAGATCAGCGCCGGATGGGAGGAGGAATCGTCCGCATAGCCTACAATTCCACCGGCGATCGTACTCTCGCCGCCGATAAACGCGCTGTTCTTACAGTTTTCTACGACGGTTCCACTTCCTACAGTTCCTGCGACGCCTCCGATCATTCCGGCAAAATATCCATGAGAACC
>CAZGBL010000059.1:6749-8981 GCA_964523955.1 uncultured Oscillospiraceae bacterium | reverse complement strand
ATCAACATAGCCGCAGACACTCCCGGAAACGCTGCAGCCGCTGAGGGTTCCGCCGTCCATTCTGCCTACGACAGCTCCCGTACAAAGTTCCACGTCGTAGATGCCGCTGCCAGATACTCGTCCAATATAGCTCACATCGATGTCTACAGACTCCATATTCAGATCTGTAATTTCCGCATCCTCTGCGAAGCCGAACAGTCCCACATATTGGTCACCTGTGGAATTCAGCATCAGACTGCTGATGGTATGTCCCGCGCCGTCAAAATACCCTTCAAAGCATCTGTCCGAATCGATTCCGATCGGCGTCCAGAGCATCTGATTGAGGTCGATATCGTCCACCAGAAGGAAATAGGTGTCTTCGTAGGTGATCCCTTTATTCTTTATATCATCCGCAATCTTAGCCAGCTCTCCTGTGGAAGCGATCTGATACGGGTCATCGGAGGTACCGCTGCCCGATCCGAATTCCCCCGCAATTTCACCTTTCCAAATGACTGTCTTTTTCCACACCGCTCGGAAAACGATCTGACGCAGGCTTGATGACGCCGTATACGAAGCTCCCGGGCTATATACAATATTGCTGTTCTGGGCAGGCTGCCAGCCTACAAATCGATAATAATACCCTTCTCCCGCATCTGGCGGAATAAACGGATTCTGCGGCAGCGTAATACTGTAGCCATCCGCTACCAGGACAGGCTCCGGAGCCTCTCCCGTAATCTTCCCTTCTCCATCCACCGTACCGCGTTGGAAGATGACCTCATGTTCCAGATTCCAGACCGGATAGCAGTTAATGTCCCAGCCCACATTCATCGTTTCACCGGGCTGATAAGTGTAATCATATCCGTCTTCATACCATCCTGTGAAAACATAACCTGCCCGTTCCAGCGTACATTCCGGCAGAGTGACAGAACTGCCTGCCAGGCACTCTATCGTCTCCGGTACGGTACCTGTGACGATAGCATCCGTCTCATTGGGGAATTTATCGTGGAAAGTCACCGTAAGCCGCTTCCCCCACTGAGCCGCCACAGTAATATCGGCTGCAGGCATCGTATATTTTCTTCCCACACTGGCGTAGGAAGTCTTCGCCGTACCCTCATCGTCGGTATACGTGATCTTCCAATTTTTAAACAGATGATCCTCATAGCTCAATCCATCCGCTGAAGGCAGAGTAATTTCTTCGCCCTCCACCGCCTGGAACGTCTCCGGCAGTTCTCCCTGAACGCCGCCCGTCTCCGAGCTTCCGTTATATATGACGCCGGTATCGAAAGTCACCTGATAGAGCCTGCTCCATACAGCTGTCAGCGTAATATTTGTCGTCCCGGCAAGATATACGTCTCCCGGCTGATACAAGGTTTGATCTGTCTCATCGTCAATTTCGCTCTCATCCTTATCCTTATCCGAATCCGCGTTATCTTCATCCGAATCCGCGTTATCCGGCGGATTATCGTCTTCTTCTCCTTCACCGCTGTTTTCATCTGCTTCTTTCGTCTCACAGATTCTCCAGCCCATGAATCGATAACCTTCATAAGTAAAATAATCATTCCCATCCGGAAGGATGAAATCCGATCCCTCATCTGCAGATAAAACTAAGGATTCCGGTTCTACGCCTTCCTTTAGAAGCGCATTCTCATCCCCTTTCGCAAGGGTTGCAATCATCGTTCCCGCTTTCCGGAATACAGCGTACAGCGTTACATCGCCTGTGATCTCAGAAGCATCATACTCCCTGAGGATCTTATCGGAAGAAATGACGTTTCCTTCTTCATAGGAAGTTGCCCATCCCAGAAAATAATTTCCCTGACTTTCCGTTTTTCCCAGCGAAAGAACGCCGTCCTCCTGCAATACAGGAAAAATCGTTTCCGGAAGACTCGCGCCTGTTACAGATCCGCTTCCGTCGGCCATGCCGCCGCCGGCATAGAGAATCTTCCAGCCTGTCTTCACCTTGATGGGATCACTGTAAACCACCCTCGGTGCGTCTGCGTAGGACGCCTGACAAGTGATCTTCAGGCGGTAATATGAGACGCCTGGCTCGCCTGCCGAAACGATATAGGATGAAGATTGGGCGTCGTCTCCCGAAACATTGATATAATTTTCTCCGTCGGAAGAGAGAATCTGCCACTGATACTCCTGCGTCACCGCACTGTCGCCATTGAACGCATCGACCTTCAGCTCGCAGCTGTACTCCGCATCCGAATCGCCGTCTAATATATCCTCCTCTGCGCCGCCTGCCAGATTTGC
>CAZGBL010000059.1:0-6649 GCA_964523955.1 uncultured Oscillospiraceae bacterium | reverse complement strand
CCGGAATCGCCGCCTGTACCTTCACCTTCCGCTCTGTTCACGCTGCTTTCCACATTATCTGCAAGGCTTTCAAAACCGGAACTTTCCAGAGTTCTGCTGACGCCTTCTAAAATACTGTTGATCCCCGAGATCTCCTGACTGGTATACCTCGCATGCAGAGACACCTCCGTCTTTTCTATCGAAAGCGAAGGCGCGGCAGGATAGACAGGATACAGCGCTTCCGTACGGAAAACAGGAGCATCGTTGTCCGAGCTTCCTTCCGGAAGACTCCACATATACAGATTATCCGCTTTCGATTCATCATAGCTTGCCAAAGACTGTTCATTCAACCGCACAGTTAAAGTCGTCTTTTTACTGCTGGCGATATAGCTGATTCCCATGCAGGTCAGATTTGCCTTTAACGGAGTGCTGTTCATGCCGTATATCGCCTTGCTGTTGTACGATCCGGTTCCCGGCCAGTATACATAATCGCAGACCGGCGAACTTGTGCTCTCCACATTTCCTACGAGATAACCGCAGTATGAAATACTTCCGCTGATCTGTTTGCTGCTGCTGTAACAGTTAAACAGACTGGCGTCCCCTATGGCTCCGAAAAGTCCGCCGGCATAAGCGGTATTACTGTAGGGAGAAAGGGCAATGCTGCCCTGATTAAAGCAGTTTTCGATATCTGAAATATCCGTTTTGCCCGCCAGTCCTCCTGTATAAACTTCTCCTGATGCGGACGCGGTGACAGCGCCGATATTTCCGCAGTTGATCAAAAGATCAGATCCTGTGACGAATCCTGCCAGACCGCCGATATATGTACTGTCGGCCGATTCTGCTCCGGTCAGAGAAACATCTGCCCGGTTCACCGCATCAGAAATCTTTCCCTCTGCGAACCCTGCCGCGCCCCCGATATAAATCGGAGCGGACGCCGGCGCATCCTCTGCCTTCACCATACCATCGAAGTCGATACCATATAAATTTCCCGTACAATATCCGATGACGCCTCCCACATAGGTCTCTCCGGAATCAGTTGCAGCCTTCAAAGCCACCGACGCCCGAACATTCAGATCGGACAACTCACCCGCAGTGCAGTAACCCGCTATGGCACCCACGCCAGTCTTAGCAGTACTGGCAGATGCGGCATCCTTCCCGGAGACGACAACCGCATTTTCCATATAGAGATTCTTCACATTTCCTCTCATATAACCGAACAGTCCTACATAAGAATCTCCACTGCATATACTGAGATTTCGGATCACATGTCCTGCGCCGTCAAGAGTCCCTGCAAAAGAATAGCTGGAGGAAAAGCCGATCGGTTCCCAATCGATTCCCGAAAGATCGATATCCGCCGCCAGCGTCAACGTACACTTGGAAAATGTAGTGACTCCCTTGTTTACGAGATAGGCTAACCCCGCCAGCTGCTTTGCTGACGAAATGGTATGAGAACTTTTTGCCGGGTCATACCAGGAGATGCTGTAGTCTCCTTCTTCCTCGTCATTATCGTTCCCCTCCTCCGAATCCGATTCTTCCTCATCTGTTCCATTTTCCTCGTTTTCGGTTCCTTCGCTTTCATTTTCTTCGCCAGGCCCGGTTTTGGCGGTTTCGGTCAGGCTTATATCACGATCCTCTGAAATTTCTTCTCCGTCTTCCTTTTCTCCGTCACCGTCCCCGTTCATAGATATTTCTTCTTTATTCTGATCGGAATTTTCTCCGTCATCTTCCGGAATTCCGTTTCTTTCTGCGTTTTTCCAAACCTCGGTTCCTTCCGAAGCTTCTGTGTTTTCTGCATTTTCCTTTTCCGTTTCTTCAGAGCTCTGCTCGATTTCGCCCGCTTCAGATACCAGAGCAATCCCTTCCGAATTCTGCAGACCCTTTTCCGACTCCTGGAAACCGACAGCCGCAGGTTCTGCAGACTCCTCTCCGCCGGCCGACTGCGCAGCGGCAGAGAATGCCGTACCGACGATCATCATAATACAGAGCAGAACGCAGAAAACCTCTTTTCTGCTCATATGCTTTCGATTTCTCTGCATTTTCTTTCCTTTCATCTTTTCTAATAATTCATTTCTTGATTTTACAGATTTCTTTTCGTCTAAATTTCGTTTTTATTCATGTGCAATCAGCATCTCCAACAAAGCATTTCCTGTTAATACTTGAAAAATCGTATTTTCTGTTTCTCGTCAGCAATTTTACCTTGCCGGCGAACCCTCACAAATCCACTCATAAGCGCACATACCACAGGACGCACCGGCGCGTGCATCCTGCTTATGTGCTTTTATTTTTACTTTTAAAGGAGAGGTTTGCTGATTTCTATGTACTTTCTTCCTTTGGAAAGTACGATATCCGGTTTAAAGCGGCATTCTGCCGCCGTCATATGAGTTCATCAACGACATCCGGCTTTGCGATACCGCTTTACCGAATTAATAAGCTTTACCGAACCTTTCGATATTTATGAACTGCACCCACCGTAATGAACAGAAACAGCAGAAATATAAGGATTGCTGCAACAAGCGGATTGCTGCTCACCATGTCGGTGACAATCTCGAACAGACGCGGATCGATTTTTTCCGAGCCTTCCTCGCCGTCATCCTCCGCCTGGCCGTTCTGATTTTCCATTGTCTCTGCCGCCATATTCTCTGCAGAGGCCGGAAATACCGTCATCTCTGTCGTCTCCTGAGAAGGCGCGGGCTGTAATGTCTCATCCTTAAACGAGGACAGCGTTCTCGATATCGTCCCATTGGGTACATTGAGAGCTACAGAAGACGTGGCTACGAAATAGCTGCCCTGCTTTTCTAAACCCTCGCCGAAAAACTGCTCGATACGAATCTTCACCTTTTCGAGGAGAAGCGGCAATACCGGATCGTAATGAGTAGCGCTCTGCTCATCTCTCCACTCATACTTAAGAGATGTAGCATCTCCCGTAAAATGGAGCGTTACGCCTGGATCAAAGGAGTCCGCCTGAATGATCCGAAGAGAGGACGGCAGATATACGTCCGTCAGCGCGTTATTCTGAAACGCCCTACTTCCGATTTTCTCCAAACCCTCTGCGAATATCACGTCAGAAAGAGAAGTACAATCTCTAAATGCGCCCTTGTCGATCGTCGTGACAGCCGTATCAGTAAAATTCACGGATGTCAGCGACGTACAGCCGGAAAATGTGCTATTGCCCACACTTTTCAGCGATCTTGGAAAGTCGATGGACGTCAGCGACGTGCAGCCGGAAAATGCGCCGCTGTACAGTGACGTCAGCGAACATCGGCTCATATCGACACTTTCCAGATTCGTACAACCAGAAAATGCGCCGTTGATCGTTGAAACATTTGCTCCGAGAACGACAGAGCGTATACTCTGGATTCCGCGAAATCCCTGTTTTCCATAATCGCCCACGGCTGTGACCGGTACGGAGGGAACTCCCGGAACAGAATCTCCAATCACCAGATCTTCTCTCTGAAAATCCTCCGACGTGCCGATCACTGTAGCGGTGAAGTCGAAATTGTAATTTTCCTTCCAGTCATCTCCTTTAATGGCTCCATAGATGTATTTGCGCTCTGCTGTAATCCGATAAATCAGATGGCCATATGCCATCTCATAGCTCATATTCCAGGAACTGTAACGATATTCATCCTCCGTACTGGAAAATGAAAATACCGCGCCCTCTATTCTCGGCGTATAGTCTGAATATACATAAGCGACTGTCTCCGCATGTTTTGCACCTGCGGAATTATAAGACGCGCTGATGTGTACATTCCCCGGATTGCTGGCATAGAACGCGCTGTCAGCGATGTTTACGACACTATCGGATATAATGACCTCTGAAAGCACAGCGCATTCGGCAAACGCCATACCCATGATATTTTTTACGCCGTCGGAAATCGTCACCTCCAAAAGGCTGCTGCAGCCATAAAACGCCAAATCGGATATGGTTTCGACAGAACCTGGAATCGTCACACTGGTCAGATTCACGCAGCCGCGGAAGATCTGACTTCCAATCTTCTTCAGATGAGACGGCAGCTGGATCGACTTCAGAGCGCTGTTTTTAAATGCATTTTCTCCGATCGTCGTCACGCTGTCCGGTATGACAATAGACTCCAGAACGCTGTCTTCAAAAGCTGAGGCGCCGATAGATATATAATTGTCTGGAATCGTAAATGTCTTCAAAGACTGGTTTGCCTGGAACAGCCCGTCCGGAATGCCAGTCCATGTCGATGGCAGCGTCACATCCGTCATACTTCTGCAGCCTCCGATAACATAGCTTCCAAATTCGATGACGCTGTCCGGTATGACAAAGGACGTCAGGCCGGAACCATAAAAAGCATAATTGCCGATTTTCACAACACTTGCTGGAATCTCGATGGATGTCAGACCCGTACAGCCGTGAAAAGCGTGTGTTCCGATCTCTGTGATTCTGTCCGGAATCGTCAGCTTCAGATCTCCGGTCACTCCCATCAGAAAATAATCCGGTATCTTCGTCCAATTCCCCGGAAGATTCACATTCTCTACGGGTGCGCCTGACAGGACACCATCTGATGACGCATCGATATAAGCTTCATTAATGGTCACCCAAAATATTTCACCCGAAAATCCCTCTGCCAGCCGGAGTACCGTCAATCCGGAATCTTTAAAGACAGCCGCCCCCAGCGTAGTAAGCGTCGAAGGCAGCGTAATCTCTGTCAGAGAAGTACAGCCGTAAAAGGTTCTTCCTCCCAGAAATTCCAATCCCTCCGGCAGTATAACGCTGCGCAGAGCGCTGCAGCCTTCAAACACACCTCCAAAAAAATCCATAGACGATGTGCTGTCTCCGATCTGTTTCAGACTGGAAGGCAGTATCACCGTAGTCAGTCTTTTGCAATTCTGAAAGGAACACGTCGTACCCAAAGACACGACACCCTCTTTCACCGTCAGCCGCATGATCCCGGAAGACTGAAACGCCCCGGTACCGATAGATGTAAGACTTCCCGGTATGGTAATTTGTTCCATTGACGCAGTTTCTGAAAACGCCTGCGCTCCCACAGATTCCAGGCCATCGTTCAGCGCTGCGCTTTTCAGATCTTTACAGAGATAAAACGCCTTTTCTCCGATGCTTTTCAGCGTCGAAGGAAAACTCACACTCGTCAGCGGCGTGTTCTGAAACGCCATAGCGCCGATAGAAGTCAGACCCTCCGCGAAAATTACAGACTTCAGCCCCGTCTCACAAAAAGCGCCGTCTCCAATGGTCTGCACTCCAGCTGGAATTACCACCGAAGTCAAATGAATATCTTTGTAAAAAGCGTCAGCGCCAATGGAAACCACGCTGTCCGGAAGAGAGATATCTGTCAGCGATGTGCAGGCGGAAAGAAAGCCTTCTGGAATTTTCGCAAAACCTTCTGGCAAATGGAGTGTCGTCAGCAAAGTACAATTGCTGAAGGTCGTTTTTCCCCAGTCATTTCCAGTATTTCCCGGTTTTACACTCACCGAAGTCAGCGCGTTGCAGCCATAAAAAACCGAAGCGCCCAACACGGCCTTCTCTCCTATCGTAACGGAAGTCAGCAGATCGCAGTTGGAGAAGGCTCCGCTGCCGACGGCCGTCAATTCATCTCCTAACACCAGTTCTCCGGAAAGCTGTGCATTTGAAAAGGCACGAGCGCCAATGGATCGTAATGAATCCGGCAAATTCACTTTTTCCAGATGAGATTCACTAACATAAAAAGCTTCCTCTCCGATGGATACCAGTCCTTCCGGCAGTTTCACAGAACGAACGGTATCATCACCGTAAAAAGCTCTGCCTCCGATCTCTGTCACTCCTTCGGGAATAACAAGATCTTCCGGAATTGAAGTCATCAGAGCAAAGGCTCCATCTCCGATTTTAGTGATCCCCTCTTTAAAGACACAGGATATATCTGTAATCGAAGTACATCGTGCAAAGATCCCCGCCGGAACTTCCGTCCATCCCTCGGAAGGTTTGATCGACGTCAGAGCCGTACAGGCATTCAGAATGTATTTTCCCGTATTCGCATCGCTCAATGTCGATGGAAAAGAAAAATATGTAAGATTCGTACAGCTGCTGAACGCAAAATCTCCGATGGACGTTACACTTTCCGGAGTCTCAAATGTCGCGATAGACACACAGCTCCAGAACGCATAATCGCCGATGGTCTTCACGCCCTCCGGTAATGTCGTCAGGCTCAGCTTTTCGCACCGCGAAAAGGCATAGCTGCCAATAGAGTCAAGTCCTGTACACTGAAGAGACGCCAGATCAAGACAGCTATAAAACGCAAAATCTCCGACGGACACATTTTCACCTTCGATCACCGCCATTCCTATCTTCGTACAGTAACAGAACGCATATTCCCCAATTTCTTTCACTGAAGAAGGAATCGTCACCTTCGTCAATCCCGTACAGTATAGAAATGCGTAATCGGCAATTCCCGTTACCGGCAATCCTTCGATCTCTTCGGGAATATAGAGTTCTCCGGCCAGCTTAACGCTGCCGCTCATGATAGTCACTTGGCCATTTTCGATTTCATAGGTCAACATGCCTTCGGCGTCGTAGGGTACGCCTTCGGCCACAGAATCCCGCGAAGGAACATTCGTTTCCATGGGACTGGACGGAGACTCGACTTCAGCAAAAGAAACAACCGTAGTCAGAGCGAAAACCAGCATGATTGACGCCAGCATGGCGATCCGATAT
>CAZGBL010000058.1:1578-11441 GCA_964523955.1 uncultured Oscillospiraceae bacterium | reverse complement strand
TTTTTAAATCTCCCTGTAATAAAATTAATATAACAAGCGCCGATGTCCCCCCCGCTAGGGTGTCCGAAAACTCAATGCAAAGCGATATGCGACACCAAATATAGTATTTAAGTCTAATAAGTGTGTCAATATAATGTATGCAGAGAAGCTGAGAGACAGGTTTTCAGACACCCTGCCGCTTCTGTAAGCGGCGGGTTCCATTTCCGACTTTCAGCGGTTGGATAATCATCACGGAACGCGTTCCAGAATGAGGATGCGTGGGATAAAGTTCCACTTCCGACTTTCAGAGACTGGGAATCATCTCCTGCCGAAACCCGGCTGAGTGAAAGCTCCCGGCACTTGCTGCAGGCTTTCGCATCGACCCTGACAAGCGGGCTTGTCGGCGTTCTGCTCCGCTTTAAATAGACAGCATACGCTGTTTCATCCACTCTCCAACGCATGCCGTCATACCGCAATTTTTTCTCTTCTATATTTCCTAAATTTCCTAAAAATCGTTCAGTGTAACGTAAAAAAACACGACAACCCTGAAAATCTTAATCGAAAAATTTAAAGCGACTCTTCTTTGACTTATAATCTTCAATAGTCTCTTCAAACTTATCGCCTGCTGCGTCGATCTTTTCCTTCAAATTGTCCGAGGCCTTCTCGATACTGTCCTTCACATCATCTGCCGCATCTTCCATCTTATCTGCAGCAGACTCTGCTTTACTTTCAGCAGACTTTGCCAGTTTTTCTGCTTTTTTTGCAGTGTTTTTCGCTTCTTCCTTTGCCTTTTCAGCAAGATTTTCCGCATGTTTCAACATGTCTGCCGAACGAACCTTTTCAGCCGTTTCTTCTGCTTTTGATGTGACAGCGGATTTTAAATCATCCAGCTTCTCCTCAGCTTCCTCTTTCACAGATTCTGCCTTATTGAAAAAGCCCTGCTCATCCTCTTCATCAAACACGCTCTCATCAAAATCATCAAAGTTGAAATAATCATCATCCTCCGGATCATCATAATCTTTTTTCATCCTGTTGATGACAGAAGAAGCCTTTTCTTTTACCTGTGAAATTGCATCCTCTCCTTTTTCTTTGAGATCATCCGCAATGACCGAATAATTCGATTTGACGTCGTCGAACGTTTCAGCTGCCTTACCGCTGAGATTCACTATCTCGCCGTTGTCTTTGACCAGTTCTATCGAACATTTCGTGCCTAAAGCCGCGATAACAGAGATAATCGTCACCCATGGTATGAATACGATTCCTAAGATTCCAATATTGACTGGAATATTCATAATAATCTCTTCGCCTTTTTTGATAAGAATCTTAGAGACATTTCCTTTTTTTACTAATTCTTTGATTTTCTCTACAATCTGAGACGCCTGATTCCCTGCTTTCGTCTTAGGAGAAATGTCGATCTCCTCTTCGATCATGATAATCGCGTCTACGACGCTTCCATTTGCCTTTTCGAGAGCAGCTTTTGCTTCTGCATAGCTCACGCCCGTACGATCTTTCACAAGTTCAATTTTTTCAAGTGTAATCTCCATACTAACACCGCCTTTTTAAATTAAATAAGTTTCACTTTTAAGTTTATTTATATCCAGATGATAGGATATGTAATCCCGGATCACAGACTTCAGGCAGCCGTAAATTTCATCATTCAGAGCTAAGTTTTCAAATACGCCGATCTCATTGTCCCGAATGGATTTTAATATTTTAATTATATCAAATTTCAGGCTATAAAGCAAACGCTTGTTGATCTGACCGGAGTTTTTACAGCTTTCGCAGATCACGCCGCCATCAGCCACGGAAAATCCGCCTGACACATCCTTTTCTCCGCAGCGTACACAGCTGTCCAGATGAGGCATAAAACCGCAGGCTCCCAACGCTTTCCACTGATAGATCATCACGAGAGATTCCGCCTTTATTTTTCGTTTTTCCATCATCCGCAAAAAATCGATCAATAGGTCGAACAGCTGTTCATTCGGCTGATTTTCCTGTATGAGACGGTCTGTAAACTCCAATACATAAGAGGCCAGCATATATTTGTCGATATCTTCTCCTAAACCAAAATAGCTGTTGATCGTCTCCGCCGCATTAATATTACAGCTTCTCCCTCCAAAAAACAGTTCATACCGACCGTGGGTAAAGACACGAAGCGCCAGAGATGATTTATTTTTTCCATTTAATCTGATACTCGTCCCCGCACTGATCTTTCCAAACTTTCTGGTAAACAAAACCAACATTCTGCGATCATCGGGAAGCCTTGTCTGTTTCAGAATGATTCCGTCTGTCTCAGTTACCATAACTTTGCCGCCTTTGAAACATTCAAATTAAGTCGATAGAAAAATATTCTGCCTTTTTCTATCCGGATTACGCCTCTTTAAAACCTTTTCTGATAATATTTTTCACGAATGATCGCTTTTATATCCAAAATTGCTGATCGCTATATCGCTCTCACGCCAATTCTCCTTCACCTTCACCCAAAGCTCGAGAAATACCTTCGAACCGATCAGCGGTTCGATCTCTAAGCGCGCCGCTTTTCCGATTCCTTTCAATTTTTTACCCTGAGCGCCGATGATAATCCCCTTGTGAGATGCTTTCTCACAATAGATTACGGCGCTGATATTTGTGCAGTTTTCTGCTTCTTCATACCGTTCGATCTCCACTGCCACACCGTGAGGAACCTCATCATTGAGATACAGCAGCGTCTTCTCCCTGATCATCTCGGACACTAAAAAGCGCATCGGATTATCTGTAAACATTTCCTTTGGAAAATACATCGGTCCCTCTTTCATAAAAGGACGAATTTTTTCGATGCAGACATCTGTATTTTGCCCTTTCAGCGCACTTACTCCGATGATTTCATCGAAAACTCCACTTTCTTCATACTCTTCAAAAATAGCCCGATAATCTTCCGGCTCAATCTGATCGATTTTATTGATAATCAACACCTTCGGCGTCTTTGTCACCTTTTTCAAAAGATCCAAAATATACCGATCCCCCGGACCTGCTGACAACTTGTCATCTACCAGAAAAAGAATGACGTCCACCTCTTTCAGCGTCGAAACAGCTGTATTCGTCAGATACGAGCCTAATTTATTCTTCGGCTTGTGGATTCCCGGCGTATCGATAAAGATCATCTGATATTCATCATCCGTGTAAATCCCGCGAATTGCATTCCGCGTAGTCTGCGCCTTACTCGACGTTATGGCTACCTTTTCGCCGACGATCGCATTGAGCAGCGTCGATTTTCCTACATTTGGCCTGCCTATAATTCCTACAAAACCTGATTTCATTTTTTTGATCCTTTCGCGTTATGCAGTGACGAAATCTTGAATAGCTCGCCCCTCGCCATTCCTGTATTCATAATGGCCTGATCCGGCTGAACTGCAAAATGGCATTAGTCTCTGTTCAGTCCGATTCTATTCATCACGATTTCTTCTCGTTCGCGCATTTCCCTCTTCTCCGCTTCTTCCATGTGATCATAGCCTAAAAGATGCAAAATACTATGCACAAACAGATACATGAGCTCCCGCTCATAAGAATGTCCATATTCCGCCGCCTGATCTCGAGCTACCTCGCGGCATATGACCACATCCCCCAGGCAGATTTCCTGCTCATTATCCAGCTTGTTCAGATCATCGTATTGAGGAAAAGAAAGAACATCTGTCACTGCATCCTTCTGCCGATACTCGGAATTCAGCCTGCGGATTTCCTCTTTATCTACGAAGGAGAAACTGACTTCGCAAAACGACGGATCGAGACCTTCCTGCGACACGCAGAACTCCGCAGCTTTCATCATTTTATCGATTATGTCTTCAGCTATATTGATTTCTTCATCAAATATAATATTCATATACTGTGATCACTCCTCTGAACTTCTGTCGGATCTCTCATAAGCATCGATAATACGCTTGACCAGAGGATGTCTTACCACATCGTTCTGTCGGAGATAAGAAAATTCAATCCCTTTCACGCCTTTTAAAACCTTTTCTGCATCTCTCAGTCCGGATGATTTTTTCTTCGGCAAATCGATCTGAGTAATATCGCCCGTAATGACGGCTTTCGATCCAAAACCCAGCCGAGTCAGAAACATTTTCATCTGTTCCCGCGTCGTATTCTGGGCTTCATCTAATATAACAAACGAACTGTCCAGCGTCCTTCCCCTCATATAAGCGAGAGGAACGACTTCTATCGCTTCTTTTTCTTTGAGCCTGAGCGCTGCGTCACGGCCTAAAATATCGTACAGGGCATCATACAGAGGCCTGAGATAAGGATCGACCTTTTCCTGAAGATCGCCGGGAAGAAATCCGAGACTCTCTCCGGCTTCCACTGCAGGCCTGGCCAAAATTATCTTTTCAACTTCCTTATTTTTAAACGCGTGAACAGCCATCGCTACCGCCAGATAGGTCTTTCCCGTTCCCGCAGGTCCTATTCCAAATACGATGTCATTATTCCGGATATGATTTGCATATGCGATCTGCCCCAGTGTCTTCGCTCGAACAGGTTTGCCTCTGTGCGTGAAACATATGATATCGCTGTTAAGATTGCTCTTCCTGTAGGATCGTCCTTCTTTATTAAGCGAAATCACATATTCCGCCTTCTGCTCATCCAGCTCGTCCTCTCTTTCGAGAATCCACAGATAATCCACTATCGCACTTTTCGTCTTTTCCGCATCACCGCCTCTGAGAATCAGCTCATCGCCACGCTGGACAATATCTGTTCCAAACGCGGCATGCAGCCGTTCCAAATTACCGTCGCCATATCCGAAAATCGCCGCGTTATTCTGTGCGTCCTCTATCGTCATTCTCACTTCATTCGTATCTGTTTCACGTTCCCGCAAATTCTGTCTCCCTTTCGTATCCTATATTTTCTGAAATTTCGAGTGTTACCCCACATCTTATTATATTTTCTTCTTCTATAAACTTCAAATCTTTCTTGATGATTTCTATTTTTTCCGGCGCCTTTTCTCTAACATACTTTCTGACAGCGCTTTCCACCGCATGTTCCATTTCCTTCTCCGTAAACTTTCCCTTATCAAACTGAGCCTCCAGCTTATAAACGACAACTGCCGTCACGTCGCCCGACGCTCTTACATATTTCACCATGTCATTTCGCGATTCATCATATGTAGTATTATTCGCTTTTACTTCAGAACTGATCAGCACATCTCCTGCCTGAACATAATCTCCTGGCTGAACAATCTGTGTACCATATCGTGTAATCACCTCTTTAATATATCCGGATTTCGAGGCTGCAATATCGCATGGAGTGTCGCTTTCTTCTGCCTTTTTTTCATATTTATCGCCCTCCGCGATCTCCACGACGGCTAAGGCGCCTTTCACATCGACGCCCACCCAGGTAATATCAGAGAAAGAAGCATAAAGACGATTCTTAATCATCTCCTCATCCACCTGCGATTTTCTGCATCCTATAAACAGGCCATTCTCTTTCAGCACTTCTGATATTTCCTCTTCGGAAATTCCCGTATTTCCTTCGATCCTCATCTCAGCGATAAATAATTGCTGCGCGTACACAATAGCAGCGAAGCAAACGGCGCCTATCAATAAGCCCTTTCTTTTCAGCAATTTTCGGCAAAAAGGCAGAATCCCATACGAGCGAATCCTCTTTATCCGATATTTGTTTCCCAGTATTTCCTTAAATTCCTGAAGATCCGCAGTCCTGACGATCATAGAAACAGATGTCTCATCCGCGATTCGCACGTCCTTTACAGGTATGCCGCTTCGTCCCGCTAAATTCAATACCTCTTCCGGCCCAAATCCCTCCACCAGAATTTCTGAGGAATCGAAGAAAAAAAATACTACACTCGTCCTTTCCTGCGCATCTTTTTTTCTTTTCTCTCCGAATCCCATATCCTCACCTTTTTATACGCTTTTTCTTTTCCGTTCTCTCTGGCTTTATGAACTCTACGCCGGAGAACTCGCCCTTCAGTTCGATCCGTTCGTCACACAAAGTTTCCACCGACAGTCCGTTTCCCAAAACGCTGAGATATCCTTCCGAAGTCTCCAGTGTAACGATGTCTTCTGAAAGAACATAAATCTTCTTTACACTGTCTACAACCGCATAGTTACCGCTCACTAAAATCCGCGGTACCTTAACTCCAAAATCATTTACAATTTCATCCATGATACTGATTCCGCTCATTTACTTCCAGTCCCATCATTTTACGATCGTTCCTGTTAACCTATCGTTCTGTTCATAACCCATAAACTCATTTCTAAATCATATGCATTCCCCTCCCGGGAAATTCCACAATCCGCAATCCAAAAAATAAAAATGCGCCTGAAACGTACCTGTCTGCCGCTTCAAAGCGCATTTACATCACTCTACAAAATTTTTTAAGAATACTGCTATTTTCGCAATGCTGCTCCCACGACAGAAAACAACAAGAAAAAGACGAGATCCGTTACCACAATTCCCGCTCCTGCCGGCGTGCCGTACAAAAAAGACAGCACCAGCCCAACACCGAAGCTCAGAACAGAAAGAATCAGCGAACATACGGCAACGCTTTTAAAATTTCTGCAGACTCTCATCGACGTTAGAGGTGGAAAAATGATCAACGCCGAAATTAAAAGCGCTCCCATCATTCGCAGGCCCAAAACCACAGTAAGCGCTGTAAACAGAGCAATCAGCGTGTTATACAGCTCTGTTCTGACGCCCGTCGCCTTGGCGAAGACCTCATCAAAAGTCACCGCAAAAATCTTATGATAAAATGTGAGAAAAAATAAGATGACTGCCACAGACAATAGAATACTCATCCTCACATCAGAAGAATCTAACGCCAAAATGCTTCCAAACATATAATTTGAAATATCTGTATTTATTCCCGTGTTCACCGACACCGTCATAACCCCGATCGCAAGCGCGCTCGTCGAAATCAAAGCAACAGCGGCATCTCCCTTGATTCTGCTGCTATCGCGAATCCGAAGCAGAATAAATGCAGCGGCAATCACCACAGGCACCGCTAGCTTTAAAGGCGCGATTCCCATTACCGTCGCTACGGCCAGAGCTCCAAAACCTACATGGGATAAGCCGTCACCGATCATAGAATATCGTTTTAGAACCAGACTTACCCCCAACAGCGCGCAGCATACAGAAACTAAAAGTCCTACGACGAATGCATTGACCATAAACGGATAGGATAAAATATTCGATAAAACTGTCATCTGCAGCCTCCCGTCTGAAACATATCATAATATGGGCTTCTGCGATATTCTTCCATCGTCCCAAAGAAATACCCGTCATGTCTCATATGAAGTACTTTATCCGCATAGGACAATGCTCCCTTCATATCATGTGAAACCATAATGATCGTCATATGCTCTTCACGGTTTAACTTGTATATCAGCTCATACATATCTGCCGTTACGATAGGATCCAGCCCCGATACCGGTTCATCGAGAACCAGCAGACTCTCCGCCGCGCATAGCGCTCTGGCCAGAAGCACTCTCTGCTGCTGACCGCCGGAAAGTTCATTGTACGGCCTCGTGCGAAGTTTTTCAATTCCGAGCTTCCTCAGATTAAGAACCGCACGCTCCTTTTCTTTTTTTGAGTAAAAAGGACGGATTCCCATTTTATTTAAACATCCGGACAGAACCACTTCCCATACAGATGCTGGAAAATCTCTCTGCTTGCTGGTTTGCTGCGGAAGATAGCCGATCTCATTTCGTGTGATACCGTCTCCGTACAGAATACGTCCCCCAGACGCCTTTACAAACCCAAGAATTCCCTTTATCAGAGTGCTCTTGCCCGATCCGTTTTCTCCGACGATACAAAGATATTCACCGCGCTGAACATCGAAAGACAGATTTGACACTACATCGATCCCTTCATACGATAATGTAATATTTTCACAACTTAAACAAACCATCAGTTCAGCGCCTCCTCCAGACTCTTGATATTTTTCTGCATCATACTCACATAAGTTTCTCCCCTGTCAAAATCCTCTTTTGATAAATTGTGACAAGTATAGAAAGTTTTAAGCTCTGCACCAGAGGCCCGACTGATCACAGAAGCTATATTTCCACTGCTGAGTTCCAGCTTAAACACTACCGGGATATGATTCTCCGATACATAGTCGCTCAAATATGCCACTGTTTCAGCGCCTGCTTCAGAATCTGAAGCACATCCTTTAAACGCAGCTTTATACTCCAGGCCAAATTCTTTTACAAAATACAGAAGGGGAAAACGATCCCCGAATACCAGCGTCTTTCTCTGCGCATGATCTACAACATCAGAAATAGATTGTTTTAGAGACTTCAGTTCTTCGATATAATCAGCCGCATTTGCCCTGTAATAATCTGCATTTTTTTCGTCCATCTTACAGAGCGTATCCCGAATTTCCGATACGATCAACACAGAATTATCGATAGAAGTCCAGACATGTTCATCGTACTCTACATTGTTATTCTCTGATTCGTGATCCTCTCCATTAACAGAAAAGGTGCCGTCAGTCTGCTCTTCGATCTGTTTACTATCATATGAATGTTTATGTCCATCCCACATACCTTCTGCAAGTTCTTCCTCCACTTTATGAGAACATTCCATCATGGAAATGACTTCTATACTACCGTTATCGACAGAAGATAAGATTTTATCGGCCCATTCATCCGACTCTCCTCCCACATAAATAAACAGATCGCTTTCACTGATTTGTATAATATCCTGAGGCGTCGGTTCATAATAATGCACATCCGCTCCAGGATGGATCAACATCTTCAGATTCACTTTATCCCCCGCGATCTGCCGTACAAAATCATACTGAGGAAAAATCGTACAGACAACGCTGAGACGATCATCATAGTTCTCGCTTATCTCCTCTGTGCTCTGTCCGCTTCCTTCAAAACAACCCGAAAAAAGAAATATGATCAGAAGCGTCAGAATAAGAACACCTGCACTTTTTTTGCTGTCTATTTCCACCATTGACACTCCTCACATCTGAAGACAGGCGTTGACAGACCACAGCCTTAGATCAAGGATCTCACATCCCTGCAAACGTCAGGTTCTGGAACGCCCCGCCCTGCCATAAAATATTCCGCAATATCAATACGTAAATTCTAACATTGAAAGACTTTTAAGTCAATTACATTTTTTCCAATTTTTGTAATATATCGAGCGCCGGATGTTCTTTGCTTCTGTAAGCGCCGGATTCTATTTCCGACTTTCGGCGGTTGGGTAATCATCCCCCGCCGGAACGCGCCCCAAAATGAGGATGCGTGGAATAAAGCTCCACTTCCGACTTTCGGCGGTTGGATAATCATCCCCGCCGAAACCCTGCTGAACGAAAGCTCCCGGTCCTTGCTGCAAGCGTTCGCGTCGGCCTTGACAAGCGAGCTTGTCAGGAGCTCTGTTCCACTTTAAAAAATAGAAGAACGTCGGAATAACGTCGCTTCTGATCGACAATATTTCTGTTTCAGAAAAACAGACAACGGTCACCTTTCAGATGACCGTTGTCTGGAAAAACAATTCTGTTTTAAAATTCATTGTACAAGAAAAATCATTTGCAGTAAAAGCAATAAGAAATTTCACTATATAATATCTTCAACAAAATTAAAATACTTATTTTGCTTCTTTCGCATCCATGATTGCGGAGAGACCGCCCCATGTTTCCTGGAAGATTTCAGCCGGCATGAGCTTAGGGCCGCCTTCTGGAATGATCGGCGTAAATTCCATGTGTGCCAGAATATCCTTTTCCACATCGATACCAGGAGCAACCTCGATGAGCTTGAGACCTTCAGCGCAAGACTCAAATACACATCTCTCCGTAATGTAGAGAGCAGGCTTGCCGTTCTTTACTGCTAAAGGAGCGTCATAAGCGATCTGTTCAGACTTCTTGACGAACTTCTTGAGCTGCCCTTCCTGAT
>CAZGBL010000058.1:0-1478 GCA_964523955.1 uncultured Oscillospiraceae bacterium | reverse complement strand
TCATAAGCGATCTGTTCAGACTTCTTGACGAACTTCTTGAGCTGCCCTTCCTGATCGATGACGAGCTTACCATTTTCAATGTGTTCCTTTAAGCCCTTAGCTGTGAAAGTACCAATGAAGCATGCCTTCTTAGCGCCGGCAGTGATATTCGTAAATCCGCCTACGCCGAGTGTAACGCCGTTGAGCTTTGATACGTTGATGGAACCGTCTTCCTGAGCTTCGGAAAGACCGAATGCACCAAAGTCAAGACCAGTGCCGTCGAACCAGTCGAAGTGATCCTTCTGGTCAGTAGAGCATTCATTATTAAAGTGGCATCCAAAGAGAGGACCGCCGCCAGGTACACCGCCTACAGAACCGGATTCTGAAATCATAGTGATGGAATCCATTTCACCTTCTTCTGCAAGTACGCCGCCGCAGAATGTAGGAAGACCGATACCGAAGTTACACATCATGCCTCTTTCGATTTCCATTACAGTTCTTCTGATGATAACCTTCTTAGGATCGAAAGGCATTACTTCGATAGCATCTACAGGAACTCTCATCTGACCGTTCAGACCCATGAAGAAGTTCTGATCTCTATCACCGGAATTTGTGAGCGCACGAGGAATAGGCTCTTTGTAGTCGCCTACAACAACATAGTCAACGAGGTTTCTGCCAACCTTAACAAGCTTAGGATTCAAAGAACCGCCAGCTGCTACTCTTTCAACCTCTACGATTACTTTACCGCCGCAAGCCTTCGCCGCACGAGCTACAGCGCTTAATTCAAGATTTAAGCATTCGTTTTCACAAGTAATATTACCGTTTTCGTCAGCTGTCGTACCTCTCATGATACCGAAATCGATCTTAGGGATTCTGTAAAATAAATAGTCTTCACCCATCAAGTCAGGAACATATTCTACGAAGCACTTTTCTCCCTTTGCTTTCTGAGCTTCGTCATAAGCCTTTGCACTCGCATTCAAAGCGCCGCCGTCAAAACGAGCGTCCATGAACGTACCAAGACCAGTCTTAGTAAGTACACCCGGCATACCTCTGCCGATTTCAGAGTACATCTGGAGCATAGAACCTAAAGGCATGTACCAGCCAGGAAGCTTATCCTCTTCAATTAATTTAGCAATTTTAGGAGTTGTGGATTCATGAGATGAGATATCGAGGGCCAGTAATCCTTCATGAGCCCAGCAATTTCCAGCACGGAAACCTGCAGCATGAACGTTTGTCATGTTACAAGGATGTCCGGTTTCTAGGAATCTCTTCTCAACTGCCTGACCGATTAATTCAGGCCAGCCTTCGCTGCCGAACGATACGCCGACAACGCAGCATCCATCAAAAAACAGTTCAGCCGCTTCCTCTACAGTGATAAACTTAGCCATTTGTCTTTTTCCTTTCTACTTGACATCATAATGACTATGATGCCCACTCTTAACAATAAATACATATCAGAAGTGACATACTCCAGCCGCCTATGCTTCGCATAGCTGTGG
>CAZGBL010000057.1:0-11497 GCA_964523955.1 uncultured Oscillospiraceae bacterium | reverse complement strand
GCGGCGGGTTCCGCTCCGCTGTAAAATGCTGAAAAAGGAAAAATTGCGGCGTCTGTATTTATTCATGAATTAAAAGCAAAAAGACAGGCTGCCGCCCGAAGATTGGAATAGCAAGATATGTTAATCTTTTACTTCAGATTAAACATCATCCCATATTCATGTTTCTTCGGGCGGCAGCCTTTTTTTTTAATATAGATCTCCGCATCAGCCAGACAGCTGATAATTTTAAGAAATCAACGACTAACTATCTTCAGGAAATCATGGAAATCAGCGTCGTTTTTTCCCGCTTTACCCTAAAAAGAAATCCTGCCATTATCATTGGCTGCTATTGCTATTAGCCGTCTGATCTGACTTTTTCTCGCTTCCTGCCGTTCCATTATCGTCCATAACCATCCGGTCAAGATCCAGCCAGACGCCGCCGATATTTACAGCCTCCACTTTCGTCGGATCGATAAACACCTGATCCACACTCCTGCGAAGAATTACATTATTCCGAGCCACGGAAGCTTTTTCAGAGAAGTTCCGATCTCTGCGCAGAGTCACATTCGTACCGTCTATCGTACGCTCCGTACGCACACTCTCAAATTCCAGTCCTCCCTCGATGCGAATCCCATCGAAAACAAATTCGTCGTTCCACGGGGCTTCCATAGATTCCTCTGCGAAAAGATCACGATCTGTTACGATTTCGATTTCTCCCGTCATCAGCGGAGAGATCGAAACCCGTTTGACGCGATATCCTTCACCGCTTTCCGTTTTCAGCGGAATATCACCGGCGTAAACCGTACTCTGGGCTCGCCTTTCCGCAGTAAAGGTGAAGTCAAAGGATCCTTTCAGAGAAACATCCGAAAAATTAACATCTTCGAGATGAACCCTCAGCTTTGTGTTTTCGGACGGTATCCTTCCGGCGAGCAAAATACGATAGCCTGTATTTTCCGACGCTGCGCACAAAAATTGCAATTTGTTCAGATGCTTGAGCTCTTCTTCTGCGGACTGATACATTTGCTGGAACTCTTCTTCCGTCATATCCGATCCTCCCTGCTCTTTCCATTCCTCTAAGTTCCATTCCCCATGCATCCAGCTTTCTTCACTTTCTCCCATACCTCCGTGAATCTGGAGTTCCTCCTCCGTCTCCACAGAAAACGACAAGATGATATTTTTTTCATCTCTCACCGCCGCATCCAGTGTAACAGTAACGCCATCCACAGTCTGTCTCTGACCGATGACAGTGCCCATATCCTTTAAAATGACTTCTGCTTCCGAATCCTCCATTTCCCTCAATGTTATCGGCTGAAACCATTCAGTGAAACTGACATCGGAATGAACTACAGCGCAGCCTGCGGTAATGAGGATCGCCGCGCCGCACAGGCTGACAGCGGCAGCGACAGCCGACAATAGAGGACGCTGTTGCTTCTCAGAAAGAAGATTTGAAATTCTCTTTTTCAAAGCCGACTGTCCGGAGCCGAAGGTCATCGCCAGAGGATGGGAACGCTTTATGCCGAAAGACAGCAGAACTGCGGAATAATCCGCTACCTGTGTCCGTTCAAGTCCCTTTACGGCTCTTTCATCGCAGCTCATCTCCATGTCCCGGCGCATCATGCGGTACGCCGCCCAAAACAGCGGATGAAACCAGAAAATCACCGCTAATGTCTGCGCTGCAAAAAGAGCAAGAGGGTCCTTTCTTTTGATATGGCACACCTCGTGAGCGAGAATCAGGCTGCGATTGTATTCCGTAAGACCTGTGGGCAGATATATTTTCGGCCGAAAGATTCCAGCCACAAACGGAGAGTCCACCTGAGCGCATTCGTAGATTTTGTATCTGTGACCTCGGCTGCTCGGTTGTTTCTCTGCCTGATCTGGCGAATCGTTTCGCGAAAACCAGACGAAAGATTCCGGTTCGTCAGGATGACCGCCTCCGCCGATGATATCAGCCGACTGATCTTCGACCTTTACAGCAAATCGAACCCGCTTGTGAAGACGCGACGCGGCAAAAATACTATACAGGAAAAAGATGACGATACCTATCGCCCACACGACAGAAAGAATAGACAAAAGGGAAACGCCATGGGAAAACAGCGCGTCGATTTCCCCTGCCCCATTCGGAACCGAACCGCCGGCAGATATGGCGGCTGCAGATGCAAAGGAGGCAGCCCTGCGTACAAAAAACCGATGCCCGCCACGCTCCAGAGCCCGTAAGAAAGAGACTTCGGACGTTTTCTCACCAGAAAACGCACCGCCAGAATGAGGATGAGAACAAAACTCATTACAAAAGCGATTTCCAATACATACGCAAACGATTTTTCTATCATTTTTACCGCGTCTAAAATGTAGTATGCCATGGCTTGCCCCTTTCCGCACAAATAAACATCCATTTCTCTTTGCTGAAGCTGCTGTCAGACAATAAGTCTATTTTTATAGATCTATTTTTAGTCTATACTTTTAAACTAAATTTGTCAATCGTTTTTTTCAGAACGAGCAAGGCCTCGTCTGCTGCGGTAAAAGGGCGTCGACGCTCCAACGGCTGAAACCTTCCATCTTCCGACTGAATTTACCGCGCCGGAGATAGAAGAAAAGAAAAGTATCTGATTCCGCTATACCCCCTGTAAATCTGCAGGAAATTCCACTCCGTCCACCATAATACTTTCTATCTGATCAATGTCCGGAATGTCCCAAAAGTGGCCCTTTAAAATATAATCATATTCTTCCGGCTCTTCGGATTCCTCACAGGAGAGATCGAAAACTCCATCATCGCAGATTCTACACGAATAAGTACCGTCATTCAAAAAATCTGCCGCACTTTTTACGGTTCCGTCTCGATAGACGAGAGCGATATGTTCGGCAAAGAAATCTATGCGAGGCAGTTCATATTCCCTCGACACGGAAACCTGCATACTCATCTTGACCTTCGTAATCCGCACTTTTTTCATTTTCCATCGTCCCTCTTCGTCTTCTCCGATCTTGTTATATTCCGTTCCATCGTCTGAAAGATCTTCGGTTAAATCGATCTCTATACTCTCCGGATTCAGATTTATAGGAATTTCCAGCACTTCATCACATCCATCCAGCCAAGTCTTCACCTTACAATTTCCGGTAAACTCCATTAAAACCTGATAAAACGGATGATTTTCCGTACTATTCTGAGACGCCGGCGTTATGATGATAGAATCAAACCCGATCTGTTCTTTTTGCTCTTTTTCGTCGGCTTCAAAAGACAGATGAATCGGTCCTTCTTTTCCTGTCCTTCCTATGGACGCTTTCCCGAAAAGAAAATCGCCGCTGCGAACCCGAGCCTTTCCCTCATCGCTGAGTCCCTCTACCGAATAGACGATAATCAGCGTATCGCCGTCGCTTATCGTATCCTCCACAGTATACCGGATATCGCCGTTTTCCAGAGACTTCAATGCACTGTTGCTGTTGATCCTATCGCTTCCTTCCCCGAAATAATTCTTTCTGAAATCGATACCCACGGCAAACACAGCCGTTCCGATACAGATCAAAAGCAAAACGATCACCACCAAACGTATACAATTTTTTCGCCATACAAACTTTCTGTAACATTTTTTCCGCCCCTGTATCTCTACTTCAGCCAAAACTCTTCTCCTTACGGAATCCTGTGACACACCTGTCAGCTTCTCTATTTCCCTGCGCGTCATTCCCATACATCTACGCATCAAAATATCCCCCTTCCCGCAAAATCTTTTTCAGCTTTTTTCGTCCTCTCGCTAATCTGGTTTTGACAGTTCCCTCTTTCATCTCCAACTTCGCTGCGATAACAGATATCCGATCCCCGAAATAATAATACCTGTCGAATATCGTACCATCCGGCTCGCCCAGCTGATGAATCGCCTCATACAATATCCCTTTTTCCTCCAAACACACCGCCGCCGTCTCCGGCAGCATCTCAGCACATTTTTCCTCAGCCTCGTAAAATTCCGCCGAATCCTCCTCCTCTATCCGGCTTCGCTTCAAAGCTCTGCCGCGAAGCCGGTCGCGAGCTTTGTTTCGAGCCATAGCGGCCAGATACCCTTTTAAATATACATTCGCTTCGATCTGCTCCGCCTTCTCCCACAGCGAAATGAATACATCTGCAACAGCCTCTTCCCTATCCTCCTTGGAAGAATCTCTTCCCATAGTATTGTATACAATCAGGCTTATATAGCCTCCGTATTCCTCCATGATCTGCTCCAGAGCGTTCTTTCTTCTCTGTCTCAGATGCTCCAGCAATTTTTTATCATTCACAGCCATTCTCCTCATCACAGTTCCTATCTCCGATTTTCCGCTCCGTTCCTCTGCGGCGGCGCGCAGTTTTTATGCAATGTCAAAATAACTCGCTCAGAACAGCTAAAATGCCGACTGATACGACATTTCACACACATACTTTCCTTCTTCGACGCATACCTTATCCCAGGAAAACAGATACGGATTGAATTTCACATCTACTATCATAGACGGATTTAAAAAGGAAGGGGTTTCATTTCGCAACAACAAAAATACGAACCGGCCGCATATGACAAACGCCGGATGGCCCCGCCGCTTCTTCTGTAAGCGGCGGAGCCATCCGGCGTTTGTCATATTTCCAGCACCCTTAACGGACATTCTTCTATACATTTCAGGCATAGAATACATTCCGTTCCATTTTTCCTCTTCCGTGAATTATCTGTCATATCCACATTCATAGGACAGATTTTTCTGCACCTTCCGCAGGAAACGCATTTTTCCTGCTTCACTTTTACCCTCAGATAAGAAAAATAGCTCATCGGCTTCAGAAAAACCGTAATCGGGCAGATATATTTGCAGAAAGCCCGATTGTCCCGAAATGCTATGGCAAGCCCTATCCCTATGACATAGTACAAAATATTGCCGACGACAAAACTCCAAAACATCACTTTACTCGGATTCGGAACGTGAAACAGAAACAACGCTCCTACAAAAATGAGAGACAGCGCAAATACGATATATCGGATAAATCCTATATTTCTCCTCGGCGTTTCCGGCTGTTTATACGGAAGCAGATCGAGAATCATAGCAGTCCAGCAGGCATAACCGCACCATCCCCGTCCGAACAGCAGCGGACCGAATATCTTCGCCGCCGCGTAATGAATCGTCGCCCCTTCAAATACGCCTAAAAACAGATAGTACCAAAAACCTTCGATCTGCATATTCTCATTGCAGATCAAACCCAGATACACCAGCATATACAGCCCTACGCCGAACTGAACCGCCAATCTGGCGTGTCGGTACTTTCTGATATACAGAAACAGTCCGAAGGCTATAAAATCTCCGATATATGTAAAATTAAACAAATAAAAAATATTGCCTAAACCGATCCAAAGCGAAAATGCGACGACCTCGAAAACAACGAATATTATCAACGGCGCGGAATATTTTTTTAACAGATGCACCTTTTTTCCTTCCTTTCAAAACAAAACTGCCCTTTTAAGGGTAACAAAGCTCCGCCTGATCGTTTCGCAAAGACTGTGCTTCGACTGCTGAAAATCAGCGTGATCAGGCGGCGGACTCGCCGCCTTCATAGCTCCGCGTCATTTCGCTCAGTTCCACCCAATTTTCTCCGATTAGAACGGCCTCCGCCGTCTCTGCATCGAGAATCCAGTAAGAAGAACTCATGGACAGTGTGACGTCTGCACCGTCATGTTCCTGCTCCCGCATATGTCCCCCTACCTCATAACCTGCATCGGTACGGAAGGCGTTGATATACAGCTCCGTCTTCCAATCCGGCATCATTTTTTCACCATCCGAGTTCGTTTTAAATTCTTCCAGCTCACGGTCTGCCGTCAGCTGAACCTTCGCGCCGCACAGCGGATTTAAAACGGCTTTATTCACCCTGCACCGAACGCCGCTCGGCGTAGTAAAAGGCACATCGCCGGTGTAAACGACAGGATTCGCCGTTTTTAAAGCTCGATACGTAAAATCATACGGACCTTTCAAAGAAAATAAAAAGGAATCCAAATCTTCCAGATGAATCATCCCCGAAGGAAACGCCGCCGAACCGTTTTCAAAGGAACACATAATTAAATAAGAATCATCGTCGTACTGTGAACATCTGATACTGCCCCAACTCGGATTTCCTTCCGCAAAACTGCTGTAATACTTTAAATACTCATCTATTTCATCATCCGTGATATCGGGAATTTCTCTCCGCAATGATTCTGTAAGATGATCCGGTAAAATCCAACTCTTATCGCTGTCTGCGTCGTAAACCGCATTTTCCTTTCCCTCGGTCTTCGCCTCCGCTCCATCCACCGTAAATGCGAGAAGCAGGATGTTCTGATCTTGAACGATTCCCTCCAGCGTCACAGTCACGCCGTCCACCGTCTGACTCTCGCCGACGACCGTTCCGATATCCCGAAAAAGCCGTTCCGCCTCTTCTTCCTCCATATTTCCTGCCACCCACGGAGAAAACCATTTCGCAAAATCGGCGTCCGTATCGACCATTCCGCAGCCCGCTGTGATCATGATGACCGCCGCGCCACACAGTCCATAGAAGAGAAATTTTGAGCTTTTTCTCATCATGAAGCGAACCGCCATGATGAAAAGCAAGACAAAACTCATCACGAAAGCGACTTCCAAAACATGCGCAGACATCTTTTCCCACAGTTTGACCGCCTCTCCGATATAATAAGTCATTTTTCGCTCCTTTCCCTGCCGCGACCGCCCCGCGCAAAGGTGGAACTCTCATATAAAGGCGGAGTTTCACCGATTTCCGCTTCATCCGTCGGGTTCCATCCGCCGGATTCGCAGCAACATCCGGTTTCCTCTGCGATACCTTGCGCAGAGTCTATTTCTACAAATTAGTCTATTATATTAGACTTAATTTGTCAATTTAAATCGGAGCAGAGCTCCTGACAAGCTCGCTTGTCAAGGACGACGCGAACGCTTGCAACAAGTGCCAGGAGCTTTCGCTCCGCCGGGTTTCGGCGGGGGATTATGGCCCAACCGCCGAAAGTCGGAAATGGAACCCGCCGCTTACAGAAGCGGGGAACATCTGGCGCTTGTTATTTTTTATTATTTCATTGGAAATGAAATTTTTTCTGCTCATAGAAATCCGTCTGCAAAAGCCTGCAATTCCGCTATTCTTCTCATTCTCTGTCTTTCAGCGCCTCCGCGGGAAGAATCCGATTTATGCGGCGCAGAAGAATTTGATTTATAAAGAAATACAAAAACAAAATCCCTCCAAAAAGTCCTGCGTAATGCAGCGGCGAAAAAGTGAGATAAACGCCGCAGGCGACATTGGAAACCAGATAAGGAAATATGGAATCCATGATGATCTTCGCCAGAGGAATCGCGATCAGCGCGCTGACCGCCACAACCAGCAGATTACCGTTCAAATACAGCTTCCCGATTTCCTTTTTACGATAACCAAATACTTTCATCAGAGAAATTGACATCGCCGAACGATCGATCATCACCTTCATCATAAGATACATGACCACAGCAAAAATGAACGCGGACGCGGAGGTCATCATGAGAATCATCGGCATCATCAGCTCCGCAAAGACGGATGCGCTCTTTTCAATTTCCTCTCTGGATGTAGCAGAGTAAAGCCTATCGCTGTCGATATTAAGCGCATGATCCGAAAAAACAATATTGTAATATGACTCATCCTGTCCCATCAGACTGCGCATGCTGTCAATATCCATAAACGCAAAAAAGCCCGAAGAATACCGCACAATTCCATCGATCACAAACGTGTAATTCCTGTCATGCTCTTCATCCTCCAGAGTCAGCTCATCTCCCGTACGCAGACGATATTTCTGCGCCATCGCCGAAGAAATCAGTACCCTGTCCTTCCCCTTTTCGACTTCTGCATCGAAATACGGATTATCCTCATCAATACCCAAAAGGGTCACGTCAAAATTATAACCCAACACCTCTTTCTTCAGTTTCACACCATAAGCAGCTTCTCCGTCTTGAGGCGCCTGCTCGTCAGAATATTTATAAGTATACATATATTCAAACCTGGTATCCTCCCCATAATCCGTTTTTACATGTCCGCAGAGCACATAACAGTCCAGCGCCAGCATCACGATCAGAAGAGAGATAAACATACCGAAAAAGACGGTAAATGCTGTCCGTCTCTCCCTTAATAATTGCCTGACCTGAAAAACACGTACAAAGTTTCCGCTTTTCAACCTTATATTTCTCGACTTTTCCGTTTTTTGTTCCTTTCGGATCAGCGCCAGCACCGGCCTGGCCAGGTTGCTGCGAATCACCAAAAAATTAATGATCGCTGCCGCCGTCGGCGGCATAACGATTCCATAGATAAAAAGATACGGCTCATATACAGTATCTAATTCCGGAACAGAAAAATACTCATAACAATCCCCCATCTGTACATCGACGCCGAAGCCGCTGTATCCTATGACCGTACCGATCACTCCACCGATCAGAGTGACAAAAATCGGCAAAGACAAATAATGCCGCAGAAGTTCATTTTTTGTGATTCCCAAAGCGTAGAGCGTCCCGATGGTGCTCGCCTCCCGCTGGATGCCATGCACCACAAAAACGGATATGACATAAGCAAATAGAATCAAAAGAATCACCCCTGCCGCCAATCCCGCCGCTTTGTTGATAAACTGATCGTCTGCAGCCGCTCCGATTCTCTGATTGTCAGCTGCCGGTATAAACTGCATCAGATTGGAAATTCCAGCTGAAAAGGCGCTATCCGAAAAGTAGCCGACAGCCGCGCGATCCGCTCCAATACTCAGCTGCTGCAGCTTTTCTTTTAACTCGTTCTGCGTCAGTTCCCCATTCAGCAGATAAGCATAGACAAATTCTTCCGATTGAAGGCTTTTCTGCTCGTCCCTTAGAATCCCATAATCTTCCTCCGTCAGAAATCCGACGCCAAACTGTCGGCTATCCACTGCACTGTCTGATAAATTACGGTAAGGAGCGTCATAATCCGGCGACGTCCCGATACCGCACACCTGAAAAAGCTGTCCGCCGACGATAATTTCATCGCCTATCGAAATTTCATGCTCCTCACAATATCGCTTTTCCAGGAAAATTTCTCCTTGCATCTCCGGCGCTCTCCCAAAATCCGCCTGAATCAAATCCACCTGATCTCGCCTCTCTGATACGCGCAAAACCGAATCATTCTCAAGAGAATAGTCCAGATAAAAATGCTCCTCCAACGTTATCCCGCTTTTTTCCAGATTACCTTTCTCTTCGTCCGTTAAAGGAACTAATGTGACAAATTGCCCATCCTCCAGTCTGTTTTTTTCCGCTGCCTCTGCCGTGCCGATCATGATAGTATCCGCCGCTCCCACCAGGCTTACGATGATGTACATTCCCAAAATGATCAGAAGCCCCAGCGCCAGATAGCGAAAGCAGTTTTCTTTTAAATCCCGGAATATTCTTCTTCTCAGTACTTTCTGCATTACAAATCCTCCAATTCCGCCGCAGCCACCTTCTGTGCGTTTCGGTAATCCTTCTTTATCTGCCCGTCTTTTAAAAAGACGACCTGATCCACCATATTTTTGATGGAATCATTGTGAGTGACAATCAGCATGGTAGTCCCATATCTGCGATTTATCTCCTCAAGCAGAATCAGAATATCTCGCGACGTCTTAGAGTCAAGAGCCCCTGTAGGCTCGTCACATAGAAGCAGCTTCGGATTCTTAATCAATGCCCTGGCAATCGCACACCGCTGCTGCTGGCCTCCGGAAAGCTGCGTCGGAAATTTATTCTGATGCTCCGTCAAACCCAGCGTGTCGAGCAGCTCTTCTAAATTTAAGGGCGTATCTGTCAGATACTCACACACCTGAATATTTTCCTTCACCGTCAAATTAGGTACGAGATTGTAGAACTGAAAAACAAAACCGAGATTTTCCCGCCGATATTCCGATAATCGTTCCTGAGACAGCCCATATATTTCTCTTCCGTCCACCTTAATGGAACCGGAATCCATCAAATCCAGCCCTCCGATGCAATTCAGCAGCGTAGACTTTCCCGAACCGCTGGTTCCCTGAATCACACACATGTCGCCTCTGCCAACAGAAATAGAAACGTCTTTCAATATTTCTGTAAAGCTTTCTCCCTCTCCATAGCTTTTTCTGAGATTTTTTACTTCAAGATACATATTTCGCTCCTTCTGATATTTCCTTTACCAATCTTCTGCCCGAATCAGCTGTCCTTTCCATCTGCCGCAGTTCAATGCCTTTATGCGGCGGAAACAATAAGATAACACATTACATAACATCGTTATGTTGTATTCGCAAAAAATACGGCTTAACGCCGCTATTATTTTTGTTTAAAGCGGAGCAGAGCTCCTGACAAGCTTGCTTGTCAAGGACGACGCGAACGCTTGCAGCAAGCGCCAGGAGCTTTCGCTCAGCCGGGTTTCGGCGGAGGATTATTACCCAACCGCTGAAAGTCGGAGATGGAACCCGCTGCTTACAGAAGCGGGTTCCATCTGGCGCTTGTTATAAAAAAAGACTATTCCATCCCGATACGAGATAGATGACGATTCTCTCGATATGCCGGATCGCCTTTTCTTCATCCGGTTCATGGGTCAGCAGATGGACGAACGCATCAATCTGTATGTGCGACAGCCAGTGAATCATGTAATGATCAGGCTTTTCAACTCCATGCTTTTCCGCCATCCTGCCCGCAAGCGTATCATAATGTGCCTCTGTCCAATCGGCAAATCGGCTTACCACATCTTCATAGGCGCTTCCTTGACTTTTCATCAAAAGGATCTGAAAGATATCGTAATTCTGATATAAAAAATGTACGATTTCTATTGACGCCTTTCTGTCTGCGGACTCTTCTTCTATCGAGGCGAACGCAGGTTCTGATTCCAATTCCTCCAAAAGATGAGAGCTGATCATCGACGTCAGTCCTTTCAGCGGTTCCTCCACGAGATTCGCAAGCAAATCTTCTTTACCCTGGAAGAAAAAATATAAAGCTCCCGTCGTCACTCCAGCGTTCTTGCAAATAGCGCGCAGAGAGGCTTTCATATATCCTTTTTCCAGAAACTCTTTCCTGGCGCTGTCGAGAAGCCTCTTTCTGGTTTCCTTATCTTCTCCCAATCGCTTTTCCCTCCCCTTCAAACATAACACTGTTATCCTTATTATACCATTTCAAAACCTCCTGTCAACAACCGGTCGGAATGGAAGCTTCTGATATATTTCAGCTATACGAAATTCAGACGCAAGAAAAGGAACGCCTATTGATAGCTGTTGAGAAAATGATCGCAAATGCGAGTAAAAAATCAGCGGTTCATAATAAACCGCCGTATGGATTTTCCCATACGGCGGTCTGCAGGTTCCTGTTCTTTTCCAAAAGCGGCTCACCTATTGCAAGGGGGCGCGCGATCACATCTCCTGTATAATGCTATGATTCTTCCACCATGCCGCGCTCACCTATTGTAAGAGGCGCTCTCACATCTCCTGTATAATGGCTATGATTCTTCCATCATGCCGCGCTCACCTGTTGCAAGAGGCGCGATCATATCTTCCAGCAGATTGTCAACTCCCCC
>CAZGBL010000056.1:10540-11724 GCA_964523955.1 uncultured Oscillospiraceae bacterium | reverse complement strand
CAAAAAATCGCACAAAAAAGGCGGAGCCTGTCATTATCGGCTTCGCCTTTCATACAATTTGATTTCAGCTTATTCCATTCCAAAACAGATCTTTCACGAACGTATCAGCTTAGCGTTCAAATCTGCAGCCGTTTTCAGGCGAATCAGAATCTCGCCCGAAAACGACGCCCACCGTCAAAAGAAATAAACTCCATAAGAGATTCGTTATCTATTTACGCGACATTTTCGCAAAATCTCTTTAAAATCGCCGCAACCTGCGCACGCGTCGCGTCGCCGTCAGGCATCAGCTTGCCGCCGCTTCCCTGAATAATTTCAGAGCCGCAGAGCCACTGAAACGCAGCTAAAGCATATTGACTTACCGACGCAGCATCGTCATAAGAGGAAATATCAGTATCTCCGCCGACACTCACATCGATAGCCTTCCACTGAGCATAACGATATAAAATCGCGGCCATCTGTTCCCGCGTGATACTGTTGTCAGGACCGAATTTTACAGCGCTGTAGCCGTTAACGATGCCCTTTTCCGCCGCCCATGCAACGGCTCTTTCATAATAACTGCCCGCTTTCACATCGCCGAAGCTGTCTGACGTATCCGCAGAAGGCTCGTTCTCCAGACGCCACAAGATCGTCACGATCATGCCTCGAGTAGTAGGGCTGTTCGGCGCAAAGTCAGTGTCCGACGTACCGTTCATCATCCCCTTTTCGGAGACATATGCCACAGCGTCATAGAACCAGTCGCCTTCTTTTACATCTGTGAAAGATATTTCTGTCTTTTCACCGGAATCATCCGGAAGTTCTTCTGTCTTTTCTGTCCACTTTGCATAGACTGTGACGCTTGATGAAAGAGTTATGGATGTCACAGATGTCGTCAATTCACGGTCGGAATACCAGCCGTCAAATGTATATCCCTCTCTCGTCGGACGATAGCTGCTCAAGTCGATCGTAGCGCCGCTGTTTTTGGAAACAGAAGATACAGACGAGCCCCCGTTCGTCTGGAAATTCAGCGTATACGTCGTGTGGCTGCCGCCGCCCGAAGGCGTGCGGTTCTCTTTCCAGACCGCATAAAGCACTTTATCCTCATCCATTGTCAGATCGTCGCCGGCTTTGTACGCGGCTTCGGATGTATCGGACTCTACAGCCCAGCCCTGGAAAGTATATCCGCTTTTCTTCTCCGGAGCGTCCGC
>CAZGBL010000056.1:7066-10440 GCA_964523955.1 uncultured Oscillospiraceae bacterium | reverse complement strand
TCCGCATACGAAATGTAATTATTCAGCGCGTCGAAACACCAGTAATACGAGGTCTCCCAATCCTCAGGAAATACAGTATATTTTCCTTTAGAGGACGCCCAATAGTACATGCCGGACTCAGGTTTTTCCTCTACTCCCTTTGTCGCTTCGCCTACAGCAGCCCGATAGCCTGCATATGTCTCGTCGAGAAGCAGCGGATAATAAGGAACAAATACATTATAAGCGCCGGTATCCAGAGAAACCCATTCCACCGTACCGCCGTTTAAAGGACGGTCGCTGAATATCTGGAAGAACGCCGTGTCCGTATTTCCGGTATTGGAGATTCCGTCTACCTTATAATAATTTACGATGTCATCTACTGTAATTTTACGGTCTGCCGCGATATTCGTGTAGATAGGAACGATATCACCGTTTTCATTTACATTAGAAATACAAAATTTCGTATTATCTTTAACCAGATCATCTGAAGTGTAGTTATACGCTGGATTGACGAAATTGAGGCCGTTGACGATTCTCGCATTGACCGTATTGCTGCGGTTATAGGAAGCGCGAAAATCGATCGTGTTGTTGTCTTTATCGCCAACGAAAGTCCCTGCTTCTTCTGCCACCTCGATCAGCCGATCGGAAGCGATCACATTCTCTTCGTCATCCAGATCGATCAGACCGATGGTCGACATATTCGGTTCGAGGAAGATCATATCGTTGTTCAGCCTGAGGGCAATGTACTGCGTGCCGGAACAATTTTCGATATACCAAATTTCCTCCTGATCCGCGATGAAGAGGCCGGAACCACCGTAGCAGCCGTATTCGTCGTAAATCTTCAGCAAAAGCTCCACACCTTCCTTTGCGGAAGCCGCTTCGCTCAGGATAATCGTAGGAATGTCTGTCTCTTCGATGCCGACTTTACCGTCTTCTGTCTTCGTGCGGCGATAAGGATCGACAGCAGCTTCTCCATCTGCAGGCTTATTTAAAATCTCCGTTTTGCCGCTAAGAGTCTCCGTTGCGCTGACCGTCACGCCCTTTTCATTCGTACCGGATTCCGTGTAGGAAGGATGACCCGGCTGACCGCATTCCGGACAGTTTCCGTCATACAGAATGTCCGCCGTGAATGCAGTAAAGCGATAGCTGTCGTGGTTCATCGTCCACTCGAATCCGCCGTACGCATCACATCCGTGATATACTGTACCTGCCGGATATTTACCCGCCTCGCTGACGTAAAACAGCTTGTTCTGACTATTGACATAATCTTCGCTGCGGGCTACGATAGGTGCCCCTTCCTCTGTGAGATTGCCTCCCACATAAATCGTCGTACAGGCAAATGCGCTGACCGTCATGGCCGCAAACAGCGCAGACGCCGCCGCTGCCGAAATCAGCAGCCTCTTAAGAAATTTCTTTTTCATTTTCTCTTCCTTCTCAAAATATTGCCAAGAATTTTAATTTGTTACAGTAATATATTAACGCATTAAAGCGGTAATATCAATAACAAACATCTTTATATATCAAAAATATTTAAGTATCTTTTCTTTCAGCTTCAAAATCCATCAAAAAATGAAATCGTATCCGCAGCGGCAAAAAATAACTGCGGCAGGCGGTCTTTGCGACTGCCTGCCGTTTTGTAACTGTTTGTCGTATAAGAATCAATATTTAATATCACAATGAAAATTTCAAAAAATGCGCAGAATGGCACAATCTCTTTCATCTATTATATTCGTCAGTATCCGTCTATGAAATTCGAACCGAACGCGGCATATTTTGTCAGGACAGATCAGCCTTTGCCGTTCCAACAGTAAGTGCAGACCTTATCCTTATCGATGCCGATGGACTCCAGCAGGCCTTCTAAAGACTGATAGCCCAGAGAATCGAATCCCAGCTTTTCGCAGATGGAACTCAGCAGGCACTGACCTCTTTCTGTGGAGGAATCCGCATATTCTTCCAGATGCTTCTGTCCCTCGTCGCCTTCCAGTTCTTGAATCACGCGGCGCGCCAGCAGATCCATATCCGATCCGTTGCTGGAGAAGTTCAAATATTTACAGCTGTACATGATCGGAGGACAGGCGGAACGCATATGCACCTCGGCTGCATGGGAATTGTAGAGAAATTCCACCGTTTCCCTCAGCTGCGTGCCGCGCACGATAGAATCGTCTACAAACAGCAGCTTCTTACCCTCGATCAGCTCCGGTACGGGAATCTGCTTCATCTTCGCTACGCGGTTGCGCACTTCCTGATTCGCAGGCATAAAAGAGCGAGGCCATGTCGGAGTATATTTTACAAACGGACGAGCATACGTCTTTCCGCTCTTGTTCGCATAGCCGATAGCATGAGGAACTCCGGAATCAGGAACACCTGCTACAAAATCCACGTCAGGGAGCGTTCCCCTTGCCATTTCGTCACGAGCCATAATCTCACCGTTTTTGTAACGCATCACCTCTACGTTTCGACCTTCGTAATTTGAGTTCGGATAACCGTAATAGCTCCAGAGGAAAGCGCAGATTTTCATCTCCTCTCCCGCAGGATTCAGGATTTCATAGCCGTCCGGCGTCAACTTGACGATCTCACGGGGACCGAGCTCATAAACCGTTTCATATCCGAGCTTCGTATAAGCAAAGGATTCAAAGGAAACACAGTGACCGCCTTCGTTTTTTCCGATGAGAATCGGCAGTCTGCCCAGCTTGTCCCTGGCGGCGATAATGCTGTCGTCCTCTGTCAAGATGATAATCGTCGCAGAACCGTCGATCATTTCCTGCGCGTGAAGGATTCCGCTCATCAGATCGTCTTTCTGATTGATAATAGCCGCGATCAGCTCGGTGGAATTTACTTTGCCGGAACTCATCGCCATAAACTGATGTCCGTGGTCTGAAAAATATTGCTGAACCAACTCTTCGGAGTTGTTGATTACGCCGACTGTCGTAATGGCATATAGCCCCAGATGAGAGCGCACCAAAAGCGGCTGAGGATCGGTATCGCTGATGCAGCCGATACCGGCATTGCCCTGAAAATCCAATAAATCCTTTTCAAACTTCGTACGGAAAGGCGTATTTTCAATGTTGTGAATCTGGCGCTGAAAGCTCTTTTCCTCGCTGTGAACCGCCATACCTCCTCTTCGCGTACCGAGATGCGAATGGTAGTCAACGCCGAAAAAAACATCGAGCACACAATCGTTTTTAGAAGTTACGCCAAAAAAACCACCCATATGGTTCCTCCTTTTACTCATTTCAACCTATATATCAGAAAAAACCGCTGACGCACGCAAAAAGCTTCATGAAATAAATTTCTTACACATTTTATTTTCAATCAAAACAGATCTGCCTGCCTTCCTTCGCTCGCTTCATATACGGTGCCGCCCTATTTTATTATGGCTTGCAGCGGGCGGCAAG
>CAZGBL010000056.1:0-6966 GCA_964523955.1 uncultured Oscillospiraceae bacterium | reverse complement strand
GCGGGCGGCAAGGCCGTCTTTCTTCGCTCACCGCGCAGTCTGTTCTTCGTATTCAACACTGCAGCAGCAATTTCTGCCGACTTTTTTATTTTATATGAAAAGAGGAAGTAATACAATCAAAAGGATTGATTTGCGGCTTCTTTCCTGTAAAACATACTCTCCTCAGGGCAGTACGATACAGTCGTAACGAATACTCTTTCCCCTGAGTGAATAACTCGGTTTCATACTGGTCAGATACGAATCCTTCAACGGCCTTTTGACAGCTATTTTATGTGGATACACCGCAAGAGCGGCGCGTATCAGTTCGTTTTCATCTGAGCATAGCGTCTCCCATCAGCGCCGCGATCATCGGATTATATTCGTAAAGCTGTACGGAAAATCCGGCTGCTTCTCTGCGTGAACGATTCGACGCAAAAACGACGATCTCCGCTAAGGCAGAGCAGAGTTCCTGACAAACTCGCTTGTCAAGGACGACGCAACCCTTGCAGCAAGCGCCAGGAGTAAAATGTAAAATAGCGAAAAAAATCACGAAAAGCTCGTGGTTTCTCCTGCTAAATTATCGGGCTGATTTTCTCAAAAATCTATTTTTCAACAGGCCTTAACCGCCGGATTTCTGAATCAGTTCCAGCAGCTGGCGAATATTCTTTTTTCCAAACGACACTTGTGTGTCATTGATGACCAGGCAAGGAACGCTCATTACCCGGTACTTCTCTTTCAATTCGGCAAAATGATTTATATCATAAACTTCCGCAGTGACCTTCGCGTTTTCTGCAGCGATTTTCTGCGCAGACGTAACCAGCTCCGGACACATGGTGCAGGACAGAGAGATGAGAATCTTCATATCCACAGGATCTGCAATCGATCGAATCCCCTCAGCGGCTTCCTTTTCGATCTCCTGTCCAGATCCAGCCGCATTATACAACCCCATTGCATTATACAACCCCATTATAGATGAAGTAAACTCATGTCCTCCCGGACTCCGTGAAAGGCAAGCCCTGTATCGGCACCATCCTTTTTCAGAATACGAATACAAGGCAGCTCGGTCTCCTCCTCCGGATGCTCTGCGGTTTCCACAGAAAGCTTATCCGAATGTACAGGTGGAATCCGTCCTCGGCGAAACGTCCCTGAACACGATAAGGTATCGAAATAAGAAGACGGGCGAGATCAGTGAATACCATCCTCCGGAAGGCGAAACCTGCGGTGATGAGCGCCGATGGCTAGCAGCACGCCGAAACAATTCAGTCTGCCACGGCTGGTGCGGACAGTTTTTACATCACCATCCAGCTCCAGGCCCTCTACCTCTCCCAGGAGAAATTCTGCGCCAAAGCTCTGGGTCTGTCTGCGCATAGTATCCGTCAATTCCGCTCCGCCGGTACGAAAGACTCCCGGATAATTTACAACCTCAGATGTGATGGTAATCTGCCCGCCGAAATTTTCTTTTTCAACTATGACTACGCGATAACGGGCTCGGGCGAGGCACAGAGCGGCCGTCAGACCTGCGGAGCCGCCTCCGATCACCACTGCGCCATACAGATTTTCCTGTTTTCGTTCGCTCATCACTTACAGCAGTCCTACCAGATCCAGGCTCGGCTTAAGCGTCTCAGCGCCAGGCTGCCATTTTGCCGGGCAAACCTCGTCTCCATGCTCAGCGACAAACTGCAGCGCCTGTACCTTACGCAGCAGCTCGTCCGCATTACGCCCCACATTGCCTGCGTTTACTTTGTAAGCAGCAATTTTTCCTTCCGGATTTACCACAAATGTGCCTCTTTCAGCGAGACCGTCTGCTTCGATCAGCACATCGAAGTCCTTAGCTAACGCATGCGTAGGATCGGCCAGCATAAGGTACTGAATTTTCTTGATCCGGCCGGAAGCGTCATGCCACGCCTTATGTACAAAATGAGTATCGCAGGAAACGGAATAGATCTCGCAACCGATAGCTTCGAATTCCTCATATTTATTTGCCAGATCCTCCAGTTCAGTAGGGCAAACGAACATAAATCTGCGGGATAGAAAAAGAATACGCTCCATTTTCCTAAAGCATCAGCCTTTGTCACAGTCTGAAAAGCATCGTTCTGATAATACTGAACAGAAAAATCTCCGATTTCTTTATTAATCATGGACATAATAAAATCTCCTTGTAGATATTAATTAGTTTAAACTAACTTATTGGCAAAATTATACTGGCTCTCTCTGCATTTGTCAGCGCAAAACACACTTTTGCCGAAAAAAGCACAGCCAGCACCCCGCCTTCAGGACAGAGTAATATTATTCTGGGCAGGTTCCGAAATCAGCCTTCCCCGGCAGTCAAACCGCGAGCCATGGCATGGACAATCCCAGCTCCTCTCATCCGGATTCCATTTGACGCCTCAGCCCTCGACGATAGATCCGTCTCAATTGCCGACGAACGTTCTCATTCGGCTGTCAGCGAACACTCTTCCTTCACGGGTGACGATCTCGCCGCGGCCGATCATCACGCCGTAAAGGAAATGATACAAAAAATATACGATTACAGAAAAACCAGAAGGGAGCTCCATCGCGATGAAAAAATTCTGGTCTCCTGGAACGGCCTGATGATCTCCGCTCTTGCAGAGGCTTCTACAGCGCTGTCCCGGCCTGAATTTTTAGACGCTGCAAAAAAAGCGGATCGCTTTATCATGGAAAACCTGACGGATGAGAAAGGACGTCTGCACACCGCCTTTGCCGGAGGAAGAGCAGCCGCTCGCCTGTTCACAAAACTGGCGGCTATGACAGGAAAAGAAATCTGGCGCATCCGACGGAACCGTCAGCTTTCCTATCTGGCAGGTACAGCACAGCGCCACGCTTCCTCCCACTGTGAAGCCCTGCAGTCGATGCTCTGCGTTCTGTATCCTTCCACAGAGCTTCTCTGTGTCGCCTCTGAAAAAAGCGCAGAAGCGAAAACAGCCTTCCAGGAGGCTGCAGGATTGAATCTGCCTCCAAATACCGCTTTACTGTTTAAATACGCCGACAACCAGCAGCAGCTGGCCGGGCTGGTGCCGTTTACCGCAGACTATCCACTGCCTCGAGCCGGCATACGATAATACTATCTGTGCTGAGACTGCGCCTGCTTAGCTCCGTTTTTCAGCTTACAGGAACTGGAAAATTATTTATTAAATGAGGCCGCATCTGCTCAAAAAGATGGAACCATTTCCATGGAAAAGCAAACGGAATTTTACCAGCCTGAACGGATGAATTATCCTGTCATATATCAATCGCTTCCGACGCCCGGAACAGAAAAAGCTTTCCTTCGATCCGATCCGTGTCGAAAGCTCTGCGAATGACATCACGATATAGAGCGATTTGCTTTTCATACCGTCGCCTGATCTGAGCATAAGATGACTTCTTATCGCTGAAATCGACATAATCCGTCTTATAATCCACAACTACGATACCGTCTTTATCGCCGAAACAGCAGTCGATGATTCCTTGAATCAACAGCTCAGAAGGCAGTTCCCGCCTCAATTTTGCCGCAGTCTCCCGATCTTCTGCCATAGAAGCCAATTCTTCTCTGCTTCTCCGCAGCGTAAACGGCCACTCCCGCTTCACCCAGTCGGCGCGGCAGGCACGCTTTCCCGTCTCTGAACGGAAAAACGAAGCGATCTGACGTACAGAAACTGCCGCCGCCTCCTGCCCGGTGAGAATATTTTTCTTCACGAGAACTTCTAAAAACGCCTGCACATCGCGATCTCCGGTATCTTCTTTCAAAGGAATTAACTCCATGACCCTATGCATAAACGTCCCCCGCATAGCAGGCGTAATCTCCGCCTCATCCCGCAAAAATGCAGGAACGACATCTGCACAGCTTTCTTCCGCGGCCTTCCTGTAATTCGTCTCCTCCTCTTCTTCCTGCAGAAATTCCGCCGGACGCACGACGATCTCATCGTCTCTTATGGACTGCGCCGAGAAGCTGTGCTCCAAATCCTGTCCCCGAATCACCCGGTTGAGTTCGGAAACCGTAAACTTCGACTTTGAAAAAACATCGTCATCATAAGGATAATGGAAAGAAAACCGCTCTGAAATCTGCTGAAATAAAGTATGCTCCTGTTCTATTCCTGAAAATCCGCTCATCAGCTCCTGACAGAACTGCTCAGACACTTCATGCTCTTCTGCAAGAGTTTTTGACAGCGTCTGACGATCATGCCGAATCAGCTGAATTCCGGCCTCCTCCATATTCGGTATGATCCAGTCGAGAAAGCATCTTGGCGCACCGGCGGCGCCTCGCAGCCCCGCGCTGAAATTTTCCAGTTCCTTCTCCAGATTATTCATACTGCCCACCAGCACCAGCTCATCCATAGCCCGGGTCAGCGCCACATAGAGAATTCGCATCTCTTCCGCAAGACGTTCCTCTTCTTTCTTTTTTTCGATGACACGCTGCACTATCGTCTTTGCATAACAATTTCTGTCCGGATCTGCATAACGCAGCCCCAATCCCAGATCCTTCTGCATGATGACAGAAGACGTATTTCTGTCCCGGTTAAACCGACGTCCCAAACCTCCGAGAATGACCACAGGAAACTCCAGTCCTTTGCTCTTATGAATCGTCATGATGCGCACCGCATCTTCCGCTCCGTTCTGATGTGAACTTTGGCCGATAGAAACCCGGTTTTCATTCAACAGCTCCACATAACGAACAAAGCCGAAAAGCCCTTTATGCTGTGAGCTGACATACGCTGCGGCTTTGTCCACGAGAGCCCTCAGATTTGCCGCCCGGCGATCTCCGCCCGGCAGGGCAGAAGCATATTCCATGTAACCGCTGTCCTGCATGAGCATCCAGAGAAATTCCTCCAGAGGCATGTATTTCGCTTTCAAGCGCCACTCATCCAGCTTTTCTCTCGCCGTCAGACATTTTTCTGTCTCCGATCGAAGAAACGCTTCGCTGTAGCTTCCCTCTCTATACCTCAGACGGATATCGATCAATTCATTGACAGAAAAGCCGAAAATCGGCGACCGAAGTACGCTGATAAGAGGAATATCCCTCCGTCTGTTGTCGATAACTCGCAGAAGATTCATGAACACTTCGATCTCCATCGTCTCGAAATACCCTTCACCGGCGTCGATGTACGACGGTATGCCCTGCTCTCTCAACGCCTGAGCATAAATATCAGCGGAACCCTTTGTCCCCCTCAGCAAAATAGCGATGTCTCCGAATCCCACGCTGCGCACCGCTTCCGCCTTACTATCGTAAATGTTCTGACCCAGGCGTTCCGCCGCCAGCTTTGCCGTCACGCGGGCTTCCAGCTCTGTCTTTTCCAGCTCAGCGATTTCCTCGTCAATCTCAGCGTCATATTCCTCATCGCTTGCCTTCGTACTGTCGATAAGATGCAGCGTCACCGGACGATCCAGCTCTCCCTCGTAAGTCACTCCCTTTTTCAGCGCAGCGCTCTCATCATATTCGATACCGCCATGCTCCCGATCCATGACATGAGAAAATATACCGTTGACGCAGCGGACGATGTGCCCCTTACATCGGAAATTCCGATTGAGGTCGATCCTGCGTCCGGGAGCGTCTTCAGCCTTCGCCTGAGCTCCGGCGGCACTCCCCGAGCTCAACGTCTCAGGCTCAAACGAATGATATTTTCCGATAAAAATCTCCGGCTCCGCCAGCCGGAACTTGTAGATGCTCTGCTTGACATCCCCTACCATATATACGTTATCTCCGCGGCTGATCTTCTGTATCAGAGTTTCCTGAAGAATACTGCTGTCCTGATATTCATCCACAAAAATGACGCGGAAATGATTCCGGTAAGCGGCAGCCGCCTCTTCGTGATCCAAAATCTCAAGAGCCAGATGTTCAATGTCGTTGAAATCAACCAGCGATTTTTCCCGTTTTTTCTCCGTAAACCGTCGGTGAAAATCCTTCACCAAGCCGCAGAGGTACTCCGCCGGTGCCTGTGTCTCATTCATGCGAGCCAGCGCTTCCTCCACAGGGATAGAAAAAAACTCTGCAGAAAGACCGCCGAGCTTTTTCTTCATACGGTCTCGCAGACTCGTGACCAAATCCTTGATTTGTTCATAATCCGCCTTATCGTCCTTCTTCGCCGTAAATCGAGCGTATTGCAGCGAATTGATTTGCTTCACTGTCTCCTCTGCATCGAAATCCCCCTCTAACGCTTCGCAGACCGCCGCTATCTGTTCCAAATCCGATTTTGCTTTCGGCTCCAGTGACGGCAGATGCGCCACCATATCACAGACAGACTCCGCCGTCTGTTTCGCTTCCGCAGCCGAACGGCGGGCAGCCCCGGAGATATACCGAAACACCTCCGACTCCCGAAACGCGCTCATATCCGCGCCGAGAGCGCTGCAGGCAGATTCCAGCCAGGAAAAGGGCTCCGGCATACTCATGATAAAACGATAGACCGACAGAATCATCTCGCGAACTGTTTTTTCGCTTCTTACGCCGGAATATTTCCGAAGAAAATCGATAAATCCGCTATCTTCTTCCGCAAACCGTTCTTCAAAAAGCTCGTCCAACGCTTCGCCCTGCAAAATCTGCCGTCTTGCCTCGTCGCATATAGAAAAATCGGCCTCCGCATCGATGAGATAAAAATATCTTCGGATGATATTCATAGAAAACTTATGAAACGTGCTGATGTCAGCCGTATGCGCTTTTCGCAGCTGCTTTCGGAGAAATCCCGCTTTTTGGCGTGTTTCTGCGCTTTGCTCTGCGGTAAGATCTCCGCTATTTACATTTTCATTCAACATCCGAATTTCCTGCGATATAGACTTCAGTATCTTCTCCTTCATCTCCGCTGCCGCCGCATTGCTGAACGTCACCACCAGCATCTCGTCCACCGAAATCCCATCCTCGAGAATCAGCTGCTTGATCCGCTCCGTCAGCACTGCCGTCTTTCCCGACCCTGCCGCTGCAGATACCAAAATATCCCTTCCTCTGGCCGTAATCGCTTCCTTCTGTTCCTCTGTCCATTTCATAAGCATTCTCCCTGTCTT
>CAZGBL010000055.1:0-11760 GCA_964523955.1 uncultured Oscillospiraceae bacterium | reverse complement strand
GTGTGAAAACATAATCGATTTTAAAGCGGAGCAGAGCTCCTGACAAGCTCGCTTGCCAAGGGCGACGCGAACGCTTGCAGCAAGCGCCGGGAGCTTTCGCTCAGCCGGATTTCGGCAGGGGGGGATTACTACCCAACCGCCGAAAGTCGGAAATGGAACCCGCCGCTTACAGAAGCGGGGGCTCCATCTGGCGCTTGTTATAAATTAAACTTTTCATAAAAAAGAGAACGTCCCCCTTCTGTGAAGCTTTTCTTTCACAGAAGGGGGACGTTCTCTTTTTACACATCCGCCATCTTTCGGATGATGCCACAGGCTTTATAATGATCCATGGGATAATATTCGATCTCCGCCTTTCTTTCCTGTGCCAGCCGCACTAAATGCGCCAACGCCGGATCATCCTTCGCCTTTTCATCGATCAGAATTTTCCACGGTACTCTGCGAAGCAGAACGCGAGTAGCTTCGCCGATTCCCGGCTTGATGAGATTGATATCGCCGACGCCGAACCGCTGCGCAATTTTCCTCACCTCATCGATACCATGTTCAAACGGCGTGTTGCGTTTATCCGCAGCCGCCTCTTCTGCGCCATCTGCAAAATCTGCCGACGCCATATCGAATTCTGCTTCGATATGCCTAATAAAATCATATGACAGATCAGCATCTGCCATCTCACCATAATAGACAGCGCCGTGAAAATCGTATTCGCCGATTACATCATCTCTCAGGAAAGTCCTGCTGATCAAGCCCGACACCGTGCAGTTCAAACAGGAACTCGGAATGAGGATATCCTCATGAGTACCGCACAGCTCCGTCATTCCTGCAGGATCGGCCACTACGGCCAATTCCGGCGATATGCCGTCGTATGCCGCCACACTTTTTTCAAGCTCTGTTAAAATCGCACCTTTGCCGACCCATCCATCCACAAAGAGCAGCGCTTTCGCCTCATGATATTTCAAAAGATATTTTACAGCATTATCATCGATACCTCTTCCGCGAATAATCGAAATAGCATAATGAGGCACGTCGACGCCGTATTTCTTCCTTATATATCGCTTCAGGAGAATCCCCACAGGAATTCCCGATCGAGCCAGAGATACGAGGACTACGTTCCTGCCTCTCCGATGCAGGATCTTTCCCGCCAATCTGCCGACGGCATCTGCCGTAGAACCGGAAAAGTGCTGCAGAGCATTTCGATAGGCTTCCATGTATTTCTCACTGGGAACATATTCGACAGGCAGCATCTCACTGTAATGGCGTCCCGCCTGAATCTGCCGTTCCCGTTCTTCCGTCTCCTGAGGTTCTACGACTCCTGTGATGTCCTTCAACAGGAGAATCACATCATCCTCACTATAGGAGCTTCTCACCTTCGCACCACCTCACTAAAAAAATTTTTTTATTGCCGCTGTGATTCAGCGCATTGATCAGAGAACGCCGCCCTTCTTCTGCGATGCGGCGCACGTCTGTCAATAACACAACCTTATCATACTTTTCAAGGTCATAGATAAAAGCTATGCGATCCTTCTCATATAAACTCACCAGCTCATATCTGCAGTGCAGCGGATACTCCGGTTCTCCGCTCACTACGATAGGACTGCGCGTCGTCGAGTGGCTTCTAACAAAAAATCCTCTGTCCTCCAAAACTCTCCCGAAATAAAGAGCAGGATACATAAATTCCTCCGTACCCAGCACCAGGATTCTATCCCCTAAATCGAAGGAGATTTCCTTGAGAATCCGCTCTGCCAGCGCATGACAGCCACGCTGATAATCCGCCGCCAAAACCAGACGGCGCGCATTGATGCCGCCCGGTATGAACAGTTCCTCTGCGGGAAAGCGAGGCGCTGTACACATCGCCTCATGATAGATTCCGTCGCCTTTGTATCGATCTGCAATATGGGAATATCGTTCATGATCTGTCTTAATCAGAAAATGCAGCTGAACGCCTCTGTCTCTGTACCGTCTGACGGCTTCCGCATCCATGCCATTGAGAATGGAAACCGCTGAAAAACCGATCTTTTCCGCAAACCTCCCACAGACTCCCTCTATCCTGTCGATGGCAGATAAAATCGTACTTCCCGTCGTCAGTTCATCTTCCGCAAAAATAATATGATCGATCCGATCTATAATACTGTCCAGATCATCCTTCACCAACCTTTGTTCCGTCGCATGGCTGTGAGATTCAGAAAAAAATATATAATTCACATTTTCAATATTTTCTCTCGTAGTCTGCATATAAAAAGAATCCATCGCCGCCGCCAACGCTGCTCCGATGGCGGTAGCCGTCTCGGCAAAACCGATGATCAGCAGCCGTTTTCCCTCGTATTTTCCTTTTATCTCATCCGCCAGCGCACGATATAGAGCAAAAGCCTTGCCAGGACTCACCGGAACATGCTTTCCCTGCTTCCGGTTCACCACCAGATAAGAACGTTTACTATTATTTTCCCGCCTGGCTACCGAGACAAGTTCATCTTCTCTGTACATTTTTACACCCCAGCCGCTAAAGCAGCAGCACATACCGCGTCACAAAATCGGAAAACAGTTCCGTCTCTCGCTTTTTCGCATCATCCGGCGCGAGAAAAATATCAGCTTCATCCGCCATCGGCACATCGAACGCACTGTCCCCTGCGGCGATCCACAATCCTGACGAAGTTCCAGATTCTTTACTGCCGGCGACGCCTGCCAGCGCCCCTGCCATCAGCCGTTCTTTCATTCGCTTCACCGCGCATCCTTTATGCAGAATCTTCGGTATGACATACACCTTGGCGCCGTTTTCAAAAACGTCCACGAGAGAAAGATCCAGAGAGGCTCTGAGAAGCTCTGTCGTCCGTTTCGGACGTTCGCTTTTTGTAAATACAAACAGATCTCTGATATTTCTCACTTCAAAACTGCGGTTTTTATCATTCAAAAGATGCCGCTGCGCCTTTTCAAGCTCCATCCTGCAATTTTCCGTCAGGCGCAGCGACTCCTCATACCACGCCGTGTCCTCCACACCGTCCTCTAAAAGAACGCCCCCGTTGCACACGAGGGCATACCGGGGCGTTCCTATTCCCAAATCGATTCTATTATACTGCTCCGCTGTTCGCGTCGTCGTCGGTATCAGAAGAACGCGCCGGCTGATTTCCCTGAGACGCCTGTAAGACTTTAATGTCATATAGGAGATCGTCCGTTCCTGATACTCCTCTACTCCGATCTTTTCGTCTCCGATCTCGCGCTTATAAGAATAGATCAGCGTATTGTCGAGATCCACATGAAATATAATCATAGGCCGGCTCAGGCAGCCTTTGCCTGTCCTGTAACACACTTCCTCAGAAGGTCCACAGGAACCATGGTAGCCGCCAGCAGAATGACAGCGATCCAGCCGCTTACGCCGAACGGAACACAGCTGAACATGTTGCCGATCCATTCAAATACGGTAAACGGTACCAGCGCTGCATTGACGATCACCGACTGAACGATGATAATAGTGAAAAATACTTTCAGAAATCCGGTATTTTCGTTTAAACCGTTAAAGATCGCATATCCGTCATCCCTGACGTTAAAACCGTTAAACAGGGCGCTTATGATGAATAACACAAAATATCCCGTCAGATGCTGCGCTTCATTCTCAAACAAGCCGATGAAAAACGGATGTTTCAGATAGACGAAACTGATGATCGTCAGCCATGCGCCCATGGTCAAAATTTGGGTCATCATCTTTTTGTTTATAATGCTCTCGTCCCTTCTTCTCGGCTCTTCCTTCATATATTTTTCCTGTGCAGGCTCATTGCCCAGCATGATAGCCCCCAGACCGTCCATTACCAGATTGACGAACAGCAGATGCGTTACTTTCAGAGGCTCGTCCACTCCAAAGAATGGAGCGATAGCGCTGACTACGACTGCGGCTACATTGATTACCAGCTGGAATTTACAGAATTTCAAAATATTGTGATAAATCGTCCTTCCATACCAGATGGCGTCTTTTATGGATTTGAAATTATCGTCTAAAATGACGATCTTTCCCGCTTCCTTTGCCGCTTCGGTACCGCTGCCCATAGCGAATCCCACGTCCGCTCTCTTCAAAGCAGGAGAGTCGTTTACGCCGTCGCCTGTCATACCCACGACAAGATTCATCTCCTGACATAGTCTTACCATTCTGGACTTATCTGTAGGAAGCGCCCGAGCGATAATTCTGATATCCTTTATGATCGCTTTGACTTCCTCATCGCTCATACTGTTCAGCTCAGCCGACGTCAGAGCTCTGTCGCTTTCCGAGGAAATCAGTCCCGCGTCTTTTGCAATCGCCACTGCAGTTTCCAGACGGTCTCCCGTAATCATAACCACCTGAATACCAGCGTCCTGTACTTCTCGGATCGCGTCTCGCGCCTCCGTCCGCACATCGTCTCTGATAGCTACCAGTCCGATAAGCACCACATCCTCATTGATCTGATTTTCCACCATCGCTTTTTTGGAATAACCGAAAGCCAGCACTCGCATAGCGCGCTCTGCCAGCTCGTTAATCTTTTCATTCAATCGATCGAGATCTAACGCGATCTCATTGCCTTCGCTGTCGAGCGCCTTATTCGCCGCAGCCAGCAGCTTTTCCGGAGCACCCTTATAAAAAGTCTTCCCGAGACTGCCGATATGAACCTGACTGAATTTATTCGCTGAATTGAAACCCTGAAAATCGTCAGCCTCGCATTCCTTATTATCCGCCAGCAGCCGATACGTCTCTTCTCCCATAAACTTCATCAGCGCCTGATCCGTGGCATTTCCGCCGATGACGCGGTGGTCGCCGTCAAACATAGCAGCAGTATTCTTTCCGATAGCCATATCGAGCATCGACTTGACTCTGCCGTGATCCTTCAAATTCTGCAGCGGAATCGTCTCGCCCTGCGCCGTAAAGAATTCTACGACCTCCAGCTCACCCTTCGTAATAGTACCCGTCTTATCGCTGAATAAAATGTTTAGCGAACCTGCCGTCTCGATACCTTCTGCTTTGCGCACCAGTACGTTGTGATCCAACATCTTGCTCGTATTCTGCATCAGAACCAGAGAGATCATCAGCGGAAGCCCTTCCGGCACAGCGCAGACGATAATGACGATAGCCAGAGACACGGCCCTTACGACATCCTGTAAAATGACAGACCAGCCGGAAGCCAGATACGGAGAAAATCCGCCTGCCGATACGACGAAGAACGCCATGTACAGAATCGCAATGACGACTGCGCCGATATATCCGAAAGTGGAAATCTGTCCCGCCAGCTTTGCGAGCTTCACCTTCAGCGGAGAATCCGGTTCTTCCCCTTGCATTTCCTCCGCCATCTTGCCCATCATCGTCTTCAGTCCGACTCGGCGCACCGATAAGACGCCTTCTCCGTCGAATACGACAGCGCCTCGGAACAGCGAATGCTGATCCACGAAAGTATCCCCTGTAATCTCCTCCGCCATCTCCATACTATCAGCTGCGGCCGTCTTCTTACATTCCTCTGTCTCACCGTTCAATGCAGAGTTATCCACTCGAAGATCGCCGTCCACGAGAATGCCGTCAGCCGGAATCTTATCACCCGACTGCAGCAGCACGGCGTCTCCCACGACGACGTCGTCTACTTCTATGACTGAAATCAGTCCGTTTCGATACACTTTGCAGGTATCTTTTTTGGTACTGTCCTTGAGTTCCCGGTATTTCGTATCACTCGCCACACCCGTCTTCGCCGATACGAAAGCTACGATCAGCACGGCTACGATCGTACCCGCAGGCTCGTAAATTTCCGCATATCCGAGACAGAACATGCCGATCATAATCGCTGCGATGACAAGCAGAATCCGGATCATAGGATCTCCAAACGTCTCTTTAAATTCCTGCCAAAACGTCGTCGGCTCTGAATCAGGAATGACATTTGAACCGTGTTTCTGCCGCGATGCGGTTATCTCCTGATCTGATAGACCTTTATATTTCATGTATAATTCTCCTTAATATTTCGATAATTGCGCGTATACTTACATAAGCTGCCGGTAAGGTGACATAATCCCACCTCTTTTATCGGCGGTTTATCCCCCTTAGTACGGAAAAATATAGGAGAAACTTTTATCAAGTTTCTCCTTATGCATCACTTGATCTCAGTATCAGACACAGCTTCCAGTCTTCCAGGCAAAATCAGATATACCTCTGAACGAGTTCTCCCAGGCCCGGATCAGCTGTTCCCTGACCGATGGCATTAAACTTCCATTCACCGTTGTGACGGTAAACCTCACCGAAGATCATAGCAGTCATGTTGGAATAATCCTCCGTGAGATTATATCTGCACATTTCAGAATTCTTCGAAGCATCCACCAGGCGGATAAAAGCGTTCTGAATCAGGCCAAAATGCTGTCCTCTCTGCATCGCCTGATAAATATTTACTACGATGACGATTCTGTCATACTCTTCCGGAACACGCGCCAGATCGATGACGATCTGTTCGTCGTCGCCATCGCCCGCCCCCGTTAAGTTGTCGCCCATATGTACGATAGTACCCGAAAAGTGCTTCAGATTTCCAAAATATACCAAATCTCGTTTATCGACATACTTGCCTCCTCTGAGCAGAATCGCTGATGCATCACAGTCAATCGCCTGCGGTTTCGGCGCGAAAAGACCTCTTTTCTGGCGTTTTACCTCGTCCCAGCCCAGACCGACGACAATTCTCGACAGCTTCGCGTTATCCTTCGTCAGACTGACTTTCTGACCTTTCTGTAAACTAATTGACATTTTTTCCTCCTGCTTTTACTCCACATCGACGCCATAGTTGGCGCACAGCGCCGCCAAACCGCCCTGATATCCGCTGCCGATCGCATTGAACTTCCATTCGTTTCCATTCTTATACAATTCACCGAATACAGCAGCTGTCTCGATGGAAAAGTCTTCTCCGAGATCATAACGCAGCAGCTCTTCACCGTTTTCCTCGTTATAAATCCGAATAAACGCATTATTGATCTGACCGAAATTCTGGCGTCTCTGCTCCGATTCATAAATCGTAACCGTAAAAGCGATCTTGCTGATATCAGCCGGAACTGCTGTCAGATTCACCTTGATCTGTTCATCGTCGCCATCCCCTGCGCCGGTGAGATTATCTCCCATATGCTGCACGCTTCCGGACGGATGGCTCAGATTTCCGTAAAATACAAAATCCTCTGACGACGACACCTTGCCGCTGTCTGTCAGCAGAAAAGCTGCCGCATCCAGATCAAAGTCACCGCCTGTATCGAACTGATTCACATCCCAGCCCAGACCGACGACTACGTTCTTCAGACCGGGATTTCCCTTGGTCAGACTCACTTTCTGACCCTTCTGTAATGAAACTGGCATTCCATCGCTCCTTCCTATTAATAGACGAGAAAATCCTTTTCTCACTTATCACGCGCCTTGCTCTGCCTGTATTTCAGAGATCTCAGACTCATTCCGCATCGATTCCATAGTAAGCGCACAGCGCAGCCAGACCGCCCTGGAAACCGCTGCCGATGGCATTAAACTTCCATTCTCCGTTATGCCTGTACAGCTCTCCTACGACTACAGCCGTCTCGATAGAGAAATCTTCTCCAAGATCGTAACGAATGATCTCCTGCCCATTAGACTCGTCCACAATGCGGATATACGCATTTGATACCTGTCCGAAATTCTGACGTCTCGCATCGGAATCGTAAATCGTTACCGTAAAAGCAACCCTGGAAATATTCGCCGGGATGACGCTCAGATCCACCCGAATCTGCTCATCATCACCATCGCCTTCCCCGGTGAGATTATCGCCCATATGCTGCACTGCTTCACTGGCATGGGTGAGATTCCCGTAAAATATGAATTCCTTCTCCGTCGGGCACTTTCTATTATCTCCCAGCAAAAAAGCGGACGCGTCCAGATCGAAATCCGCACCGGAATCGAATGCGTTTACATCCCAGCCCAGACCTACCATAATTTTCTTAAGTCCCGGGTTTCCCTTCGTCAAATCAACCTTCTGTCCTTTTGATAAATTAATCGGCATAACATTACCTCCTTCAGATAAAAGCCCTAAATCCTATAACAAGCGCCGGATGTTCTTCCACTCTGCTCGATCCTCAGACGCCGACGCCTATGCTTATCTCGCATCCGGCAGATGATATTTCTGATTAAATTCGTTTTTTATCGCTTCCAGCCGCTGCTGATCCTCGACGCGTTTCTTCCTGGCGTTTTCCTGAATCTGACGCGTCTCGTCGATCCCGTTTACAATCGTTCTCCAGGTTGTTTCCAACGTCTCGATCTTGATAGAGCTTCCAGAAGCCATCTGTGCCGTCATCTTTGACTGTTCCACCGTATTGCGGGCATTTTTGATGAGCATCTCGTTTGTCCGCTCATCCAGCGCGGCCATAGCATCCGCCTGAATGCGCTGCCTCTTCAGCATCATCGCCTGCGCCAGAGCCTGCTTAAACACCGGCAGCGTTATGATAAACGCAGAGTTGATCTTCCGAACCAGGTTCATGTTGCTGAATTCCATCATCTTTATCATAGGAATCGACTGCATCGCCACGCTTTCTGCCATCCTCAGATCCTGCGTTCTCTGTTCCAGCATCATGAGGGCCTGTTCGAGGCTCTGAATCTCGAACTGGATGGAATGATCGCCGGTAGCTTCCAAATCCGCCTTACGCTGCGCGATATATGTCTCCAGTTCCTGGCAGCCCTGTTCTCCGGCCAGAATATATTTCACCAGCTGATGATAGTAATCGACATTTGCGTCGAACATCTGCGCCAGCTTCCGGTTCGACTGCTTTATCTCAGATTCATACTGTTTCAGCTGCACGTAAATCTTATCCACCTCTTCTCCCATGGTGTGATACTTCGCCAGCATCTTTTCCAGCTGCTTTCTCAGATTTCCAAACAATTTGCCGAACAGACCCGGATTCTCCTTTATCTCTTCTATATCAAATTTAGACATAATATTCGCCAGCGTCTTCAACATTTCGCTGGATTCGTCCAGCTGCGCCATACTCATGCTGTTGAGAACCACATCGGACGCCTTTGAAATCTCCTCTGCTGCTTCCGCCCCAAAAGACACGATAGTATCCAGATTATTCACTTCGATGGTGCTCACCAGGGCGTCCACCTCCTGAGATCCCACCAGAGCGTCATTCATCTGCTGCCTGTCCGCCACGATGTCATAGCTTTCCACCGTTTCCACCTCGCTGGCCGTCGTCTCTATCACATTCTGCCGCTGCGCCGTTTTTCCAAAATCAATTCCCATTTATTTACCTCTGCTAAATAGCCTTTCCCTCCATGACCGCTGCCCATCAGATGACATAGAGCTGAAATCAGGAATCCTCAGATCGTAAATATACTCTCCGATCTGATGTTCCACCATCCATTTTCTGCTGAAATGCTTTTCCACACACTGATACCCCGTAGGAACGAAAAATACGATATCGAAGCCCACCAGGCTGAGAAGAGCCGTCAATATACTATCCTCCAGAGAAATGATATTCTCCGTAGTATTGATATAAATCAGTTTCGGATTCTTCTTCGTAAAATCAAACTTTTGAATCAGCCTGACAATATTTTTATGAAGATTTAAAGCCGTAGCCACAATCGTATACTCTGTCCCGTTTTCAAAAGTTCCTCTGATCAGCTTTTGGTCGATCAAAAGCTGAACCTTTTCCAGAATATAATCCTGAATCTCCTCTCTCAGAAAGCCGTACTTATAGCAGGCATGCGCCTTGATCTTCGCCTTCTGAATCTTTCCATTTCTGAAAAATTGAGAAGCATATGCCCTGACAGGATTTGCATCCTCCGGGCGGATGAACGGAGCTCCTTGGATGACGAAGCAATCCTCCGTCATCAGTTTTCTGATATCTGCCCAATACTCTGAAACCGCTCCGTTTTTCACTCCGGAAACCTTGGAAAAGATCACCGGCATGTTTACGGTATCTCCCACCGTGCTGAAATTAGGCCGAAACCTCAGTTCTTCGTTCCACAGAAGCCAAATTTCCTCGTAAATCGACTGAAGTGTCAGCGACACCGCTTTATGATACTGCTGATTTCGGTACATTCCGGAATCCTGATACAGCACCGTATCCAATTCTCGTTCCGCCTGATAGGCCGCTGTCGCCATGCGGACGTCCCCATCGGCTCTGGGAAATTTTTCCACAGAAAGCGATGCGTCAAAATTCATCTCGTATAGTACAGAATCCTTCAGGCAGCATTTCCTGTTTAGATCAGGAACCAGAATCAGAACATCCGTGGGCAGTTTGGCCAGATACCTCACAAAAGCTGCTTCATGCTCATCCCTGCAGCCTCCCAAAAAAATGAAACATCCGATTTCCTGTCCCGAAAACCCTCGGAACAGATTACTCTGATATCTTTTAAGCCAGCACAGAAGATAAACCGCCCGGTTTGTCAGCCGGTTCAAATTCATTCCCGCCTGCTTCTCCTCTTCCAGTATAGTATCCGCAAAAGCGCTCCGCATGATCTTCTGCAGTTCGATACTGTCTGTAAAGATGATATTTTTCATCAGATCAGCCGTCATCTGAGCAGAATCAGCGTAATTCTTTCTCTTTACCGCCGCGATTTCTTCCGGCGTAGGCTTTGGAATCCCGTTTTCTACAATTTCCAGACATCGCTTGCCGCTGCGAAGTTCCGACTGAACCCCATACAGTTCATTCAAATAGGTCAGCTTATCTTCTACACCATTGATGCGGATAAAACAATTGTAAAACAGATTTTTATCGCTGCCGCGAAGACGCACCGGGGTCAGAATATCATTCAGCCCTTCGCCTTTGATCCACGCATTGGTACATCTCTGCCTGTCAGGCTTTCCTCCCAAAACCGCCGCATTCCGGCTCCGCCTCTCCGCTTCCTGTCTCAGAGATTTCAGGCAGAAACCATCTGGAAAAGGCTCCATTCCAGGGAGTTCCAGACGGCAGGAGAGAATCGAAGACGCATCGAGCTTTTGGTATCCTCCGTCTCCGGCGGATTGAAGCATGACGATATCGCATCCGGACTTTGAAAGGATAGAGAGAAAATTCAATTCATGACTGCTGATCTCTCCTTCATACAGGATCTTCGGCAGATTTTCCTGCCCCAGTTGATTCACCACTCGCTCGAATTTATAATACAGCCAACACATATATTTGATGTACGCATTTCTGAGCATGTTTTCGTTTTTTCCCTGACGCCGCATCGTCTCTAACGTATCGAAAAGCGCAGAAGCCACATCGCTGCGCTGAGACGGAGTCGTCCGAGGCAGCCATTTTTTCAGACTCGATACGATAAAATCCGAGCTGAACCGAAAATCCATCCCCATAATCTCATCATAATAGGAAAGATTTTTTTCGTCGGGATTCGGGATTCTCCCTTCGATGACGACGCCCATTCTGTGAGCCGTCTCATAATATTTCATCAGAAATTTCTCAATCTGATCACTGTAGCCGTCGATACGGTAAAAATAGGTACCGCCGCCCGGCCGTCCGCTTTTGGGCAGAAAGTAATCCTCCAGGCTCTGAATTTTTTTATGTTCAAACATACCCTGTATTACCTCATTGACACTCCTCATATCGAAAGAAAGAGGATTCTCACTTCATCGGCCGCAGCTCTGCCAGATGCAAGATCCCGCATTTGCTAACATCAGGCTGGAACGTCTGCTGGCCGTTGACTGCAGAAGCAGGTTCAACCTTCGTAGAAAAAATATTGATCAGTTCATTTTATCATTTTTCCGCGCCTGTCTCAACCGGACAATCCCTGTTCAAACTTCTTAAAATTTCTGAATTTCCGAAGCAAAACCTGCGCCCCGC
>CAZGBL010000054.1:0-11931 GCA_964523955.1 uncultured Oscillospiraceae bacterium | reverse complement strand
GAAGTGGCGGCGATGAAATAGGAGGATCCCGCAACAAGCGCCAGATGTCCCCCGCTTTAAAATTGCAGCTTTATTGCAGCAGTGAAAATAATAGCGAGAAAGAAATCGTTTGATCGATAAATATCGACAAATGTCCTTTTTTCGGAAAAAATAGTTAAAAAAGTATCGACAGCAGATTGATTGACACTTTTGGAAAATGTTATAAAATAATAGTTGTGTGTGACTTTTATGTTTGCGATAAAAACAGATTCGGTAAGGGGGTCTGTTTTTTCGTATTCTGATCATGGGGCATAGAAGCTGCACGCAAGGAAAAAAGAATTCTCCTTTTTTATGGATCCGACAGGGGCATGAAAGCTGCCGGATACGGTGATATCGGGCATGGAGGAGAATGAGCGGTCTTATCTTTTTATTACATAGGAAATATTTTTTACGATATTTCCCAGGTAGCGAGGGAGCCTGCCTCTGAAGGTATTATCGAAGGCGCTTTCCTGATTATGAAGAATATCGTCGCCGGATTGTGACGATGTGATGGAGTAACGAGAAAGTCTGTCTTTGAATGCATGACCGCTGAGGGCGGCTTTCTTATCATTTGTGGAAGGGTGTTTTACAATGAAAAAAATTATGAAAACGCTTCTGAGCGCTCTCTTCCTGCTGCTTTTGAGCGCGCCGGCAGCGTTTGCTGACGAAGCTGCGCATGAAGCGGTGAGCGAGGCGCTGCCGGTCTGGAGTATTATCCCATTTGCGGGTATGCTGCTTTCTATCGCCATCGTTCCGCTGGTGAAGCCGGAATGGTGGGAAAAAAATATGCTGTGGGCAGCTCTGGCGTGGTCCGCCGTGTTTATCATTCCATTTGCGGTTGTATACGGCCCGGGAGAGGCGCTTTACAGGCTTCTTGAATCCGTTCTGCTGGACTATGTACCGTTTATCGTTCTGCTTCTCGGTCTCTTCGTTGTAGCGGGAGGTATCGCGCTGAAAGGTACGTTGGTAGGAACGACCAAAGTAAACGCGATTTTGCTGCTCATCGGTACGGTTCTCGCCAGCTGGATCGGTACGACAGGCGCCGCGATGCTTCTGATCCGTCCGATTATCAAGGCGAATGCGTGGAGAGAAAAGAAGATTCATATCGTCGTATTCTTTATCTTTTTAGTGGCTAATATGGGAGGCTGTCTGACTCCGCTGGGCGATCCGCCGCTCTTTATGGGATTCCAGAGAGGTGTGTCTTTCACATGGACATTCCATCTTCTCCCTATTCTGATCTTCAATCTGATCATTTTATTTATCGTGTTCATTCTGGTCGACAGACGTTATTATAAAAAGGAAATCGCGGAAGGCAGATCTCCTCAGGATATGGCTGGAAACTCCGCGAAGGAACCGATCCGCATCGAAGGGGCGCATAACGTTATCTTCATCGCTTTGATCATCCTCGGCGTAGTAGCCAGCGGCGTACTTCCAAAGATGTTCGATTTCTTCGCCGACGGTGCAGGCATCCACGTTTTCGACGAGGTGGTATTCCCTTACGCCACACTGGTGGAAATCGTTCTGATTCTGCTGGCCTGCGTGCTTTCTTTAAAGACGACGAAGAAGTCTACGAGAGATCTGAATGAGTTCAGTTACGCTCCGATTGCGGAGGTTGCAAAGCTGTTTATCGGTATCTTTATCACGATGATTCCGGCTCTGGCTCTGTTAAAGGTTCACGGAGGACAGCTCGGCATCGATCAGCCTTGGCAGATGTTCTGGTGTACAGGTCTTCTCTCATCCTTCCTCGACAATACGCCGACCTATCTGGTATTCCTGCAGACGGCGGGAGCGCTGGGACAGGCGGGGATTCAGACGACAGTCGGTTCGGTCTCTCAGATCATGCTGGAGGCGATTTCCGCCGGCGCGGTATTCATGGGAGCCAACACGTATATCGGCAATGCGCCGAACTTTATGGTAAAATCCATCGCGGAAGAAAACAAGATTAAGATGCCGAGCTTTTTCGGATACATGGCCTGGTCTCTCGGTATTCTCGTTCCGGTATTTATCATCGATACGCTGGTATTTTTCCTGTAAGTTTATCAAAGAGCGTCGTAAAAACTCCTCTGCGTTAGCTGTGGGGAGCGTCAGGAATCGAATATAGGATCGATAAAAATGTATCAAAAATTAACCGGCCCCGCCGCGGCAGCCTGAATGAAAAGGCTGCCGCGGCGGGGCCGGTTTTGTTTTCACATCTCATCCGCTGCGTTTTCAAACCATACAGCGTTGAGAACAAGTCCCACCAGAAGAATATAGCTCAGCCAGTAGAACCAGAGAAGCAGGGCGATGATCGCCGCGAGACTCCCATAAATAAGGTTCAGATTTGAAAAATAAGAAAAATAAATCTGATATCCTAAGCTGGCTATGATGATTCCTGCGGAGGCGAAAAGGCTTCCCGGAAACGTCTGGCGCAGCGGGATTTTTTTATTGGGAAGAATCGAGTAATTGACTGCGATGAATAGAAAATAGATGATAAGTATGATGGGCCAGCGCAGTACCAGATAGATTTTATCCACGTGAAAATCGATATCAAAATAATCCCGCAGGGTCTGTGTCAGGAACTCCATGATGGAATTTCCATAGACGAGAACCAGTAAGCTGACGAAGATCAGCAGGATCAGCAGCGCAATGGTAAATACCGCGCGAAATCTGACTTTAAAATAACCGGTGAGCTGATTGCCGTCATCGATTTTGTATGTGTAATTTGAAATTCGTATCAGCGAAAACTCAATCTTCGAGGACGCCCAGAGGGCACCGACGAGAAAGACCAGGTTGATGCTGCCGGAAAGTGTCCGTTCAAAGGATGACAGAAAAGATGCGATGAAAGTATTGTTTGCAAACGCGCTGTCGAGAAGATGCGAAAATATTCCTGTCACTCCGAAGTATCCCAGGATCTGCGTCAAAATCGTGATGATGGGCACGATAGAAAATATAAAGTAAAAACCCATCTCTGCGGCAGCTCCGTGATAATATGGATCCTGAAGACGCTGAATCAGCGTCATGGATTTATAGAATATCTTTTTTCCCAATCGTCTATTCCTCCGATGGTGCGTTTTCGCCCATTCCGCTGTCTTCCAGCTGCTGGCGAAGTATTTCAAGGGCTTTTGCCCTGTGGCTGATCGTATTTTTTTCCTCTGCGGCCAGCTGAGCATAGGTGATCGAATAGCCGTCGGGAACGAACAGCGGATCGTATCCGAAGCCGTTTGTTCCTATGGGAAATCTGTTGATTTTGCCCGGACATTCGCCCCGCGCTGTCAGAACCGTGCCGTCAGGATAGATCATCGTGATGACGGAGACAAATTTCGCCTGTCTTTTGTCGTCGGGGACATCTTCCATAAGAGACAGCAGTTTATCGTTATTTTTTTCATCGGTGGCGTCTTCGCCGGAAAAGCGTGCGGAGTATACGCCGGGAGCGCCGTGGAGGGCTTCTACCACGAGGCCGGAATCGTCGGCGATGGCTGTCATGCCCGTAGCTTGCATGATCGCTTTTGCCTTGAGCTTTGAATTTTCCTCAAAGGTTATTCCGGTTTCTTCCACGTCGAGTTCGGCGGCGCACGTTTCGCTTTTCGGGATGACGTTCATGCCGAAAAGCTTCGTAATCGATTCGATCTCTTTGATTTTGTGAAGATTGCCTGTGGCGGCGACGATGGTAATGTCTTTATAGTTTCTCTCCATTTTTTTTCCTTTCGGGTGATAACAAGCGCAGATGTCTCCCCTGCTTCTGTAACGGACGTGCAGCGGACGTGCCTGCGCAGGAGTTTTCGCAAATTTGACGGACATGGCAGGAAACGCGGAAACGCCGCAGCGCAGGTTAAATGTATATCGCAGCATATTCTGTGCGCAAGGCAGAAAAAAATGTAAGTTATTTGAACATTCTATCAGTTTTTGCTCCTGCTGGCAAGAAAACACGCAGTCGGTATTATTTACAGATTCCGAGGGATGTAGTAAAATTGTTTTGTTCTGAGAAAGTGATTCGCGGAAGCGAAAAAAAAGATATTTTTGCGGAGGCAGAAGGAGTTTCTGCTTCATATGGCAGGAGGTAATTTATGGCACTTGTGACTACGACGGAAATGTTTGAAAAGGCTCTCAATGCGGATTATGCGGTGGGAGCGTTTAACGTAAACAACATGGAAATTATTCAGGGGATCGTTGATGCGGCAGGAGAGGAAAATGCGCCTCTGATTCTTCAGGTTTCCGCAGGAGCGAGAAAGTACGCGAAGCCGGTCTATCTGACAAAGCTGGTGGAGGCCGCGATTTTGGATACGGGTCTCGACATCGCTCTTCATCTCGACCACGGCGAAGATTTTGAAATCTGCAAGTCCTGTGTGGACGGCGGTTTTACGTCTGTCATGATCGACGGCTCGAAGCATCCTTTTGAGGAAAATATCGCTCTGACCAAACAGGTGGTGGATTACGCTCACGCTCACGGCGTCGTCGTAGAGGCGGAGCTGGGCAAGCTGGCAGGCGTAGAAGATAATATTAAGGTAGACGCTCGTTCCGCAACATTTACCGATCCTGATGAGGCTGCGGAATTTGTGGAACGCACCGGGGTAGATTCTCTGGCGATCGCTATCGGAACGAGCCACGGTGCATATAAATTTAAGGGCGATCCATACCTGGACTTTGAGAGACTCCAGGCGATTCACAAGCTGATTCCGAACACGCCGCTGGTGCTCCACGGCGCGTCTACGGTTCTGCCTGAGTTCGTGGCTCGCTGCAACGAGTACGGCGGAGAAATTCCGGGAGCCCAGGGGGTGCCGGAAGATATGATTCGTACGGCTACAAAATACGGCGTCTGCAAGGTCAACATCGACACCGATCTGAGATTGGCGATGACTGCTGAAATTCGCCGCCATTTCATCGAGCATCCTGCCGATTTTGATCCGAGAAAATATCTGGGTCCTGCCAGAGACGCCATCAAGGGCATGGTTTCTCACAAGATCAGAAATGTCCTGGGAGCCAGCAATAAGAGATAGCGCGAGATATAGGAAGTCCTGTCTGAGAGTATGACAGGACTTCATCAAAGCCGCAGGGCAGGAAGCTCCGACTTCAAAGCCGCAGGGCAGGAAGCTCCGACTTCATTAAGTCGGCAGGGAGTCCGAAAACCTGTTTTTCAGCTTCTCTGCATACATTATATTGACACACTTATTAGACTTAAATACTATATTTGGTGTCGCATATCGCTTTGCATTGAGTTTTCGGACACCCTGTCTCGAGGGAGGAACGCCCGTTTTAGCGGCGTTTTCTTTTGACATGTATCGGAAGATAGATCTATCGGCGGATATCGGTGGATATCGGTGGATATTACCGGTGGATTTGCAGCTAAAAGGAAGTAGAGGCGGCGCTGTCATCTGCTGCACGCCGCGCGAAAGAAAGATGAAGAATACCAGAGGAGATATAGAAAAATGCTGTCACAAACTGTCAGAAATATCGTGCCGTCCGGTACGATTATGATCAACGCCCGTGTTCTGGAAATGATGGACGAAGGGATTGAAATCATCAATCTGAGCGTAGGCGAACCCGATTTTAACACGCCGGAGCCGGCGAAACAGGGAGCGGCCTGGGCGATGGAGAACAACAAGACGAGATATGACAAGGTGCCGGGCTTAATCGAATTGAGACAGCAGATCTGCCGCAAGCTGAAGGAAGAAAACGGCGTAGAGTACGACATCGATCAGATCGTGGTGACAAACGGCGCAAAGCAGTGTATCACAAATGCCTGCATCGCTCTTCTCGATCCGGGCGACGAAGTTTTGATTCCTGCGCCTTATTGGGTCAGCTATCCGGAGATCGTCAAAATCTGCGGCGGCGTACCTGTTTTCGTAGAGACAGCGCGGGAAAATGACTTTAAGCTGACGGCGGCAGACGTGGAAAAATATGCTACGGATCGAACAAAGATGATCGTTCTCTGCAATCCCTCCAATCCATTAGGAACCGTTCATACGAGGGAGGAATTGGAAGCTCTGGCGAAGGTGTGCGTCGAAAAGGGCATCTGCATCATGTCGGATGAGGTTTATGAGAGAATCTGTTTTGCTGAGGAATTTGTCAGTATGGCGTCTGTTTCTCCTGAAGCGAAGGATATGACGATTCTCATCAACGGTCTGTCGAAATCGATTCCGATGACGGGCTGGAGAATCGGATATACCGCGACTACGAAGGAGATCGCAAAAGCGATGACGGCGCTTCAGGGGCACATTACATCGCATCCATCCACCGTATCCCAGTGGGCAGGAGTAGAAGCTCTGAAGACCTGCGGCGACTATACGGAAATGATGGTAAAGGCTTACAGGGAACGAATGGAAGCTGCGGTGGAGTTTCTTCGCTCCGAGCTGCCGGAAATCTCTTTCATCGAGCCGAAGGGCGCATTTTATCTGTTCTTAGATATTTCTTCGTTAAAGGACAAGTTTACAGAGGAAGAGCAGCCGTACAGTACGGTATTTACCATGCGTCTTCTCAACGAAAAGCATGTGGCGGCAGCGCCGGGCGCAGCTTTCGGCATGGACGGATTTATCCGGGTAGCGTATGCGGCGGATAAGGATACGCTGCTGGAGGGTCTGCGCAGAATCCGCGATCTGGTGAGAGAATATGAAGGGGCGCGGTAAGGTCGGAGCAAAGATGCGGTAAAGACGGAATTCGTGGTGGTAAACCGCCGAACATACGTGAGAATGTATATCGGCACGCAGAAGATCCCACCGGAAAAGACGGGAAAATAAGCCGTAATCGGCTTCTGAGGCAAAAAGCTGTCGGCGGAGCAAAAAATGGCGTCGGAAGCGCAGAAAAGGATGTGATGATGGTGATCAGCAGCGTTCTCGCATGGCTGCAGAATTCTCGCGCGGCGTATCCGCAGAAAATCGCGGTATCGGATGCAGAGACGAAAATTTCATATGAAACACTCTGGAGGAAAGCCTGCGCGGCGGGTCTGGAGATTCACAAAAGACTCGGCGGAAAGAGGAATCGCCCTGTGTTCGTATGCATCGGCAGAAATGCGGAGAGCGTCGCCGCCTTTTTCGGCGTATTGGCCAGCGGCAATTTTTATGTGCCTGTCGATCCTGTGCTGCCGGACAAGCGTCTCTCGGATATTTACGATACGATGCGTCCGGAAATGATAATCGTTACGGAGCCGCTGAAGAAAGGGCTGCCATTTCCCGAAGAAAAGATTGTATCGTGGGAGGAGCTTTCTCGAGCTGCAGGGAAGGAATTTTCTGGAACTTTGCCAGAGGCGTTTTCGTCAAGCGCATCAGCGGAGAAAATCGTCGGCGCGGCGAGCGAGAGCGGAGAGAATGCGCAATGGATAGGAGAAGTATCTGAGGGGGCTGAATTTGAAGAAAGCGAACTGTTTGTGCAGCGTACGATAGATCGGTCTCTTGACACCGATCCGGCGTATTGTATTTTCACGTCGGGCTCTACGGGCGTTCCAAAGGGTGTGCTCATCAGTCATCGTTCGATCATCGATATGGCGGATCAGTTTGCGGAGACTTTTTCTCTGAACGATTCTCAGGCGTTCGGAAATCAGGCTCCTTTCGATTTCGACGTCTCGGTGAAGGATATTTTTCTCACAATGCGCTGCGGCGCATCGATGCATATTTTGGAGAAGCCTCTTTTTATGATGCCGAAAAAACTCATGGAGCGGCTGAATCAGTTCGGCGTCAATACGCTGATCTGGGCGGCCTCAGCCATGAAGATCGTCTCGGTGCTGAAAACTTTTGAGAGCATCGTGCCGGAAGATCTCAGACTCGTCATGTTTTCCGGCGAAGCGCTTCCGTGTAAAGTTCTCAATGATTGGCGCAGGCATTTGCCGAAGGTATGTTTTGTAAATCTGTACGGACCTACGGAAATTACGTGCAACTGCACTTATTATATAATAGATCGCGAATTTCAGGACAGCGACAGCATTCCCGTCGGCCGACCGTTTGGAAACAGCGGGGTTTTTTTGCTGGTCGGCGGCGAGGAAGCCGAGCCGACCGAGCAGGAATCGAGACAAAGAGGTACGAGCGCCGAAGCGGAATCGGGACAGGCAGACAGAAGCGCTGAAATGAAATCGGGGCAGGCTGGCGAAAGCACGACGGAGAGGCCAGAGCGGATAGATCGAAGTATGGAGGCGGAGCCGAGGGTGACAGTCGAAAGGCATATCGGGGAGGCAGAGCCGGTGGGAAGCAGGGCGGTAACAACGCCGGGCAGCATCGGCGAAATCTGTGTCAGGGGAACCTGCCTGGCGCTGGGCTATTACGGAATGCCGGAAAAAACGCGGGAGGCGTTTTGCCAAAATCCGCTGCAGACGGACTGGCCGGAGCGGATTTATCGTACCGGAGATCTGGGACGATGGGATAAGGACGGCAATCTCCACTTTGTCGGGCGCGCGGATACGCAGATCAAGCATATGGGCCATAGAATCGAGCTGGGAGAACTGGAAACGGCGGCCAATTCCATCGGTTTTATCGGTTCGGCCGCCTGCCTGTATCACCAGCAGAAGGAGAAGATCTGCTTGTTTTATCAGGCGGAGTTACAAGACGACAAAGCCGTTTTTTCAGAGCTGAAAAAAATTCTGCCGGGCTATATGGTTCCAAATAAGTTATTTTATCTCGATAAGATGCCGGAAAATCGGACAGGCAAAATCGACAGGGTTTTTCTGAGAAGAGAATATCTGGAAAAGATGTAAGCCGGACAAGGGACGCCGTCGACGGGCGAAATCCGATCCGGTGTATCGTATTCGCATCCCTTGCTTTGCCTCGGGGCGGATTCAGACGGAAATTATTTTGACGGCAGAATATCTGCGGTATCTGCCGATGCGATATGTGCGTATCGGCGTAGGTTCTTGGAGGTACTGGAATACTTCGCAAAGTATCTGCCGATGCGATATACGCGTATAGACATATAGAATGAAAAAAACAGAGGGAGTAACAGGAGGATAGAAGATGGACAATGAAATGATGAAGGAATTGATGGATATTTTAAAGGATTGCTGTCCGGACATTGATTTTGAAACGGAGAAGGCGTTGGTGGACGAACAGATTCTCGATTCTCTGTCTGTGGTGATGATCGTAGGAGAATTAAACGAGGCTTTCGGCGTCTCGATTACGGCAGACGATCTGCTTCCGGAAAACTTCAATTCTGCTGAGGCGATATATCAGATGATCGAACGCATGCAGTGTGAATAGCGGTGTGCGGGGATGTCGATTAACAGTTTTCCTTTTTTGATTTTTCTGGCAGCTTCGGCGCTGCTTTACTATATCGTACCGAAACGGGGGCAGTGGATCGTGCTGCTGTTCGCCAGCGGTTTTTTCTATCTTTCCTATAGTCTTCGCGCGGCGGTCTATCTGGGAGTTACCATTTTGCTGACCTATGCGGCGGCCCGGCGGCTGTCAGTGATGAATGCTGCTCAGAAAGCGGCTCTCGCTGAAGCGGAGCGGCCGCAGAAGGCTTCTGTAAAAAAGCGATGGGTGAGCAGGAAAAGAAAGGTGCTGGGAGCGGTTCTGATCGTCAATTTTCTCACTCTGGCTGTCTTCAAGTATTTCGATTCCTGGTTTCACACGTGGAACCTGCTTCTTTCCGCAGCCCATATAGGATTTCAGTTTCAACCGCTGGAGCTTTTGCTTCCTCTTGGAATTTCCTTCTATATTTTCCAAACATCGGGATATCTGCTCGATGTTTATAAAGGGAAAGCGGAGGCGGAGAAAAATATTTTGAAATACGCGCTGTTCGCCTCTTATTTTCCGCAGATGATTCAGGGACCTATCAATCGGTATCCGGAGCTTGCAGGGCAGCTGACGGCACAGCGGAACTTTCGAGCGGAAAATATCAGAGACGGGATTTTGCTGATGATCTGGGGGATGCTGAAAAAGACGTTTATCGCAGATGTTTTATCTCCCGGCGTTACGGAAATTTACAATAATTACGGCAGCTACAGCGGAGCTATCGTCTTTTTAGGCGCGGCAATGTATTGTCTGCAGCTTTACTGCGACTTCTCCGGGGGCATCGATATCGTGAGAGGCGCGTCCACTCTTTTCGGCGTTGAAATGGCGCAGAATTTCAAGCGTCCTTATTTTGCCGTCAGTATCGATGAATTCTGGAGAAGGTGGCATATCTCTCTGGGCGAATGGATGAAGGATTATCTGTTCTATCCGCTGGCGCTGTCAAAGTGGATGACGAAATTGGGAAAGCACAGCCGTTCTGTCTTTGGCGACCGGGTGGGCAAACTGACGTCCCCTTGCGTATCTACGGTGATCGTCTTCCTTGCGGTGGGCGTATGGCAGGGACCGGGTCTGAGCAATGTGGCTTATGGTCTGTGGAACGGTCTTCTCATGTCGGGAGCCATGCTGTGCGCTCCGTATTTTCGCGGTTTAAACGAACGGCTCCGCTTGGATACCAAGGGGAGAACCCTTCATGTCATTCGCGTACTGCGGACGTGCCTTCTGCTGATTATCGGGCGGTATTTTTCCCGTGCGGCGTCTCTGATAGGGGCGTTGGGGATGATGAAGCAGACGGTGACGCGGTTTGCCTGGAATTGGAACAGCCGGTCGCTGTTCAGCTTCGGTCTTGACGGCGGAGATTATCTGGTGGTTCTTGCCGCTTCCTGCGTGCTGTTCTTCGTGAGCTGGCAGCAGGAAAAGGGTGTGGAAATCCGAAAAGCGCTGGCGCAAAAGCCGTGGTATATTCAGTTTCCGCCCGTTTTTATCGCATTGCTTCTTTTGATCGTATTTGTCTACATGAACGGAGATTATACGGCGATTTCTTATGTATACGAAAATGTCTGAGGAGGTGGACGGATGTCGGCGAAAAAATGGATCGTCATGTTCTTCGGCACGATTGTTCTGGTCCTCATGCTCTGCGCGGGCTTCAATATGCTGGCAGATCCCTTCGGCGTGTTCGGCGACAGAGTGATGAAATGGGATTCCTACGATCAGACGAATAATCCCAGAGTAGCTAAGATCTCGTATCTGGAGAAACATCATGAAGAATATGATTCCTATATTATAGGGTCGTCTTCCGCAGCGTCCTATTCTGTGGACGAGCTCAATGAATATACGGGCGCCCGATTTTACAATCTGTTTGTCTACGGCTGCGATACAGCCAATTACTGCAATTTCGCCCGTTATGCCATCGAAGCGTATGGGGCGAAGAACATCGTTCTCAATCTGGGAATTAACGAGACAAATTCTTATGATACGGACCGGAGCTCTCTCAATGAAAGCGAACACGCAAAGCTCACGGAGGAGAGCCTGATAAAGTTTTATCTGAAATACGCTCTGTGCAATCCGAAGTACAGCGTGGAAAAGCTGAAGTCTTATTACCAGGATACAGAGCTGCCCCAGGCTTTTGACGTATTTCTTCCGGAGAGCGGATGCTACGATAAACGGGTGAGAGATGTGGAAAATGTCGGAGATCTGACGGCGTACATGGAAAAGTACGCTGCTGATTTTGGGGCAGAAGAGTCTGAGATGGAATATATCGATGAATGTATCGAATCCGTGGAATATATCAAGAAACTCTGCGAGGAAAACGGCGTAAATCTCACGGTGATCTGTTCTCCCGTCTATGAAGCTCAGTGGAACGCCTGCCCGCAGGAGTCCCTCGCAGAATACAAGAAAAAGCTGGCAGAGATAACGGATTATTGGGATTTCAGCTATTCTCCTATCTCTTCGGACAGCCGGTATTTCTATGACGCTACCCATTTCAGAAATGCGGTGGGAACGATGGTTCTGGCGAAAATGTTCGGAAGAGAAGATGTTTGGTATCCCGAAAATTTTGGCGTTTATGTCACTGCGGAAAACGCGGACGAGTATATTTCGGGGCTTTTTTCCGGCGGGAGTGATTTGTTCGGCGTGTCCGGCGCTGATGGGAGCTTTGCAGCGGTGGAAGAAGACAACGACGCCGATGTACCGATTCTCATGTATCATCACCTGGATTCGGAAGCAAATG
>CAZGBL010000053.1:0-11961 GCA_964523955.1 uncultured Oscillospiraceae bacterium | reverse complement strand
TGGCGCTTGCTGCAAGTGTTCGCGTCGTCCTTGACAAGCGAGCTTGTCAGGAGCTCTGCTCCGCTTTAAACAAGCGCCAGATGGAATCCCCCGCTTCTGTAAGCGGCGGGTTCCATTTCCGACTTTCGGCGGCTGGGTAATAATCCCTCGCCGAAACCCGGCTGAGCGAAAGCTCCTGGCGCTTGCTGCAAGTGTTCGCGTCGTCCTTGACAAGCGAGCTTGTCAGGAGCTTTCGCTCAGCTTTAAATAATTCTCTTTGCATGTTCGCTTATGGATAAAATTTCCTAATGGGAAACAGGATCCGCTGTGAGCGGGATATGTCTGATAGCTATTATATTCTATCATGTTTTATTTGCATTATACCAAAATATTGAATGTAATATTTTGGTAATATCATAGCTTAATTGAATAATCCCAAATTTTATCTCAAAAAAATATAAAAAATTAACGAGAAATTTGTTTTTTATAAAATAAAAAATATCGATTTTCGATTTTCGCACGGCGGTATTTCCTTATTTTCAGCAGTAAAAATGATTTGCGAAGAACTGCCGGCGCGGTATGTGTTTGAATCGTTTCGGAATGTATTTGAGCTCTTAAGGCTGCGGATTTGATTTTTGGGGCTGAATATATCTTTCGTCTTCTGACGGCGGAATAGATAGATAAACCAAAAAATATTTTCGTCTTGTTTTCGTCTTTTGTCAGATTCAGATTGAATTTCAAAAACGCTAAATAAAATAAAAACGGATCCTGAAATTTAAAATAAAAACTAAGATGTAATTTTTATCCAAATTGACATAAAAAATAATTCATGAATAATAATGAATTGACTTGAGGGTTTTCTGAATAGATGCGTTGACGTTTAAATATTCGTGGATTAGATGATGTGTACATGTGAGATCGTCTGAAAAACTGAGTCGAAATTATGAAATTGAAAGCGGAGCAAAGCTCCTGAAAAGCTCGCTTGTCGAGGCGAGGCGACTGTCGCACCGATCGGCGCGGTCGATTCAAAAGGTATTGATGAAATTACGGAAATATCATTATGTGTAGGATCGGTATTTCCTGCTTCATGAAAAATTTACCCAGAAATAAGAAAAAATGAAAAATTAAGAAAGGATTTGTTGGATGATGAACAGAAATATCGACGCACAGAACGACATACTGTCAGCTGTTGATTTTGCAACATCTGTGTCTCTGACGAAAAATTCGCCGAATTTGACAATTCAGGAAATCGACTTAAATCATCGGGATAAGGAAAAGAAAGTATTCACATTGTGCCGTGGATGCATCTGCGACTGCGGCGTTATCGCCACCGTGCGAAACGGCAGGGTCGTAAAGCTCGAAGGAAATCCCGATCATCCCTACAGTAAAGGGCGTTTGTGCGCGAAGGGGCTTTCCGGCATTCAGGCGTTATATAACCCCATGAGGAATAAGTATCCTCTCATCAGAGTCGGTAAGAGGGGAGAAAACAAATGGAGAAGAATCAGCTGGGATCAAGCGCTCGATATGCTGGCCGATATCCTCTGGGATTTATACAATAACGCAGGTCCTGAGTATTTGCTCGGATCTACCGGCGGCGGAGGGAATCCATTGTTCGTTTCCGTGCCTAAATTCGTTTCGGCTTTCGGAAGTCCAAACTGGTTCGAGCCTGGCTGCGCTCAGTGTCTGCTGCCGCGAATGATGGCGGCTGCGTTGACGACAGGCGGTCCTATGCCGAGTATTTCCGATTCGGGTTCTCCGGGAATCTATCTGGAAGATAAGTGTGAATTGAAGACGCTCGTTTTGTGGGCGAGCGCCCCTGCTTATTCCTGTCCCGGTGAAGGAGGCGGAGAAATCGTACGACTGAGAAAACAGGGTGTGAAAACTATCGCTATCGATCCCAGATTTACGGCGGATGCAGCTCAGTCTGAAGTATGGCTTCCTATTCGTCCGGGTACAGATGTGGGACTGATGCTCACATGGATCAGATATATCATCGACACCGGCAGATACGATCACGAGTTCGTTATGAAATGGACAAATCTCCCGTATCTCGTAAATACGGAGACGAAGTTTATGTGGCGTGCGGAAAAGAGCGAGGCCATGGGGCAGCCGGATACTTATATGGTATGGGATAAAAAGACGAATTCTGCGCAGCCGCTGGTATATCCGTGGAACGATGACTATGATGTGGAGCTGGACGGCGAATATGAAATCGATGGCGTCGTGTATAAGACAGCCTTCCGTCTGCTGCGCGAGCGTGTGGAACCGTGGACGGTCGCCAAGGCTGCGGAGGTATGCCGGCTCAGGGAAGATAAAATCGTAGAGGCTATCGAATTATTTTTAAACAACCAGCCAAGCGCCATCAATCTCGGCGTAGCTACCGACCAGATGCAGTGCTCACAGCAGGCTGCCGATGCGGTTCTCATCATCGATCTCCTCCTGGGAAATATTGAGAATCCGGGAGCGCTTATGCAGAGATTTCCTGGAAGCGGAATCGATACGGGATGTCCCTTCAATTTTGATGAAACGTATTTTCTTTCCGCGGAACAATTTGCAAAACGTATCGGCGGCAACGAATACAAGGGCGTTCGTATGTGGAACGCGGCTCCTATCGGCACGATTCTCGATGCGCTGGAAACGGGTATGCCGTACCGTCCTAAGGTATGGATCGAGCGCTCCGGAAACAAGCTCCATAATATGGCAGATGCCGGACGTGTGGAAAAGTGCATAGAAAAAGTGGAATTCATATGTCATCTTTACATGTATCCTACGTCATTTTCCATGTATGCAGATATGCTTCTTCCGATAACGGAATGGCTGGAATCCGACTGCTTTAAAGAACTTTTGAATGTTATCTGCATCCGTCAAGAGGTCGTACATCTGTATGAGACCATCAATGAGGGAGAGGTTTTATCTCTGTTGGCCAAGCGCCTGGCAGAAAAAGGCCATCCCGGCTTTAAAGATGCATGGAATGCGGAGCTCATGGGAATTAACGGGCCTTATTGGAATACTCTGCCGGAATTGATGGATCGACAGATGCGTCGAATTGGAAGTACCTGGGAAGAAGCGAAGGAAAAAGGCTATGTCGAATTTATGCCTCTGGAGCAATATGTCGACTATTACGTCTATAAACACGAGGGTCCGGATGGGAAGCCGGTGGGTTTCGGCACGCCTTCGAGAAAAGCGGAGCTCTATCTGGAGGGACTGATCGTTTTGGGAAGAACAGGCCTGCCGTTTTCAGGAGGCGTTCCAATGGTTTCCGCCTCAAAGGATTACGATCCGCTGCCTTATTATGAAGAGCCTTATGAAAATCCTCTCCCGGAATGTGAAGTCTCAGAAGAATATCCATTGGTCATGACGAACGGACGTGTTCCGTTTTACCATCACGGTACGCTGAGAAATATTCCGTATCTGAGAGAGATTTATCCCGTACCGGAGCTCTGGGTGCATCCGGTGGATGCGGAAAAATACGGCGTAAAGGCGGACGAATGGGCGTGGATCGCTTCTCCGAGAGGGAAGATCAGGGGAAAGGTGAAGATAACGAAGGGCATCGGGCAGGGAACGGTATATATGGAGCGTTTCTGGTTTCCGGAAAACCTTACGAAAGATACCCACGGATTTAAGGAAGCTAATGTCAATATGCTATCCCGTTCCAGAGGACCTTTCAACGACATTTCAGGTTCCTATCAGCTGAGGGCTTATCAGGTGAAAATCTGGCATGCGGAAGAAGGAGCGCCGGAAGGCATATGGACAAAGCCGGAACAGTTCAAGGCCTGGCTGCCCGAATATTCCGATCCGACGCCGGCGCCTCCGCGCAGAAACGCTGTCATTCCGGGAATGGAGGAAGTGTAAGACATGAGAAATACGTATGTGATAAGTATAGATTATTGCGTCGGCTGTAAGAGCTGTCAGGTCGGCTGCAAAATGACAAATCTGGTAGCGTTAGGGCCCGGAAGAATACAGGTTTATCAGATCGGCGCATTCGGAGAATATCCGGACCTCCAGATGTATTTCGTTCCTGTGATGTGCCAGCAATGCGAAAATCCGTCCTGTATGGCAGTATGTCCGACAGGAGCCTGCCACAGAGATCAGGAAGACGGAGTTGTCCGTATCGATCCTACCGTATGCATCGCATGTGAAAGCTGCCACAATGCATGTCCTTACCACATTCCGACGATGAATAATGAACTGCGGGTCATGGATAAGTGCAATGTATGTCAGAATACCAGCGAAATACCTACATGTGAGAAGCACTGTATCGGCAGGTGCATCGCTTATGGAGATATAGACGATCCTCAAAGCGAGGTTTCCAGGCTTCTGGCAGAAGCAGGAGAAGAAAATGTATACACTTTAGAGGATCAGGGGAACAAGCCGTCGGTGCGCTACATACTTACCCGGGCGAAATGGCAGGATTTCAATCCGGTGAATTACCAGGATATGAAGAAAGAGTGGTACAAGTTATGACGAAAGAAGAATTTAAGAATAGGATGAACGGCCGTAAAGCTCTGTATACCTTGCTTTCTCATATTTTCTGCAGGGAAATGGACGGGGCGTTGCTGGAACAGCTAAGGAATGCTGATTTTCCTGAAGAGACCGGATGCGACTGCATGAATGAAGGATTTGACCGCGTCAAATATTATCTTCACAGCGATGTGGACAACATGGAAGAAGAGCTGGCAGCCGATTTTGCATCCGTTTTTATCGGTGCGGGAAAGACGACGCAGGACTGCGCATTTCCTTATGAATCCGTCTATACGAGTCCGGGAAAGCTCATGATGCAGGATGCCTGGGAAGAGATTACGAAAATATATGCGGAAAAGAGTCTGGCAAAAGCGCCTGAGGGGGCAGAAATTGAAGATCATATCGGGACAGAGCTGGAATTTGTGGCGCATCTGTGCGGATGGGCGGCGGAAAGAGACGACCGGCTTAATGCTCTGAAGGAACAGTATGACTTCATAAAAAATCATATATTCAACTGGATTCCGCAGTTCGTGGAGGATGTCAAAAAATTTGCGGAAACCGACTATTACAAAGGCATGGCGGACATTCTGTATGGAGTGGTGAAAGCGGATATGGAGCTGCTGGAAGCATCCATATTGTCAGAAGAGGAGAGTCAGGATTTCAGCTGCAGTCTCAGCGATGAGGAATTTGAACATACCATTCAGGAGCTTCTCAGAGAATATGTGATCTACGCGCCAAAGAGATTTCCGAAAGCTGGAGCGAATGATGCGGACGATCTGATCCGGTTTGCAAAGATCGAACACGCCAGTGAAATCGTCTGGGACCATCAGACGCACTTTTCGTCAAAGGAAGCTTACTATCCTGTCACGCAGACGATGATCAAATTTAAAGATGACGAATGTTTTCCCACAGAGGCGCCGACTACAAAGAAGATCTTAATTTTGGCTCGTCCCTGTGATTTAAACGGCGTGAAGAGGCTCGACAAGATCTATCTGGAAAACGGAGGCTATGCAGACGGCTATTACGGGCGTCTCAGATACCTTGCCACCTATGCCATGATCGAGTGCAAAACTTCATTTGAGCATTGCTTCTGCGTGTCGATGGGCACAAATCGGTCGGAAGACTATGCTTTCGCTGTTCGCAAGGAAGACGATGGCGTGAAGATTAAGGTGCGGGAACACGCGATAAAGCATTATTTTCATACTGCAGAGCGGTGTGATTTTGAACCGGAGTTTGTCACGGAAAACGTAAAAAAGATGAAAATCCCTCATATCGAAACGATAGATGAGTTTAACGCTGTCGGCCGATTGGAATTCTGGAATGAATACAATGATAACTGCATCGGGTGCGGCGGATGCAACACGGTATGTCCTACATGCAGCTGCTTTGACACACTCGATATCATCTACCATGAGGGTAGTACGGATGGAGAACGCCGCCGTACCTGGACAGGCTGCATGCTGGACAGTTTTACCAGGACGGCAGGCGACAACCGTTTCCGTAAGACTCCCGGTGAGAATATGAGATTTAAAGTTCTCCACAAGATGCACGATTACAACCGCCGCTTCGGCGGAGAAGATCAGATGTGCGTCGGGTGCGGACGCTGTGATATGAGATGCTCAAAGAATATTTCATTTTTCGATACCGCCATGCGCATGTCAGAAGAAATTGAGAAGATGAAGGAAAATATGGGAAATCAGGCAAATCAGGGAAATAAGGAGGCTGATGCATAATGGCATGGATCAATACGAGTGTTGCAGACAATCCGATGGTCCCGAAACCGCATAAAATCCTTAAGATCATTCGGCAGACCAGCGCAGAGTACACATTCCGGGTGGAATTTCCAGACGCATTTAACACTGCGAGACACGGACAAATCTGTATGCTTTCCATCCCAAAGGTGGGAGAAGCGCCTATTTCGATTTCAGGGAAAGGCCCTGACTGGTTTGAATTTACTATCCGGCGCGTAGGACGTATGACGCAGGCGGTATTCGCTCTCAAAGAAGGGGAAAATATTTTTCTGAGAGGGCCTTACGGACATTCCTTCCCGGTGGAGGAAATGGTGGGAAAAAATCTCGTTATCGTCACAGGCGGTACCGCATTTTCTCCGATCAAGACGCTGATGGAGCAGTTTTACAATAATGACGATGAAAGAAGAGAGGTCTATTTAATCGTCGGCTTCAAAAATCGCAATGCCGTACTCTTCGGAGATGTCATCGAGCAGTTCCGTACGAAATTTCATGTCATAAAGACGTTGGATTCTGAAACAGCGGAAGGCTTTGAAACAGGTATGGTTACGGAACATATAAAAAAAATACCGTTTGAACAGTTTGAGCCAGGGGATTACAGCGTGATCTGTGTAGGGCCTCCGGTTATGCTGAAGTACTCTACATTGGAATTGCTGAAATGCGGAGCAGATCCGAACCGGATGTGGGTTTCCTTTGAAAGGCGAATGGCCTGTGCCATCGGCAAGTGCGGCCACTGCAAGATCAACGATACCTATATCTGTCTCGAAGGACCGGTACTCCATTATCCAAAGGCGATCACACTCATCGATTAAGAGATCCTGAAGAGCCGGCAGCATTCGGTATGTTCATTCTTACTCCGTCCTATCGTCATCACGGTTTAAAGAAGATAGTAGCTCCTACTAATAAATAAAGAGGGAAATGAAATGGAAGAAATATTGATGATCGGATACGACATGGAGATTTTAGCTACCCGCCGTGTCAATATGGAACCGACAGAAGAAAAGATGAAGGCTTATATTGGCTGTGAGGAGCTGGACAGTATTCATGTCAGAATAAAGCATAAGGATTACAAAATTATCTATGACAAAGAAATGATGAAGAAGGAAGGCGCTTTTCCTACCGCTATAAAAATATGGAAAGCCGGAGAAAAGCAGGAGCCTGTGATCTACGGAAGTTTTCTTGTTACCAATATAGACGGTTCCGCCTTCGATATCTTTGATGTAGACGCCGTTGCAACATCTGTAGCGGCGATAAGGCATCCCAATGCAGACTGCAAAATTTTAAAAACCGCTTATATGGCGCTAGTTGTAGGAGAAGAAGGCGTCGATTATGCGGCGATACAGACGAGAGATCCGGAAGAAATCGATCTTGGGATATATCAAAAGTATGCCGGCGCTCTGAATGGTTAAACCGGGTGATTGAGAAAATGGTTGAGGTAGAAGGGGGAAAACCGTTTTTGCTAAGTTCAGCCGTCGATGATAATTCGGTTTTTCAGTAAAAATATGATATACAAGGAGAGTAAAATTATGGCTTCAGTTATTAATAAAAGCCCGGTACGGTATGTGTTAGTCATCTTCATGTTCTGTGCGCTGACTCTGAATGGCTTTACAAATATGGTGTTCTCAGCGAGAGCTACAGATGTCATGGAGATTTATAATATGACGCAGGCTCAGCTGAGTTCGATTTCAGGCGTATCTAATCTGGGCGGATTTTTCTTCTCGATTTTAATCGGATTTCTCGTAGATAAGTTTGGCATTAGAAAATGCCCTGCAATATTATTTTTGTTATCTACAATCGTAGCGTTTGCTCGTATCTTCGCTACCTCATATATAGTTCTGTGGATCCTTACATTCCTGGCATCGTCCTTCTGGCTGCCGTCTACCATGTGTGCTCCAAAGCTTTTCTCTTCTTACTTTGACGAGAAAGGTATGGCCACCGCCATCGGCGTGTACAGTTCAGGCGCGGGTATGGGTACGACGCTGGCGTTTGGAGTGGCAAATCTGTTCCCGTCCACGAAGGCTGTACTGACGTTTATCGCTGTAGGACAGGCAGTTATCCTGGTTCTCTGGCTTATTCTCGTTAAGGATCCTAAAAACGCGGAATCATCTTCTGCAGAAGCTCCGAGTCTGAACATGCTGAGCGTATTTAAGAGCCCTACGATGATAAAGGTAATGCTCTGCGGAGGTTTGGCGGTAGGCTGCGCGATTCTGATCAACTCCTATGCGGTAACATGCATGATCGGTAAGGGAATGAACGCAGGACTCGCATCGGCAACAGCTACTGCGATGAATATCTGCCTTCTCTTCGGAGGTATGGTGGCAGGCGCTCTGGTAGATAAAATCGGCAAATTCAACATACCTTATCTCTTCATCTGCGCGGTAGGCGGCATAGGTTATTTACTCGTCTATATGTTTGCGCCGGTAGGCTATCCGACGATGATTTTAATGGCGCTTTTCTCGTTTATCGTGGCGGGTTCCATCGGTGTAAACATGGGCCGTATCGCTTTGATTCCTATGACCGGTGAGTTCGGTCAGGAGATGACGGGAGCAGCCGGAGGAATGAATCAGACGGCTGCCGGCCTCTTCGGCTGGTTAGTTCCTGTTATCGTATCGATGATTTTCGGCGACAATTATGTCGGAATGTTCGCCTGCGGAGCAGTGCTGTTCATAATTCTCGGTCTCTTCGGACTTACGGTGCCTGAGCTGGGAAATAAGGGGAAGATTGCAAAGAAATACGTCAGCAATAATAAATAATCAGCGCCAGGTGTTCTCTCATCGCTTCCGGGTATCTTCGGTCTCACTAAAAAATGACAGAGTTTTTTGGGCTTAAATTTTCAGTAATAGCGAGCGAGCTTGTCGGGAGCTCTGCTCCGCTTTAAATGAAAAGAGCGAGAACGGCAGAACCGATGAAACGATGCTGCAATCGATGGCTGAGCTTAGCAAAGACCGTTTCGTCTGCATATGGGTTAGGGTTTTACGCAAGGTTTCACAATAAATTATAGAAGAAGAGGTTGTATATGAAATTCAGGAATGAAAATACGAAACGTTGGATGTCACTTGTGGCGATGGCTTCTGTTTTATTTATTTTTCAGTTTTCCTGTTATATTACAGCCGGTTTGGCGACGATAATGATGCCTCAATTTGGCCTGTCTGCATCACAGTTCGGTATCGTGTGTAATATGCCTTATCTGGCGGGAGTACTCTTTGGAATATTGACGGGAAATTTGGGCGATAAATATGGCATAAAAAGAGTGATGACGGTAGGTATCGTCATATTCATCATCGGCGCCGCATTGCGCTCTTTCGCGACGGGTTTTTGGTCTCTCTGTATTACGAGTCTTTTCATGGGTATTGGCGTCGCCATACTAAATGCGAATTCGACGAAAGCGATTCGCCTCTGGTTTCGGTCGGATGTGATGAACGTGGCGATGGGAATCTATGTATGCGGTGCATCCGTGGGAGGAGGTATCGCCATTTCAATAGGCGGATATTTTGAAACGATTTTCCCTGCTTACAGATTGTGCAGCATTTTAGCTGTGCTCACCTTATTCATCTGGCTGCTTTTCTATCAGTCCCATCCGATGGAAGGACAGAAAGCGGATACCGTTGGATTGATCCAATTTAAGTCCGTACTGAAAAACAGAAATGTTTGGATTGTTTCTTTCTTCGCCTTATTGGTATTCGGCATCTGTATGACGCAATTATCCTATATCAGCGCAGCGCTTTATGAAATTGGAGGAGATGCGGGAAGTACAGGCAGGATTGCTTTTATCAGCAGCGTGTCAGTAGCAATCGGCAGCGTGTTTATGCCGGCGGTCATAACGAGGTTTAAAATGTTCAGACCTGTCATGATCTCTATCTGTGTACTTCAGGGCATTGCGATTTCATGTATACTTCTCGTGCCATTTGGGGCGTTTACCAGTGTGATTATCGTCGTTCAGGGTCTGTTGTTCGGTTCGATGATTGCTATGGGCAAAACCGTGCCGGCGCTTCTGCGCGATATCGATGCCGGTATTCTCGGCGCCGTCGGGGGAATGCAGAGCACGCTGCAGAATCTCGGAGCCTGGCTGACAGCAGGTTACATAATCGCTCCGATCTGCGAATCGTTGTTTCCGAATATGCTGTATGAATCGATCTATATCGGCGCCGGCATATTCTCGATTTTGGCCGCAGTATGTGTAATGCTCCTGCCGAAGGATCTGCCGACGAAGGTGACAGGAAGCGCAGAGTCATAAATAGCTGCAAAAGATGAGAAAATATTGGGAAAGCCAGCCCTGATTTCAACAGAGATAGTGATAGAGGAAGAAATATGAAATTCAAAGTTTCACCGGAAGAGGCCAAGGAGATGCTCTTTGAAATTCCGTTTGACGCTAAAATAGAAAAATGTAAATTAGCAGATGCTATCGGCCGCATTTTAGCCGAGGACATTTACGCCTGTATGAATGTGCCTCCATTTGAAAAATCACCGTTTGACGGTTATGCATTCATCGCATCAGACACCGAAGGAGCAGGCGACGAAACGCCTGTAACATTGAAAATCTGCGAGATCATTCCGGCGGGTTATCCGCCCGGCGTTGCCATTACCAGCGGGTATGCAGCTAAAATTATGACGGGAGCTCCCATCCCGCCGGGAGCCGATGCGGTAGTAAAATTTGAGGATGTAAAATTTACAGAAGACACGGTCACTTTTTTTTCCTCTGTTTCGGCGAATAAAAATATCATTCAGGTGGGTGAGGATATAAAAGAAGGTGAATGCATTCTTCCTAAAGGAACAAAGCTCGACGCTGCCGCCATGGCTGCAATTTCGACGCAGGGAATTGCTGAGATCAGCGTATACAGACGCCCGGTGATCGGAATTATGAATACCGGTACAGAGCTTTGTCCTCTCGGTGAACCTCTGAAATACGGCCAAATTTACAGCAGTAATTATTTTTCTATATCCGGATTCCTTCACAAAGCTGGGGCAAAGTCTGTCGATCTGGGAATTATGGACGATGATCCGGAAAGAATTGGGGAAGAAATTTTGAAAGGCTTCGAGACTTGTGATGTGGTGATTACGTCCGGCGGAGCTTCTGTAGGCGATTACGACTGGGCGCGTCAAGTGCTGCAAAACATCGGTTCAGACATCTTTTTTGATAAATTGGACATACGTCCGGGAGGTTCGATGATTGCAGGAGCAAAGGACGGAAATGTAATCCTGTGTCTTTCGGGAAATCCTGCGGCTGCAATCATAGGATTGCAGCTTGTGGTATTACCGTATATAAGAAAAATAGGTGGATGGGGAAATTACGAGCCAGTCAAACTCAGAGTGAAACTCAAAGAAGCGTATAAAAAGATAAGCAATACGGCTCGCCCTCTGAGAGGAAAGCTGGAGGTCATAGACGGTGAAGCGTTTTTCGTCGAAAACAGAAATCTTTGCGTCGGCGCCGTATCATCTTTGATAGGCTGTGATCTGTTGGGGTTTCTGCCGGCTGGTACGCAGCCTTTGGAAGCAGGAACGTTGATCGATGCGTATCGCATATAACAAGCGCCAGATGTCCCTCGTTTCTGTAAGCGGCGGGATCCATTTCCGACTTTTGGCGGTTGGGTAATAATCCCCCCGGCCGAAACCCGGCTGAGCGAAAGCTCCTGGCGCTTGCTGCAAGCGTTCGCGTCGTCCCTGACAAGCAAGCTTGTCAGGAGCTCTGCTCCGCTTTAAAAATAGAAAAAGGAATCTTTGAACTGTAATATAGGAAAGAGGGTGTCCCGGAAGCCCGGCGGGAATCATCGTGGAT
>CAZGBL010000052.1:9161-11994 GCA_964523955.1 uncultured Oscillospiraceae bacterium | reverse complement strand
TTCATTACATTGCTGCAAAAAACGTATGGACGCCGGAGTCTTGGCATAGGAAAAATAGAAGCATTGAGGATATTCTGCAGGCTTGTTTCCGTTCATATCGCATTCTCATTATTTGTTTATCTGTAAATCAGATACGTGAAATAAACGGCGTACAATGCGAGCATGAGAAATCCCGCTTTTCTGCTGATGATCTGCTTTTTGGAACAGCTTCCATAAAGCAGAGCTGCCGCTAAGACGCATACCATACCGTCCAAAATGAATTTCCAACTGAAGTCCAAAGGCGTCAGAAGGCTGGATGTGCCCAGAACGAATAAGATGTTGAATATATTGCTTCCAACGATATTTCCTACAGCGATGTCCGCATTTCCCCTCCATGCAGCGCTGACACTTGTGGCAAGTTCCGGCAGGCTTGTTCCGAAGGCCACGATCGTCAAGCCGATGATGCTTTCCTGCATACGCACTCCTTATATCGTTGTATTTAAGTTATTTGACAGGAAAATCCATGAGTTTAGTCGCTGCCTTTTATTTGTTAATCTTATTTTTCAGTTCTGCTTTATCGATAAATTCCGCAATGGATTTTCTCTTTATAATGCAGATCAGGAAAATGATCAGCATGGCTATAGCGATGAGAATCGCGCTCATATAATCGCTGGAATACAGACAGACGCCGAATAGAATCGAAACCGTCATGGCAGGTATTCTGCCGATCAGCGATAATATAGTAAACTCTGTCACGTTGATATCGGATACTCCTGCTGCATAAGCCATCATATCCTTTGGAAGTCCCGGAATGAGATATACAAGAAAAATGATGACTCTGGCTCTTTTTGTATGCATCATACGGACGTACTTTTCAAACTTCTCTTCTCCGCAAAAGAGTCTGATCGCATTTTTGCCCAGAACCTTTGCCAGATAAAAGGTAATCAATGTTCCGATGAGCGCTCCGATGACGGAAACCAGCAACGTTTTAAAAAAGCCGAACATATAGCCGCCGGCGATCTGTATGATCTGACCAGGAAAAAAACAGAGAATGATCTGCGTAACCTGACAGATAATATATATTATTAATCCGATACTATTATATTCCGATATCCACGCGTCAAATTTTTCGACAGACTTAAAATTTGCGATAATTTCCGGATTTGTCTGATAGATCAGAAGTGGGATTCCCACAACGATTCCAACTAAAATGATAAACTCGATAATCGAGAGAATTTTCTTTTTTCTGCTCATATTCGTTCGCTTCTTCGATTTTTCGATTTTTGGCTGATTATCCATATTGCCATGCTTCATTTTTTAATCTCCATACTTATGCATCCTCATGCTCTGCAGCAAAAGGCACATTCCCTGAAAAAATTCCTTTGACAGCTATTCCCCTTTTTATTGATTGTAAGCAGACGAAGGTCGACAATCGAGACCGCTTGTCTGCGGTAAAAAATGTCAGAGTGAAATCTGCCCTTCATCGAGGAGCGCCTGCAGCGCTTTGATCACTCCGAATTTTGAATGCTCATATGTGATTCCGCCCTGAAAATACACGATATAAGGTTCTCTGATCGGCGCGTCGGCAGACAGTTCGATGGATGATCCCTGTACAAATGCTCCGGCGGCCATGATGATCGGATCGCTGTATCCTGGCATGTCCCACGGTTCAGGAACGACATAAGCGTCGATAGGAGCCGCGCTCTGAATACCCCTGCAGAACGCGATCACAGCTTCCGGTGATCCCAGCTTGACGGCTTCTATAATATCGCTGCGTTCTTCCGACGACGTCGGGCATACCTCAAATCCCAGCTCTTCAAAAACAGCTGCACAGAGCATCGCCCCTTTTACGGCTCCGTTCACTACGCTGGGCGCCATGAAAAATCCCTGAAACATGCTTCTGGACTGACCGAACATCAGACCGCATTCCTTACCGATTCCCGGAGATGTCATCCGGTAAGAGATCAACTCGATAAGGTCTTTTCTGCCTGCGATATATCCTCCGGAAAGCGCGATGCCTCCGCCTGGATTTTTGATCAGGGAACCCGCCATGACATCAACCCCTACATCGGTAGGCTCTTTTATGTCCAGAAATTCACCGTAACAGTTGTCCGCCATGCACACGATGTCCGGCCTTATGGATTTTACCGCAGCCGCCCATTCTTCGATTTCAGGAATAGTGATCGCCCTGCGCCAGCCATAACCTGTAGCCCGCTGAACACACATCATCCGCGTATGTTCGTTGATAGCGTTTTTTACGCCTTCGATGTCGATTCTTCCATCTTCGAGAAGCTCCACCTGACGATATGTGATGCCGAAATCCCTGAGGGAACCCCTTCCCTCGCCTCGAATGCCGATCACTTCTTCCAGCGTATCATAAGGAGCTCCAGTACAGTAGACGATTTCGTCTCCCGGTCTGAGAATGCCTGTAAGCGTCAGTGTCAGCGCATGAGTTCCATTTACGATCAGCGGACGGACAATAGCGCTTTCCGTTCCGAAAACACGGGCGTAGACCTCTTCGAGAGCTTCCCTTCCCGCATCGTCATAGCCGTAGCCCGTATTCCAGGCGAAGTGACGATCACTGATTCTGCATTCTCGGAATACGTCAAGCACTTTATATTGATTGTACGCCTTTATATCGTCGAGCTTTGCAAATCCATCCGCTGCCTTATCTTCCGCTCGATTGACGAGATTCAGCACGTTTTCTGAAATCCCGAATTTATTTATTAATAAATCGAATGTATTTTTCTGCATTATTTTTCCTTATTAATTCTCAAATTTTCATTTTTATTCTGACGGAAAATATATCTCCGAAGGTCATGTTTTCCCAACAATGCTGCCGCATTGCCGCACA
>CAZGBL010000052.1:0-9061 GCA_964523955.1 uncultured Oscillospiraceae bacterium | reverse complement strand
ATTGCCGCACACCTTACGGCTTCCATCTGCAACTGCCAGAATCCTTTAATGATCAAATTCGTCGTCCCATTCAAAGCTGCCGATGAGATCACGTTTTGTATTCAGCTTGTGCGCCGCGTAAAGCTGTGTCGTCGTAACATTTTCATGATCCAAAAGCTGTTGGACATCAAAAATCGAATTTCCTCTGCTGATTAACGAGGTGGCAGCGGTAGCCCTTAACTTATGAGGGCTGTAGCCCGCCGAACGAGACGTGGCTAAACCGATAGAGGTATATTTTTTTACAAGCTCCCGGATCTGTCTCTCTGTCATTCGCTTTCCCTGTAACGAGAGAAAGAGAGCATCTTCATTTCCCGGATGGATTTTTTCTTCGCTCATTCGCTCTTCATCGATGTATTCGTGTAATGCCTTTCGTACGGTTTTATTATTCAACGGCATGACGGACTCTTTTCCGCGTTTTCTATAGATGATAAATTCACCTCTTTGAAAGTTAAAAGAAGAGACATTGAGCTGCTGCAATTCGGAAAGCCGCAGACCGTAAGTGAGAAATAAGACGAGGATCGCTTTATCTCTCTTTTTCGTCTTTTCCCAGAATTGGCGTTCCTTTTTTGTAAGATGCTCCCCTGTGGAGACAGCGTCGAGCATAATCATCACCTCATTGTCCTGCAGCGCCTTGATCTCTCGATCCGACCTTTTGGCGACGCGGATCGGGTCGAACTGATCTGTAATATTTCTGGAGATGATTTCTTCCCGGTAGAGAAATTTAAAGAGAACAGAGATAGAAGATTTCTTGCGCGCCAGTGTCGTATTATTGTTCTCATATATGAGTATTTCTCCACTTTCGTTCTCCACTCTGTATCGCCTGCAGTAATCGAGAAAGATATTGACGTCCGAACCGCGGATCTCGTCAAATTCTGAAGCCTTGATCTGCTTTATATTCGCAGCTTGGGTCAAATCTGTCTGATCGATGAGATACTGGCAGAAAAAACGGATATCATGAAGATACGCCAGACGCGACATAGGCAAAAGTGACTGGCGCATATACACGAAAAAACCTCGCATGAAGGAAGGCAATTCCTTTTGAATCTGCTCGCACTCTTCTTCTGTCTGGATCTCCTTCAAGACCACATTGTCCGGCCGGCTGCCTTTGTTATACAGGCGCACTTTACCGTTTTCAACGTTCTCAGCCTTAGCTGTTTCTTCTATTTTTTTCTGAATATTATTCTCTGCCATTTTTCTTCACTCGATTCCATTTTCTTTCAGATAGAATAGAATATCTTCAAGCGGATCCTCTTTCCTATTTTCAGATAAAGTAAACCATCGAATATCCGGATACCGGCGAAACCATGTTAGCTGCCGCTTTGCATAACGCCGGCTGTTTCGTTTGATTCGCCTTGCCGCTTCTTCTCTTTCATATAATCCATTCATGGAGTCAATCAGCTCTTTATATCCGATTCCCTTCATCGAAATATCGCTGGAAGAGAGACCCATGGACATCAGCCGGCGGATCTCTTCCTCCAGTCCCGCTTCCATCATGAGATCGACACGGCGGTTGATTCTGTCATAAAGCTCTTCTCTGGAACGGTCTAAACCGATCAGCAGGCAATCGTAATCTTGTGTTGGCCGGAACGACTGTTCAAAGGGCGGAATTTTTTCTCCCAGCTTTGCGGCTTCAATAGCGCGAATCACTTTCTTTACATTATTTGGATGGATGCGCGCTGCAGCTTCCGAATCGCAGTCTGCAAGAATGGAATGCAGATATTCATTTCCGTTTTCTTCCGCGATCTGCTGATATTTCTGACGCAAATCGTTGTTTTGAGGCGAAGCGGAAAAATCCATGTCATAGATCAGAGAGTTGACATAAAGACCCGTCCCTCCGGAAATGATCGGCAGTTTTCCTCTGCGAAAAATGTCATCGATGCACTGTTTTGCCAATTTACAGTATTCTGCAACGCTGAACGGTGTTTTGGGATCGATCTCGTCTACGAGCCAGTGTTTTGCCGCTCTCTGCTCCTCTGCGGTAGGTTTTGCGCTTCCGATATCCATATATTTATAGATCTGCATCGAGTCAGCGGAAACGATTTCTCCATTGAGCTTCTGAGCGATCCGTATGGAATATTCCGTCTTTCCCACCGCCGTAGGCCCTGCTACCACTAGGATTTTTCTGTTATTCATTGTATCAAAACCTCTGTCTGTATAAAAGTTCGCAATCTTATTTTTTTGTGATAAAAAGATAAAAAATTTCTGCCGTTTTCAGCATGTTTTTTATCTTTTAAAGAGAGCCTCGATTTCCCTTTTCGACATCTTTATCATCGTCGGACGACCGTGAGGGCAGGAAAAAGGGTTGTCCGCTGCGGCCAGATCACGGATGAGCTGATGAATTTCTGCTTCGTCAAGCTTATCGTTGGCTTTCACCGCTGATTTACAAGCCCTGGTGATGATCTTATCCGCAGTTCTTTGATCCCGGAATGCTCCAGGTTCATCCAGACTATCGAAAAAGTCGCTGAGAAACGCTTCCGCCTCTTCATAATTCATGTACATAGGAAACGCCTTTACCGCGTAATTTTTAGGCCCGAACTCTTCGATCTCGAAACCGATATTCCTGAGAAAGCCGATCCATTCGGATTCCTTGTTTTTCACCGTATGGCTGACATCAATCTTGATGGGAATCGCTGTCGTTTGAGAAGCTTTTTGTTGACCATAAAATTCTTTCGTCAACTTCTCAAAAAAGATTCTTTCATGGGCAGCATGCTGATCGATCATGTAAAATGTATCGTTGCTTACGCCTAAAATATAAGTGGCGAAAATCGAACCTACCGGACGGATCCCTGAAATATCGAAAGGAATATGTTCTGCCGGCTGATTTTTCGGAATGAATTTGAGTTCCTCGCTGATCAAAGCGTCAGATTGACCGGGCAGAGCATTTTCCGTGATTTCTCTTGCTTCTGTGGGTTCTGCCGCGGAGCGCTCCTTCGGGAAACCGTTTCTTTTTGCAGAAGATTCTGGTGACGAACTTTTGTAGGACGCAGGTGTTTCCGCTGCGGATTCCGATCTTTTTATATCTCCCTGCATCTGCAGAGATGCTGACGCCTGTTCTGAACGTTTCTCACGGAGAATCGACCGAATATCCATCTGTTTCTGTCCTTCTTCACCGTTCCCTCTGGAGGAAGACCCTTCCACTGGCTTTTTTTCGTCAGCCTGTTTCGCGTCCTTTTTGAAAATAATACTGCTGACAGCCTCTTTTTCGCCGAGTCCCTGTTTTATGACGCGAGTGACAAAATCGCAGACTTTTTCATCGTCATCAAACCGAATCTCTTTTTTATTGGGATGTATATTGACATCCAGCAGTTCCGGACGGATATCGAGAAAGAGAAATACCATCGGATATCGGCCTTCAAACAGACGCTGCCGATAAGCGTCGGAAACGGCGCGCTCTAAAACTTTGCTCTGAACATACCTTCCGTTTACAAAAAAAATCTGATTTTTCCTGTTCATTCTGGTGAATTCAGGAGGAGAAATATATCCTTCGAGATGCAATATATCGCCGTCTGTATCGGAGATGCGTATCATCTTTTCCGCTGTATGGGGATCGTATACGGTAGCGATGCACGAAAAACGATCTCCTCTGCCCGGCGTGGTGAAAAGAGTATTTCCATTGTTTATCAGTCGAATACGCACATCGGGATATGCGAGAGCGATCTTTGAAATAAAATCGATAATCAGAGAGCTTTCCGTATTGTCCTTTTTCAGGAACTTTTCTCTGGCCGGTGTATTGTAAAACAGATCCCTGACGACTATCGTCATGCCATCGGGACATCCGGTATCGGAAATGGAAGTGATAGAGCCTCCTTCGTTCACTACACAGGTGCCCATTTCTTCCTCAGGTGACTTTGTAATGATTTCCGTGCGGGAAACAGCGGCGATACTGGCCAGGGCTTCCCCTCGAAAGCCGAGTGTTTCGATGGAATCCAGATCTTTCATTTTTGAAATTTTACTTGTAGCATGTCGTTTGAAAGCCAGCTCTACTTCCTGCTTTGGAATACCGCAGCCGTTATCAGTAACGCGGATATACGATTTGCCTCCATGCTTAATTTCGATGGTAATAAAATCGGCGCCCGCATCTATAGAATTTTCTACCAGTTCCTTTACGATAGAAAGAGGACGATCCACTACTTCTCCGGCGGCGATCTTATCCGCCAGCTGTCTCGGAAGTTCCGCAATTTTTTGTCTTATGAAATTTTCCATCTCCACACCTCCTTATCTCCGGCTCGTCTCGTTTCAAAAGTTGTGTTCCAAAAGAAGTACTTTCTTTTATTTTAACATAGATTGATCCCAGATAAACATCCTACATTTTTTCTGCGGCATCCTTCAGTTTTTCCAAAATAGCGATGGCACCTGACGGCGTAATATTCATCAGGTCGATAGATTTCAGCATTTCCACCGCTGGATGCTGTGTAAAAGTCAGGAACGAAAGCTGCTGCGGTTCCGCGGAACCCTGTATGTTCTTTTTCTCATCGCTGACGGCGTTCACGCTTTCTTTGCTTTTTCTTGACAGGGATTCCACACTTTCATATACCGTTTTCTGTGCTGATGACGAATCCTCCAAATCTTCTAATTTTCTCTGCGCAGCTGCAAGAAGGGTCTCCGGAACGCCGGCCAGCCTGGCCACATGAATGCCGTAGCTCTTGCTGGCGCTTCCTTCTGTGATCTTATGCAGGAATACGATGTCACCGTCTTTTTCACTGACAGATACGTTGAGATTCTTAAATCCCGGCAGAGATTCTTCTAAGATCGTCAATTCATGATAATGAGAGGCGAACAGTGTCCGAATGTGACGCTGCTCACTGCAGAGATAATCGACGACGGCCCATGCGATGGAGAGTCCGTCGTAAGTACTGGTGCCTCTCCCGATCTCATCGAGGATAACAAGACTTCGTTCGGTAGCCGTGTTGAGAATATAGGCGAGCTCGCTCATCTCTACAAAGAAGGTGCTCTGTCCCTGTGTGAGATTGTCTGAGGCTCCGATTCTGGTATAAATCCGGTCAACGATACCGATCTGTGCGCTTTCTGCCGGAACAAAGCAGCCCATCTGAGCCATGAGAACGATGAGAGCCGTTTGACGCATATAGGTGGATTTTCCTGCCATATTAGGGCCTGTAATCAAAAGCATACTTTGATCACGCTGATTGACATAGGTATCGTTGGACACAAAGATACCGTCTAAAATTGTCTGTTCGATGACAGGATGACGGCCTTTTACGATACTGATCACATCTCCGTCATCTACATTCGGTTTTGTATAACCGTTTTTGCTGCTGACCTCAGCGAAAGATGCCAATACGTCCAGATCAGAGACAGCGTCTGCAGTATCCTGAACCGTCTTCGTAAAGGTTTTCAGGTATTCTCTGAGTTCGGTAAAAATTTCATATTCCAGGGTATTGATCCGGCTTTCGGCGTTCAGAACGACAGACTCCATCTCCTTCAGCTTCGGTGTTACATAGCGTTCGTAATTCACCAATGTCTGTTTTCTGATATAATCTTCCGGCACGTTTTCCGCTTGAGCTTTTGAAACCTCGATGTAGTAGCCGAATATCTTATTAAATCCTACCTTGAGCTTCTTGATTCCAGTCCTTTCACGTTCCGCTGCTTCCAGATTCATAATCCAGGAAAGACTGTCGCCGGAGGCTTCTTTAATTTCATCCAATTCCTCAGAGTAACCGTCACGGATCAGTCCGCCCTCTTTAATGGTGACGGGAGGATCTTCTTTGATCGCCAGTTCTATTCTTTCACGTACTTCTTCCAGCGTGTCGATTTTTTCTCCCAGATTCCGAAGCATCTCACTGCTGCAGGAAAGGAGATCCGTCTTTATCTCCGGAAGGACGGATACGGAGTTTTTCAAAGCCAGCATATCCCGCGCGTTTGCATTGCCGCCTGCGATTCTGCCGGAGAGTCTTTCCAGATCGTAGACAGATTTCAAAGATTCGCGCAGATTGTTGCGAAGGAGGATATCTTCTGTGAGGAGCTCCACAGCGTCTAATCTGAGATTGACGTCTCGTGAACGATTCAATGGCTCTCTGATCCATTTTTTCAGTTTTCTGGAACCCATAGCAGTCTGTGTCTTATCCAGCACTCCCAAAAGGGAGCCTTTTACTTTTTTTTCAAAGAGTGTCTCTGTCAGCTCTAAATTTTTAATGGCTGATTTGTCCAGCGACATGTGTCCTTCAGAATCGAGGATTTCAACGCGGGTGAGCTGTTCGACGCTGCTCTTTTGCGTTTCTGCCAGATAACACAGGAGGCCGCCCAGCGCTCTGACTGCCAAGGGCATATCCTCCAGTCCGATTCCCGTCAGCGAGCCGACGTGAAACTGTCGCTTTACAGAAAACTCCGCCTGCCGCTCGTCAAAATAAGCCTCGGAAAGCACAGATTGATAAGAATCTGTAAGGTCAGAAACATCTCTGCAAAAGGCGCTTTCACGCAGATATTCGTTTACGACCAGCTCTCGGACATCGATGCGAATCAGTTCATTTAAGAGATCGTTCCAGAGATTGCCGCTGTGAAATTCTCCTGCCGCCAATTCGCCGGTAGAAATATCACAGTAAGCGATGCCGGCTCCATCCTGAGAAGCGAAAATGCTGGCGAGATAGTTATTTTCTTTTTCATCCAGCATTCCCTGATTCACAACCGTGCCCGGAGTAACGATCCGAATGACCTCTCGTTTTACGATTCCTTTTGCGGTAGAGGGATCCTCTGTTTGTTCGCATACGGCAACTTTATATCCTTTTTCAATGAGCTTGGATATGTAAGTATCTACGGCGTGATACGGAACGCCGCACATCGGAGCTTTTTCATCGAGTCCGCAGTTTTTCCCTGTCAGTGTCACTTCCATTTCCTTCGATGCTGTGACAGCGTCGTCGAAAAACATCTCATAAAAGTCGCCCAGGCGAAAGAATAGAATACAGTCCTGGTGTTGCTGCTTGATTTCAAGATATTGCTGCATCATAGGGGTCAGCTTTTTTGTCATCATTTTTCTCCATACTGTGAAAAGGGGTTGCCTTCTAAAAGACAGCCCCTCGGTAATCTGCATCTATATCGCTATTATCCATCGATCGGCGCTTGCAGAAAGCCGCTGCAGCGTCGTGTCTCCGCCTGTATTATAACTCATCCTCATTGACTTCGCAGGAATCGTCATCGTGATCGTCTGCATCTGGATCAAAATCTTTCAGTCCTTCAAATTCAAGACCGTTTTTCTGCGCATAATCGTAAATGGCAGCCTTAATCGACTGTTCCGAAAGAATGGAACAGTGAACCTTTACTGCAGGGAGACCCCCCAACGCTTCGAGAACGTCGGCGTTCGTAATTTTCAGCGCTTCTTCGCACGTCTTTCCGATGATCATATCGGTCGCGATACTTGAAGATGCGATAGCGGATCCGCAGCCATAGGTTTTGAATTTTGCATCTGTAATCACACCATTATCATCTACTTTGATGGACATCTGCATCATGTCGCCGCACACAGGACTTCCGAAGGTACCTACGCCGGAAGCGTCTTCGATTTCTCCTACATTATGAGGATTCATGAAATGATCTATTACTTTATCGTTATACATTGCCATGATTTTTTACCAACCTTTCTCTTCAGAGACGGACGAAATTTCTCTGAGTCTTGCTATAATTTTCTTGATCTGATCTACGGTATAATCTACATCCTCCATCGTCGTCATATCGCCGAAGGTAAACCGGATGGAACCGTGAATCAGCTCTACCGGAATACCCAGAGCGGTAAGCACGTGGGATGGCTGAAGAGATCTGGAAGAGCACGCGGAACCTGAAGATGCGCTGATACCCGCAAAATCCAGATAAAGTAAGATCGCTTCGCCTTCTACATATTCAAAGGTGATGTTTGCGTTGCCGGGATGTCGATGCTCTTTACTGCCGTTAAAATAAGTCCCGGGCACTTCTTCGAGAACTCTCTTTACAAAATGATCCCGCAGACCGCTGATATGAGCTACATGGCTGTCAAAATCGCGTTTTGCGATTTCTGCCGCTTTGCCGAAACCGACGATTGCCGGAATATTTTCCGTACCCGCACGCTTTTTATTTTCCTGCGCTCCACCGTGAATATATGTAGGCAGAATCACGCCTGTGCGTACAAAAAGTGCTCCGATCCCTTTCGGTCCGTATATTTTGTGAGAAGACAGGGACAGCATATCGATATTCATATCTTTTACATCGATGGGGACATTCCCAGCGGCCTGTACCGCATCCGTGTGGAACAGAATGCCATGTTCCCTTGCGATGGCTCCGATCTCTTTCACTGGCTGTACACTGCCCACCTCATTATTGACATACATGATACTGATGAGAATCGTATCAGGGCGAATGGCCGCTTCTACTTCTTCCGGATCTACAATGCCTTCGGAATTGACGCCGATATAAGTGACCTCGAAGCCTTCTTTACGTACGAGATACTCGCATGTATGAAGGATGGCGTGATGCTCGATTGCAGAGGTGATAATATGCTTTCCTTTATTTTTTAGCTTTCTGGCCATGGCGATAATCGCCCAGTTGTCAGATTCTGTGCCTCCGGACGTAAATATGATTTCCTTCGGTTCCGCATTTATGAGAGATGCCACCTGTCCGCGGGCATTGTCCAGCGCATCCTTCGCGACAGCTCCTACTGTGTAAATCGATGAAGCGTTGCCGAATTTCTGAGTAAAATATGGTATCATCTCATCGACTACTTCCTGGCGCACAGGCGTTGTAGCAGAATAATCGAGATAAACCTGTCTCTTTTCTTCCATGTTCTTCCTTCTCCAATCATTTATTCAATGATGAACTTTACGATTCAAAATTTTGTAATTTAAAACGGAGCAGAGCTCCCGACAAGCTGGCTTGTCATATATTTGTCGCAACTCAAATATTTTGCTGGATCTATTATACCTTTTTTGCAAAGAAGATAAACCGCTTTTTTTTCAAAATAATGAAAATTGATATACTTTAGTATATTTTTTCAGTTTTAAATAATAAAAATAAATTAAAAACTATTATTATGAATTGTTTTTTT
>CAZGBL010000051.1:0-12111 GCA_964523955.1 uncultured Oscillospiraceae bacterium | reverse complement strand
CATTCCGCGAATATCGTTCTTTTTTTCTCACAGATGCCGGAAAATAGAAGACATCCTGTCAACTTTATTATGCCGCTTTTTATGCCGCATTTTTTACTCCCTGTTTCAAATTTAGAATAACAATTTCACTCTAACCTTCTTGCCGAAAAAAAACGCATATTGTACTATAAAGTGGTGCGCAGAGCACCGTCTCTGAATCTTTTTGACATAAAGCGGAACAATAAACAGCGAAATATATTTATTCGTAAATTTAAAGCGGAACTGAACTCCTGACAAGCTCGCTTGTCAGGGACGACGCTACGCTTGCACCAAGCGCCAGGAGCTTTCGCTCAGCCGGGTTTCGGCGGGGAATGATTACCCAACCGCCGAAACCCGGAAATGGAACCCGCCGCTTGCAGAAGCGACGGGTTCCATCTGGCGCTTGTTATATCGTCTTTTATTCATTTTTGCAGAGACTCTCGCTTTTGAAACACAAAATACTTCCTCACTTACAAGAAAGCATTTACTATAGATCAATGAAAGAGAAAAGGACTGGCAAGCTACATGAACAGAATTTACCCTCAGCTCATCGTAAATACAGACAAGCTAAAGCACAATATATCAGAAATCACAGCCCGTACGAAAGCCGCCGATATCAGCACCGCAGCCGTCATCAAGGGATTCAGCGCTTTTCCGCCGCTGTGCAAAATACTGCGGGAAAACGGCGCCGATCAGCTGGCCGCTTCCCGCTTAGAGCAGATCGAAAAAAACATCGAGGCGGGAGTGCCCGGCCCCTATCTGCTCCTTCGGATTCCTATGATGAGCGAGCTGTCCGATGTGGCTCGTCTTGCGGATTACAGCCTTCACAGCGATCTCTCTGTTCTGAGAGCATTTGACGGCGAATGTCTCCGTCGAGGCGTACAGCGCAGCGTCATTCTCATGGCGGATCTGGGAGATCTGCGAGAAGGATTCTGGGACAAACAGGAAATGCTGGAAGCATGCGTATGTGTAGAAAACGAACTTCCCGGTCTTCACCTGGCGGGAATTGGAACGAATTTGGGCTGTTACGGTTCCATCCGGCCGACAACCGAAAAAATGAAAGAACTATTATCCATAGCTCAAAATGTAGAAGCCGCCATCGGCAGAAAACTGGAAATCATCTCCGGCGGCGCTACCAGCTCCTATCTGCTGCTGCATACCGGAGAAATGCCTCCGGGTATCAATCATCTCCGCATCGGAGAGGCAGCGGAAAATCCTCTGATTTTATCTGAAGTCTGGCAGATTCCCGGTCTGGACGAATATCTCGATCCTGACGTCTTTCATCTGAAGGCTGAAATCATCGAACTTCGGGAAAAACCGAGCTATCCGATAGGCAAAATCTTCATCGACGCCTTCGGCAGCAGACCCGCCTATGAAGACCGCGGAATCCGAAAGAGAGCTCTCTTAGGCGCAGGTAAAGCCGATCTGGGAGCGGCTCTCGGCATCACGTCTTTGCTTCCCGGCATCGAAATCGTAGGGGGTTCCAGCGACCACACGATCCTCGACGTAACCGACTGCCAAAAAGAGCTTCACACAGGAGACGTTCTGGAATTTCGGCTGGACTATGCCGCCATCCTTCAGCTTTCTATGAGAGCTGATATCGACGTGAGAGTAACGTATACGTCGGAGTGATCTGCAAGCGGCAAAGTATCATATTTCCGTCAGCGTCAGCGGCGCGTCAATGCGGTTCGATCTATACCATACTTCTCGCCGCTTCTCCCATCCTCAGCCCTTCTCCGCCCCAGTTCGATTTTCGTTCTGTTTCCAGCACGGCGGAAGCTGAGGATTTTGAACTCTCACCGGTTCCGGATACTCTTTTCCGTGAAGCTCCAACTCCACTCGTTCGATGATTTCCGGCTCGAGTGGCTCGTTGACCTCCACTCCCTCGATGGGAAAATCCACAGGCCTTGTCTCAACCTTCTCCAATCGATAAATTTCATCTATACCCTCGATCACATTGCCAAAAACAGGATAAATCCCCTTGTGATCCGGGCAATCTCTCAGAGGAAAGAAAAACTCGCAGCTCGCCAGCCCGGCCTCTCCATAGCCGCCCATACAGACACAGCCAGGATGAGAATCCAGCGGCTCTGCTTCAGGATGCAATTCAAATTCGTTGGGAATTAAGTATTGAGACTCTTTATGACCAAACGCCGTATAAGTGACATCCACCCAATTTCCCGGCACGATGCGCTGAATCGCATGATGATCCATCAGTCCCTGAGACGCCACATAAATAAAGCTGTTTACCGTATTCGGCGCCGATTTCGGCAAAAGCTCAATGACGATTTTTTTGCCATTCGCCATATGTAATATCGCTATAGGATTTGCGTTATCCGCCTCTAAATTCATATCGTTCCCCCGTATCCATCTTCCGCTGTCAGCATGATTATCCGATAATTTCCAATTCCTTCGGATAGCGGTTCAGCACCTCACAACCGTCTTCTGTTACTAACACTAAATCTTCTACTCGAACACCGGTATCACCTGCCACATAAATGCCCGGTTCGATGGAAAAAATCATGCCCGGCACAGCCTCCTGAGTGTTGACAGAGGAAACATCGCCGTACTCATGTTCTCCCAGACCGATAAAATGGCCCAGTCTGTGGTTGAAATTCGGACCGTAGCCTTCGCCGTCGATGAGATTTCGCGCCGTTAAATCCAGTTCACACAGAGGTATTCCCGGCTTGATCTTCGCGATGGCCGCCTCGTTTGCCCGGCGAACCGTATCGTAAATATGGCGGTGTTCCTCGCTTACCTTCTGAAAATAGAAAGTACGCGTCATATCCGAACAGTAATTATCTTTAACACATCCTACATCGAAGAGAACGCAGTCCCCCGGCCTCAGCGCCGTATGATCCGGCGCATGGTGAGGGTCAGCGGCATTCTCCCCAAAGGCTACCAGCGGCTCAAAAGAAAATCCGTCGGCGCCCAGATCGAGATAAATCGCAAGCATCTGCTCCGCAATCTCTTTTTCGGTCACGCCCTCGTGAACCAATGATTTGAATTTCGCCATGGCTTTATCGTTGAGATCAGACGAAATTCTCATTTTTTCCTGTTCTTCTTCATCCTTGACGCCTCTTGTAAGATCTACCGCCAGAGAGGTATTCAGAAATCCCTTCGCCGCATTTTTTTCCATCAGCGGCAGCAGGAATCTGGCCTTTAAATCTTTATCCACACCTAGCGGCTTCTCTGAATTTACATATTTGGACACGATTTCCATAACGGGATCGGTATCCGAGGACCAGACTTTTTCGATGCCGATATCTTCCGGTACAGTAAACAGATGATTCAGAAAAAATACATGTTTCCCGTCTTCTCTCAGCAGAAGGGCGTAAAACCGTTCCATGGGCTGAACATACACGCCTGTCAGGTAAAAAATCGACATGGGATCTGTGACGAGCATCTGCGTCACGCCTTGTTTTTTCAACGCTTCCATCACACGACGGGCTCTATTTTGTCTCATTTTAGTTTCTCCATTCCAAATTACAAAAATACAGGAAAAATCCTGTGAAAGATCTCTCCTGTATCCTATTTCGTTTCACTTGCTCCGACGAGTCATCCTAAAACTGTTTTCTCAGTTTTGGATCCAGCAGATCTCTCAGACCATCGCCGATAAAATTAGCTCCTACCGCCATGGTAAAGATGGCGAGACCCGGAAAGCCGGATACCCAGAATTTGTTAAAGTAGTTGACGCCGTCAGATACCATCATTCCCCATTCCGGCGTCGGAGGCGCGGAACCCAGCCCCAAAAAGCTCAGCGTAGAAAACATCAGAATCTGATTTCCGATATCCGTCGTCGCCATGATGAGAACGGAGCTGACGCTGTTCGGTATGATTTCTTTTATCAGTATACGACATTTCGACGCTCCCAGCGCTTCCGCCGCCGTAACGTACTCGTTTTCCTTGACACTGAGCACCACGCTTCGCATAAGGCGAGCGTACGTCGGCCATGCCACGATGACGAGAGCGAACATCGTATTAAAGAGATTCGATCCCATAATCGCATTGATGATCATCGCCAGAATCAGAGACGGAAAGGATAAAATCATCTCCGAAATCCGCATCATGACGTTATCCACTTTTCCGCCCACATAGCCTGCCACAGCGCCGTAAAAAGTGCCGATACAGCCTGCGATTAGAACCGTCAGGCAGCCTGCCAGAAGGGAATAGCGTCCGCCGTAGATCACTCGGCTGAAAATATCGCGGCCGAAGTTATCCGTACCGAAGAAATGCTCCCCAGACGGCGGCTGAAGCTTGGAAGAAAGATCCTGAACGACAGGGTCATAAGGAGCTACCAGCGGCGCGATAATCGCCATAATAACCCAGAAAAAGCATATTATCACACCGAAGGTAAAGAGGTAATTAGATCGAAATAATTTTTTCAGCGAACGTATCATCAGCTGCACCTCACTCTCGGATCGATAATTCCATACAGAATATCTACGATGGTATTGATCACCATATAATTTAAAGCGATGAGCAGCGCTACCCCGATGATAGACGGATAATCCGTAGACATAACCGATTGATAAGCAAACTGTCCCACGCCCGGCCAGTTGAAAATCGTCTCTACGAGAACCATGCCTCCCAGCAGGTTTCCGAAACCCAGACCTATGACCGTCAGTACAGGAATGATGGCATTTCCGAGGGCATGGCGAAAAATCAGGTCTTTCTGAGAAAGTCCTTTCGCTTTTGCCGTACGGATATAATCGGTAGACATGACATCCAGCAGATTAGAACGGGTCGTTCGTGTAATGAGACCCATAGTAAATGCAGCCAGTACGACGCCCGGAAGAATCAGATGGCTCAGAGCATCCCCCGCTTTGGCCAGATCGCCTTCGATCAGACTGTCTATCACATATAAACCGGTCACCGTTTCGGGAGCCGCAAAGCCGCTGCTCAGCCTGCCGGGACCGGGGAATATTCCCAGTTTATAATAGAAAAAATATAACACGAGAAGCGCAAACCAGAAGCTTGGAACACTTACGCCCGTAACGGAAATGGCGCGAACCGCCTGATCTGCAATGCTGTTTCTTTTCATCGCGGAAATAATTCCGAATAAAATGCCGAAAATCGCCGCTAAAATAATTGCAAATAACGCAAGCTCTATCGTCGCCGGATAGCATCTTGCCAGTTCAGACAGTACCGGATTATTGGTACGTATCGATGTGCCAAGATCCAGATGCAGCAGATTTTTTATGTAGAGAAAATACTGTACGATGATCGGTTGATCCAGACCGTATTTCGCCTCATAAGCTGCGACGATATCGGGATCGCTGAGCGCTCTCTGACTCAGGTTTGCTGTTACCGGATTGCCTGGAACCAGTTTTGTCAGTATGAAAACCAGCGTGGCAACGCCAAACAGCATGATAACCAGATACACCAGTCGTTTTCCTATAAATTTCAGCCGTTCCATAGGACACCTTTCTATAGTGATTACTTCTAAAATGCCGCCCGCAAGGAGCGGTGCCAGAGTATGTTCTTTATTGCTTCGCTATATACGCTTTTCATCCGTTCGATAAGCGATATTTTCTGCGCAATACAAACAGGCCTTTTCATCGTGATGACAACAGGTATTTCCGTCATCCATATCTTTTCAGACAGATATATGATCACGGAAGTACCTGTCTGTACCTGTTTGTCAATATCCGGACAGGCAAATGCCTGTCCGGAACATCATCGTCTATCTCATCATCTGATATTTGATGTCTCATCAGATAAAAGCCTGATTTACTGCCGGTCTATTAAAATCTCGGCAGCAAACGATCCTGATTATTCAAAAAAAGACACTCCTCTGCCTCTGCAAATCTGAGGCTGTAAAAACATCTTTTTCTTCTTCCGCATCATTATTTAATATTGATCTTCGTCAAATCCAGCGCATATGGATCGGAAATTTCTACGCCTTCCAATCTCGTGTTGTAAGCGATATGGGCAGGTGCCTGAGCGATCATGAGGAACGCTCCGTCATCATAGAGTTTTTCCTGCATTTCTTCTAAAAGCGCGGTACGCTCATCATTGTCTGTCGCCGCCATGATCTTATCATAATATGCAGCGATTTCCGGATCCATCTCTGCCGTCCATCCGGCTCTCAGACCTACGGAAGCGCCTGGCAGGAATTCCAGCTGTACATTAGGGTCATTGTAATCTACGCCCCAGTACATTACAGTAAAGCCGAGCTTACCGTCACGATAGTCGTCTCCATAACCTGCAGCCCATGCCTGAGTCACGATATTGACGTTGATGCCGATCTGCGCCAGGTCATCCTTTACCTTCTGCGCCAGATCCGTCAGGAGAATACCTTCCATATCCAGATCGCAGACCTTCAGATCGATATCAAATCCGTCAGGATATCCTGCATCTGCCAACAGCTTCTTCGCTTCTTCGATATCCGTGAAATCTGCTTCTCTTTCACCCTTACTGCCTATAAATCCGGACTGGATAATGCTGTAAGGCGTGATCGTACCGTCGCCGCAGACATTGTGGACGCCTTCATAATCGATTGCCTTGCGGATCGCCTGCTGAACCTTTTTATTGGCAACAGGGCCTCCGATGCTTTCATCCTGGTTCATCATTATAAAGCCTACTGTCTTTGTCGCAGCGTTGATGCCCTTTAAATTATCCTTACCTTCCAGTTCAGCCATGGTATCGTCCGTCAGATTCAACGCAACGTCCAGATCGCCAGAGGATAAGGTCATCATCTGAGTATTCGCGTCAGGCTGGATCTTGATGATATACTTGTCAACATTTGTTGACTCACCCCAATAATTCGGATTCTTTTCGAGAACGATTTCATCATCCGGAGTGTAGCTCGTCATGATATACATACCGGAACCTGCGCTTGTGGAATTCAGATAGTCCTGAGCTTTATCTGACGTCGAAGCGTCAGCAGCGTCCGTACCGCCGTTCGCCTTTACGACTTCACTGTCGAGAACCGCCAGAGCGCAGTAAGTCAGCTTGGAAAGAATCGCACTGTCAGCCTTTGTCAAATGAAATACTACGGTCAGATCATCCGGCGCTTCCATGCTTTCGATGGTATCGCAGATGAAAGACGGATTGCCCTGAAGATTCTTCGTTCTGTTGATACTGAACAATACGTCGGCAGACGTCATCTTATTTCCGCTGGCAAACGTCACGTTGTCCTTTAATTTTACCGTGAGCGTTTTACCGTCTTCAGAAAACTCATATGTATCGGCGAGACAAGGCTTTGCCTCTTCGTCGTTTTCATAGAATTTAAAGAGATTTTCGTAACAAGCGTTGACCACCAGCGGCGGATACTTTTCATATACTACGCCCGGGTCGAGATTTGAAAATCCGCTTCCCATTGCAACGACAACTGTACTAGAGCCGTTCGCATCTGCGGAATCTCCATTGCCGCTTCCGCCTCCGCATGCGCCGAGGGTGAAAACGAGGATCAGGCATAACGCCGGGATCAGAAGTTTCTTTTTCATTTCATTTTCCTCCTATTAATTTTTACTTACAGGCTAATAAACATAATATTATCGAGATGCCGATGATACGGCATAATCTCCATGACAAGCTCCCTATAGAAAAATACGGTCACGCTTCAAAATTACGCTGCCGCTTTCTTCGATCACATCGAAGTCCGCCGTCACCGCCGCGATTTCCCATCTTGGCCGACTACTCTGCAATACGAGCATCATCATACAGATGACATGCCACAAAATGACCTTCCTGAATCTCACGAAGCTGCGGAACCTCTGTTCTGCACCGGTCGCAGACCTTTGCACATCTCGTATTGAAATGACATCCCTCGGGAGGATCAGAAGGACTCGGAACTTCTCCCTCAAGATGAATTCGCTCTCCTGTTTTGCCCGGATCCACCTGCGGAATCGCGGAAAGCAAAGCTTCTGTGTACGGATGATACCGCTTTTCGTAGAGCTGCGCATAATCGGCGATTTCTACGATTCTTCCCAGATACATCACCGCCACTCTATCGCTGACCTGATAGACCACGTTGAGATTATGAGAAATGAAGAAATAAGTCAGTCCAAGCTTTTTCTTCAGCTCCTGAAGCAGATTAAGCACCTGCGCCTGTACGGATACATCCAAAGCGGAAACCGCTTCGTCGCAGATGATGATCTTGGGATTGAGCGCTAACGCTCTCGCAATGCCGATCCGCTGTTTCTGACCGCCGGATAATTCATGTGGATAACGACTCAAATGATACGTATCTAAGCCCACCAGCTGAACCAACTCCAGAATGCGTTTTTCCGCATCGATTTCATCCTTCATCTTATGAATTTCAAAAGGCTCCATGAGAATCTGCTTCACCGTTCTTCTGGGATTCAGACAGGCGGAAGGATCTTGAAAGATAATCTGCGCTTCTTTGCGCATCTGCTTCAGCTCCTCGCCCTTTAAAGCTGAAATCTCCTTGCCATCCAGGAAAATCCGGCCTTCCGTAGGCTGAAGCAGGCGGATCAGCGTTTTTCCCAGAGTGCTCTTGCCGCAGCCGCTCTCTCCTACCACGCCGAAGGTCTCTCCCCGCATGATTTCAAAGCTGATATCGTCCACCGCCTTGACGACTCCGGCTTTTTTATTCTTTCCTTTAAAATAGACTTTTACATGATCTGCCCGCAGCAGAACCCGGTCTTTATCTTCATCAGAAGTGAGTGCTGCCGCTGTTTCTGTTTCCTGCATTTCTGCCATTTCCGCTGTCATGACTGCACCTCCGTCTCTTCCCTTCCTTCATCCCTCGATTCTGCAGGCAGCGATGAAGTCAGTAATTCAGCCGCCGGCAATTCCGCCGTCTCTGCGTCCGAAGCTGTGGATTCCACGCGGGCCGCCTCCTTTTCAGCGTCCGCTTTCTCCTGCATATCTGCATACAACCAGCATTTGACCTCCCGCTCTTTGGAAAGCTGTTTCAGCGGAGCCTCTGCCTTCCTGCACAGCTCTGTGGCATGAGAACATCTCGGCCAAAACGCGCAGCCTTCGATGCGTTCTGTGGGATTGGGAACCGCTCCCTCAATCGTAAGAAGCGGCTCACGTTCTTTTGTAATTTTCGGAATCGCGTGGAGGAGCCCTCTGGAATAAGGATGCTTGGGATCGTCAAATAAATCTCTCACCGGCGCTTTTTCCACGATCTGTCCTGCATACATTACGATAACTGTATCGCAGAGTTCGCTGACGACTCCCAGATCATGAGTGATAAACAGGACAGACGTCTGCATACTCTCATTCAATTCTCGAATCAAATCCAGAATCTGCGCCTGAATCGTTACGTCTAGTGCAGTCGTAGGCTCGTCTGCGATGAGAATCTGAGGGCTGCATGCCAGAGCCATGGCGATCATCACGCGCTGCCGCATCCCGCCCGACATCTGATGAGGGTATTCGTGAGCTCTCACCTGCGGATTTGCAATGCCTACCTGATGCATCATTTTCACCGCTTCCGACATAGCGTTCTTCTTGTCCAGCCCGCGATGCAGCCGAAGGGATTCCGCAATCTGTCTGCCGCATTTCATAATCGGATTGAGAGATGTCATCGGCTCCTGGAAAATCATAGAAATTTCATTTCCCCGGATCTTCTGCATCTCTTTTTCGGAGGCGTCTGTCAGGTCTTTGCCTTTATAAAATATGCTGCCGCCGATAATACGTCCCGGCGGATCGGGAATCAGCCGCATAATGCTCAGAGAAGATACGCTCTTGCCGCTGCCGCTCTCTCCGACAATTCCCAGCTTTTCACCTTTATGCAGCTTATAATTGAGATGATCTACGGCTTTTACAGTCCCTTCTGCAGTCCTGAATTCCACGCATAAATCTCTTATATCTAAAATTGTCTCCATTTGCTTTCGTCCCTTATTACTCGTTTTTATGCATCAACTCGCGATCTACTTCGCCACACTGCTGCTTTCAAGCAGGAAAGCAAAAGGTTAGGCAAAATGATTTGTTCTGTTGTATACTAACATACATATTATCATAATTTTTTTGACTTTTCCACTATATCTGTACGAACAAAGAGGCTGCAATGTTTTTTTTAGCGGAACAGAGCAGCGGAGCTCCCTGCAAGGACGGAGCCGAACGCCTGCAGCACAGTTTGAGAGGGCGCCCTTCAAGTCATTTCATGACTTGAAGGACACCCTCGTCATTTTTCAGCGGATTTTATCGATATCGAATCCATCTTATCGAATCCATCTATTGAATCCATCGGCCCGATATACGGATTTTTTACTTCTGATCCTGCGGCGCACTCAGCGGCTTCCCATATCTCTTGATTTTTTTCGTACTCGTCTTTTCAAATTCCTCGTCTCTGATGACAAAACGCTTCACACGCTTATAAGAGGACATCTGCTCATTCGTATCGTCGATGATTTTCTTAAAGAGTTTTCTCATCTGTTCGTCATTCAGATCCCCGATCTGCTCTGAGATCGTTTCCCGATCCGGCACGATATGCGCCGTCACGATGAGTTCTCCGTCGGGCTGCTCTGCGCCCTCTACAACAACCTCACTGATATACTGGCTTCTGCCTAAATAATATTCCACTTCTTCAGGGAAGATATTTTTTCCATTTTTCGTCACGATGACATTCTTCTTCCTCCCCGTAACAAACAGGAAACCGCGTTCATCGAGATAACCGTAGTCTCCCGTGTAAAGCCATCCATCCTTCAGCACCTTCGCTGTCTCTGCCGGATCTTTGTAATATCCCAGCATGACAGAATCACTCTTCGTCACAATTTCACCGATGCCGTCCTCGTCCGGATCTGCAATACGAATTTCCGTATTCGGCATAGCGGGCCCCACCGACGCCGAATCGTGGTATCGATCTCTGTGTACGGCGATGATCGGACAGTTTTCCGTCATTCCGTAGCCCTGAAACATGTTGATGCCCATACTGTTGAAATTATCGATGATTTCCGGATCAATAGCGGCAGCGCCGGAAATAAACATACGCATATGACCGCCGAATGCATTGTGGACGTCCTTAAACAGCTTTCTCATGGATTTAATATTAAATCTGTCAAGTTTTTTCGCTACAGCGATGCCCTTTTTCAGCTTTTCTGCCTTTCCTGTCTTTTCTGCCTGCTTCCAGACACGCTTGTTCATCATTTCAAATACGAGAGGAACGCCGATGAGAATCGTCGCCTGACATTCTTCCATATTTTTTACAATATATTTCAGTCCTTCACAGAGAGCAATCGTTCCGCCCTGGAAGAGAACCGTCATATGATTGCAGGTAAATTCATACGTATGATGTATGGGTAAAATCGAAAGGGATACATCATCCTCATAGACCTTTACGTACATTGACATGTTCATGACGTTGGATACGATATTTTTGTGAGAAATCATCACGCCCTTTGCAAGTCCTGTCGTCCCTGAAGTAAAGAGCAATACGCTCATAGCCTCCGGATCGATCTTCGCATCGATGAAGCTTCGTTCTCCGGCAGCCAGGAGTTTTCTGCCTCTTTCGAGCAATTCATGAAACGACAGCCGATCCTCATCGCTCTCTTGCGCATCCATGCTGATAATATACTCCACGCTGTCGATTCCCTCGATGGCCTTTAAAATGGATTTTTCCACCTTTCCGGAGTAGATTACCGCTGAAAGATCAGCTCTCTGGCAGAGATTTGAGAGCTCGGAAAGAGGCAGCTCTTTATCGAGAGGCACGACAATGCCGGTACCGTTCGCAACGCCGAGATGTCCTACGATCCACTCATATCGCGTCTCGCCGATAACACCTACATGTCTGTCCTTCAGACCCAGATCGATGAGGGCTGTGCCGAAAGCGTCGATATCGTCTTTCAGTTCTCTGTAGCTCACAGGTACATATTTTCCTCCCGGCGTATTTTTTTTCAGATAGGCTGCGTGATCTGAGAACAACTCTGCGCAGCTGTTTATCATATCTTTCAGGTCAGTTACCGTCCTGACCGGATAATAGGCATCTTTATACTTTTTGCTGCTGGCCATGATTCTGTCCTTTCATTACTATACTGTCCTGCTCCTTGGAAAACAGGCAAAAAACCCTTTCCACCATATATCTGAAACCTGTCATGAGCACAGATTTGTTTTCTCCATTAACTAGAGATTTTATCATTTACTGTATGGAATGGCAATCGTTTTATCCTCAAAGTTTTTTGT
>CAZGBL010000050.1:0-12379 GCA_964523955.1 uncultured Oscillospiraceae bacterium | reverse complement strand
GTAGATCACGCGGCGCACTTTTTCAGAAAATTTGAAGATCGGCGAGATCACATCCAAATTGTCATCCCAGCGTTTCATCTCATCTGTAATAGCTTCAATAATTGCCCTTGCAGCTGCTTTGCACTCCTCTAAAACATCCGCTGCCAGAGCATCGATATCACTGATTCCACCGGAATATGCTTTTTCTGTAATTTTCTTTACAAGATTCAGGGTGATTTGTTGTATAATAGTTTCCATAGAGGCAGCTCCTTTCGTGATGGTTGTTTTTTTTCAAATTTATTTTATCACTTTGGAGCTTGCCTCTATTTTTTTCTAAAAACTCCACAACTATTTTACACTAACTCAAAATATGGAAAAGTAACAATATGCCGAAAAAGTATACTTAACCGATATTTGGATTTTTTGTGCATGATGAACAAAATTCTAACATACCCTAAGACGAAAATGTTACGGTGTTCTTTGAAAATTTATGCTATTAAATAATTGTTTCGTTGCTGTGGGTCAGGAGCAGGATCACACCGCGCCAAGATAATTTATATTGTAATAAATCGAGCGGTAAACGGTAGTGTGAAAATATTTTGGTAGATATTTGCGATGATTGGCTGCAGCGGATACTTGCCTTCGGCCATAGACATCGCAGTGGGGAGGCCTGGGAGAAATATTCGCAGAGTACTATTAGAAAGTGCTATGTCATGCATAATTACCAAATGCAGGAAATTATTTTATGTTACTTAGTTATTATTTCTATAGATGTAATTTGATAGGAGTTTCGATCAAATTGCATGTGTAGATATAAATGTAGTAGATGTGAATGTAGGATCAAATAAATGGGAAAGATGGCATTAAGAAGGTGAATATTCCCGTGCGGTGAAACCGCATGTCCGGATTTGCGGTTTCCGAACTCCGGACAGCATGGACACGGAACCCGGATTATTCAAGAAGGAGACGAAAATAATGAGTACATTGCAGCAGCTTCAGGAGAAAGCATCTATGTTTAGGGATGTAAGTTCTTTGAATTTAGAAGATATTAATATCGACAGTTCAAAGCCAGTAAATGACAGAATAATGTCTTTTATATCAGATATTAAAAATCCTTATGTCTATAGGGTTGGTGACATTATTGTGAACGTTACCTTTGGAATGGAAAAAAGTCTTGAGGATTCGATGACTAGAATAATTCTAAATGCATAAATTACCAACTAAAAAGTTTATAAAGATTATTGAATTATTTTTGAGGAAGTGTTATAAGAAAAGTGAAAAGCCTTATATACTGCCATCAGATCGATGGAGGTATTTGAATGAAAAAGCTATGGAAATCGGCTTTGTATATTAGACTTTCTAAAGATGATGGAGATAAAGCAGAGAGTAATTCAATTTCTTCGCAGAGAGAAATATTGAAGGAATGGGTTAAGTTACATCCGGATATAGAGATCTATGATTTTTACGTCGATGATGGGTGGTCAGGCACGAACTTTGATCGGCCTGGGTTTCAGAGAATGATGTCTGATATATATTCTGGTAAAGTTGACTGTGTTATTGCCAAGGATCTTTCACGATTTGGACGTAATTATACCGATTGTGGTCGATATCTGGATAATGAATTTGTTCGCTTGCAAATTCGTTTTATCGCTATCAATAATAGCATCGATACTATATCAAATAATATGAATGCTGCAACTCAGTGTATAACGGTAGGAGTACAAAATGTTATTAATGAAAGTGTAGCAGCTACTACATCTGTAAACGTAAGAGGTACATTAAATATGTATCGTGAACAAGGAAAGTTTATTGGTTCCTTTGCGTGTTATGGATATATGAAAGACCCGGAAGATCATCATAAATTAATAATAGATAATGAAGTTGCGCCTATTGTTCAGGATATATTCAAATGGTTTATAGATGGTATGAGCATCATAGGTATTGCAAAAAAACTGAATGATATGGGTGTGCCAAATCCATCACGGTATAAACGAATAAAGGGAATGAATTATAAACATCCTCATCTTGATCGTGACGATGGATTGTGGCCAGATTCGTCTGTGAGGCGAATTTTAAAGAATCGGATATATACGGGTGATATGGTGCAAGGTAAGACTACTCATATCAGTTATAAGATACAGAAATGCAGATCTATCCCAGAGGAAGAATGGATTGTTGTAGAAAATACTCATGAAGCCATCATTGAGAAAGAAGTATTTGAGCAAGTTCAAGACATACTATCACGCCCTTCTCGCACTACTAAATCGACTAACCATATTGAAAAAAGGCAGGTCGAACTTTTTTCCGGATTAGTTAGATGTGCTGGCTGTGGCCGTACAATGAATAAAAAGACAAATAAACACTCTTATGGCACATATAATTATTACCGCTGCAAAACATCCCGGAAAATGTCAGAGTCGGCGTGTACTAATCACACCATTCGGATCGATAAGATGGAAAAGGCTGTTTTTGTTACTATACAGAAAATGATTGATGTTGCGATTGATTTCGACGTATTATTAGAACGTATTAAAAGCAGCAATAATCAACGTAGAGATACAGATCATTTGCAGAAAGCTTTACAGACTCAACAATCAGAACTTCATAAATATGAAAAAATGAAGTTAGAATTGTATCCTGACTGGAAATCAGGAATGATATCACAAAGTGAATATTTGCAGCTTAAAGAGGAAATGGAATCCAATATTGCTCAAATTAATGCGACAATGAATCAGCTTCAGGAAAGTATACAAGATTATAATTCAGGACTTTCTGAGAATGAATTCATTTCACATTTTAAAAAATATAGAAACATTGATAAATTGACGCGTGCTATGGTTATTGAATTAATAGATGAAATAAAGGTTCATGAGGGTAGCAAGATTACGATCTGCTTTAAATTTCGCGATGAATTTGAAAAAGCCGTAGAGTATATCGAACGTAACCAAAAAGATGAACTATTGGCAAATTCAGTTGATATAGGTGTGGAAGTAGCAGTTTAATTTTCAAACAAAAAAATCCGTTGTGCAGGCCTTGCACAGCGGTTTTTTGTTTGAAAAATAGGATTTGATTTTTCTCTAAAAAATAATATGGTGTTTACTTGACATTTTCCCCCGCAGCGTTCGATACGATCAGAAATCACCTGGCCGACCTGGGCAGGACGCCCGCCGATTACGATCTCATACTTACCGGAGACTTAGGCAATGTCGGACGAAGAATCCTGGCAGATTTTTCGGAATCGGGATCAAAACTTCCCGGGTTAAAAGCTGTGTACGACGACTGCGGGTCTATGATGTTCGATGTGTCCAGACAGGACGTTCATTCCGGCGGCAGCGGATGCGGATGTTCCGGTTCGATTATCGCAGGAAGAATCTGCCGTGAAGTTCGGGAAGGCAGGATAAAAAGGGCGATGCTCATCTCTACAGGGGCGTTGATGTCTACGATCAGCAGTCAGCAGGGAGAATCGATTCCGGGAATCGCCCATGCGGTATCTGTGGAATATGTGCCATGATCAGAAGACGGTTCAGAGAGAAAATGGAAAGGAAAAAATATTATGCAAATAGATGTATTTGAGATGATCCGCGTCTTTGCGGTGGGCGGCACCATCTGCGTAATCGGTCAGCTTCTGCTGGATTTTACGAATCTCAACGCACCGAAAATCCTCGTATTATTCGTGGCGGTCGGCGGAATTCTCACCGCCTTCGGCCTTTATCAGCCTGTCGTCGATTTTGCCGCCAACGGAGCGACCGTTCCCCTGCCTGGGTTCGGATATTCTCTGGTAAAAGGCGTCATGGAAGGGATTGAAAGCGACGGCTGGACAGGTATCCTCACCGGCGGAATTAAAAATGCAGCGGCCGGAATTACAGCCGCTGTGGTTTTCGGTTATTTCATCGCCATCATTTTCGATCCGAAGTCGAAGCGATAGCGAAGAGCGATTTTTTAGAGACCCATCGGGATGGCGGAAGTTTACAAGGAGAAATGTAATCTTTTTCAAAATAATATGGTGTTTACTTGATATTTTTCTCTGCAGCATTCGATATGATCAGAAATCACCTGGCCGATCTGGGCAGGACGCCCGCCGGCTGTTCCGGTTCTGCAGTTCTGACGATGCTGAAGCCGCAAAGAAAGAAGAGAGTTGTCTCAAAAGCAGAGATAAGTAAAATCGATAAAAGCTGCAAATCACCATGATTTGCAGCTTTTATCGATTACGTGTCATGTGAGCCTCTTACTTTTGAGATATCCCCGCAGACTCTCACAAGATACTTCGATCTATTTTTTGTTAAGCACGATTTCTTCCAGAAGGGTGGCGGCGTCCTCTACGCATCCCGGACAGCTTCTCAGCTTCGGTCTTCCCGCGCCGCCGAGAAGGTCGCGGCAGTAGGTGGAGGAATTTTTCTCTTTGAACGCAGACTGCAGCTCCGCCATAATCTGATACGTCTTCTTTTTTGTCGCAGGCGCGTCCAGATTTCCGTCGCTTGACAGCGAACTGGCAACCATGAGCATGCCGCTCACAGCGCCGCATGTTTCACAGGCACCCATCCCGAAGCCAAATCCCTCAGAAAGTTTGAAGACGTCTTTTTCATTCATATTCATGATATCGGCAAATGTACAGGCCACCGCCTGCGCGCAATTATATCCGTTCTTGTGCTTTAACACTGCTTCTTCCGCTCTTTTCCCCATGATTTCTACAGTCTCCTTTTCGATGATAAAACTTAAATGATCTCAGTGATAAATCTGCCTTTTCACTGCCTGCGGTCGTCTCTCACTCCCGCCGCTGTACTACCAACATTATACCCGCACCCTGTGAGGATCGCAATGAAAACAGCAACAGGCGTTTCACAGCGTTCAGATCGGCGGATAAAAGTATTTTAGGCTCCTTACGCTTACGTGTCTCCCTATACGAGAAAGTCACTTTTCTATTCATTATATCGCCGACATGATACAAGGACGCTATTTCCTACATAATTAAAAGAAGATTACTGTTGATTGTAAACCTAAAATTAATAATTGGTTGACAATGTGGCTCGAAGAATCTATAATAGTGAACAAATAAAGGCCGACGATTAAAAGCTAAGGCAAATAATTGAAAAAGTCAAAGAAATTTTTCCGGTAAAAAGAGCATGACGATAAGATCTGCTGTCATGCAGGCCAGAACCGGGATTTAAGGAGGAGTGAATAATGAATACAGTATCTGAAGAAAATAGCAAGCCGACGGTAAAACGAAAAATGAAAACGGTGGATATGATATACATAGCTCTTTTTGCAGCTCTGATCGCTGTGTGCGCATGGATTTCCATTCCGTCGGCGGTTCCGTTTACTCTTCAGACTTTTGCGGTCTGTCTGACGGCGGGAATCCTGGGAATGAAGCGAGGAACGTTGGCCATCGTCGTCTATTTATTGATAGGGCTGATAGGGGTTCCTGTCTTTGCGGGATTTAAAGGTGGGATCGCAGTTCTTTTCGGAACGACAGGGGGCTACCTGATCGGCTTTCTTTTTACTGTGCTTCTGGTCGGATTCGTTTCCGATAAATTCGGCAGAAAGATCCCTGTTATGGCAGTTGCTATGATAATCGGCGTCGCAGTCTGTTACGTTTTCGGAACAGCGTGGTTTATGTTTTTATACACAAAAAATACGGGAGCGGTGGGACTCGGTACTGTTTTGTCGTGGTGCGTGATTCCGTTTATCATCCCGGATCTCATAAAAATCGCTGTCGCTGCCGTTCTCGCATCGCGTCTTGGAAAATTTATAATAAGATCCTGATGTCTTCCGCTTCTGTAAGCGGCGGGTTCCACTTCCGACCCTCGGCGGTTGGGACGATCATCCCTCGCCGAAACCCGGCTCATCCCCAGCCGAAACCCGGCTGAGCGAAAACTCCTGACGCTTGCCGCAAGCGTTCGCGTCGTCCCTGACAAGCGGCTTGCCGGGAGCGCTGCTCCGCTTTAAGAATAAATCTTCTGACGCAGCAGTATTTCTATTTTTGCATGCGTACGGATTTTGCATGCATACAGATCCCTGGTTTTTTCAAAATCAGGGATTTATTTTTTGCGCCGCAATGATTGAAAAAATTAGAAAATCCTCAGACATGCCTGTCCGATTTCGGTTGCGGCGTTTGACGACGGGATGTATAATGAGAGCACAAAAGATATATCTGAAAAGGAAAGAGAAAAAGAATGACGAGATACGTTTTCTTTCTGTGTCTCAGGACTTTACAGAGGGGGTATAATTATGGTTAAAATCAAAAGAAAAGGAACAAAAGCCGCAGCTTTGCTGCTCGCATTATTGTTAGCCGTATTCGGATTTACGGGCTGCGGCGACGAACAGCAGCCTGCCGGCAATGGGGATTCTTCTGCAGATCCGAATCCTTCGGTATCTTCTGAAGAACCGGATATCGGCGATGATGTGCAGAATTATGAGGTGGCTCTTACATATGTCAACGCGAAATATATGGAAGACGGCGATGAATCTCTGGAAAAATTGATAACAGATGTCAGCGGTCAGGTGGAGGCGGCAAAAGGTGCCGGAGGTATCGATGAGGCCTGCAAAAAGACGGTTGAACTGCTGAAGCAGGTTCCTGCCGGCAGAACGGATATCATGACTTCTGTCAGCGATAAGTACGGCGTGAACAGCGTTCGAGTCGGCGAAGACGGTGAGGCAACCGTAGATTTAGCGGAATTTTCCGATGATACTGGTATGGACAATTATACAGAGCAGTTTTTCGTCTATCAGATAACGGGTTCTCTCATCAATTCCTTTGAAGAAGTGAAAAGTGTAAAGTTTACTGTTGACGGAGAAGAAGTGGAAACACTTGGCGGGCACCTGGATGCGACGGCTTCCTATACGTTGAATGATGTAGATACGTTCAACACATCGTCGAGTATGCTCGTGGCGGATGAAGAGTAGCTTTGTCTTGTAAGAGCAGCTCCGTCTTGTACGACGCGAGTGTCTGCCGCGGTTTTGGATTTAGGATTGAAATCTCAGGCAGCTCAGCTGCTGAAAGCTTGCTGAGTTTGACTGAGGAAATATCGGCAGGATGAACGCTGCGGTGAAGAAGAGTTTTGGATGAAAATGCGGACTGGCGAATTATTTCGCCAGTCCGCTGATAATATAGATGATACTGTTTCGGAGGAAAAGGAAGATGGCAAGGCAACGCCGTGTAACAAATGGATCTGCTGTTTCCGGTTCGGGCGGCAAAATGAAAATCTGCAATATTGAAAAAGGCCTTCCAACCGTCAGCCAGGCACATAAGCGAATCGAGGAAGAGATCGCCGCCGCGAAATTTGGAAAGTGGTCTTGTATGAAGCTGATTCATGGGTATGGTTCCAGCGGAAAAGGCGGGATGATCAAAAATTCTCTGCCTTCTTTTCTGGACGCCCAGATGCGGAAAGGTACGATCCAAAATTACATCAGAGGCGAGGATTTTTCCATTTTCGATTCCGGTACGCAGCGCGCCATGCTAAGATATCCTGATCTTTCAGGTGACAGCGATTTGGAACAATGTAATCACGGTATTACCATCATTCTGCTGTAATACAGCGGGAATGATCGATTTCGGGAAAGGAAGAAAGATGCAGCAGTATGAAATCAGAGACATAGCCCTCGCTTCCGACGGGCATCGTAAGATCGAATGGGTGCGCAACAATATGCCGCTCCTTCGTGGGTTGGAAAAAGAATTTTCTGAGACGAGACCTTTTGAAGGCGTAAAGATATCGCTTTCCGTACATTTAGAGGCGAAGACGGCGTATCTTTGCAAAGTTCTGGCAGCCGGCGGCGCAGAGATGTCGGTGACAGGCAGTAATGTTCTGTCCACAAAGGATGAAATTGCAGCGGCGCTTGCAGAGGAAGGCATGCGCGTTTTTGCGCTGCACGGAGCCACAGAAAAACAGTATGCCGATCACATTCGGAAGACGCTGGAAAACGGCCCAAATATTATTATCGATGACGGCGGGGATCTGGTAAGTATGATTCATAAGGAAATGCCTGAGCTTGCGGAAAGCGTCTGGGGCGGATGTGAGGAAACCACGACAGGCGTCATTCGCTTAAAGGCGATGGAAAAAGACGGCGTTTTAAAATTCCCTATGGTGGCCGTCAACGATGCGAAATGCAAACACCTCTTCGACAATCGATACGGCACAGGACAATCGGTCTGGGACGCTGTTATGCACAATACAAATTTGATCGTGGCGTCGAAGACGGTGGTCGTAGCAGGCTACGGCTGGTGCGGAAAGGGCGTGGCGATGAGAGCCAGCGCGCTGGGTGCCAGGGTTATCGTAACCGAGATCGATCCGGTGAAGGCCATCGAAGCGCGGATGGACGGTTATGATGTGATGACCATGGCAGAGGCCGCAGAAAAGGGCGATATTTTCGTCACTGTCACGGGCTGCGAGCATGTGATTACAGGCGAGCACATGCTGAAGATGAAAGAGCATGCAATTCTCTCGAATGCGGGTCATTTTAATGTGGAAATCGATATGAAATGGCTGGAGGAAAATGCGCTGGAGAAGAAAGAAGCTCGGGAAAACATCATGGCGTATAAGCTGCCGAACAACGTGTGGATCAACGTGTTAGCGGAAGGCAGGCTCGTCAATATCGCAGCTTCCAACGGACATCCGGCGGAGATCATGGATATGAGCTTCGCCGTGCAGGCTCTGTCGGCTCTGTATATCCGCAATAATCACGAAGCGTTGGAAAACAAGGTGATTTATGTGACAGACGAGATCGATTATCTCGTGGCATGCAGACGTTTAGAGGCATGGGGTATTACTATCGACACGCTTTCTGATGAACAGAAAGACTATTTGAACAGCTGGAATGTCTGAACAGAGTCAAACGAGCAGTGCAGATGCAAATGAAAAAGCCGGTGGGAAAAAGACACGGGAAAGTGTTATGTTATCGTTATCGATTTCGGAAAAATTTGCGCCGGCTCTCTTGGATTGGTATCGGAATAATGCGCGGATCTTACCATGGCGGGAAGATCCGCAGCCGTATAAGGTCTGGGTTTCTGAAATCATGCTCCAACAGACGAGAGTGGAGGCGGTGAAGCCGTATTATGAGCGGTTTTTAAAAGCTCTGCCGGATTTAAAGTCTCTGGCGGAGGCGCAGGAGGATGTTCTGCTGAAATTGTGGGAAGGCCTGGGCTATTATAACAGAGTGAGAAACCTGCAAAAGGCGGCGCAGATGGCTCTGGAAGAATACGGCGGTCTGCCTTCTGCTCCGGAGGATCTGATGAAATTGCCGGGAATCGGTTCCTATACTGCAGGAGCTGTAGCATCTATCGCTTTTGGCGAGCCTGTTCCCGCTGTGGACGGCAATGTGATGCGTGTCATGACGCGGGTTTTGGCTTATAAAGAGGATATTACTAAGGAATCCGTGAAAAGAGAAGTAGCCGCTGCTCTTAAGCCTCAGACTGTGTCAGATCCTTCTGCTTTTAATCAGGCTTTGATGGAACTGGGAGCGACCGTCTGTCTTCCAAATGGCACGCCGAAATGCGATATTTGTCCTGTTTCAGAAATTTGCGCCGCGCATCAGAAGGGCTGCGAGCTGTCCTTTCCGGTGAAAAAAGCGAAAAAAGAACGAAAAATCGTTTCTAAGACGATTTTTCTGTTTGAATATAAAGGCAAGACAGCTATATATCGTCGGCCAAAGCGCGGCTTATTGGCGGGACTGTGGGGCTTTCCGGAAACGGACGATTATTTTGACGAGGAGGAAGTCCGATTTTATTTGGAAGAAAAGGGCTTAGAAATTGGAGAAATTGAGCCGTTAGGGGAAGCAAAGCATGTTTTTTCTCATGTGGAATGGCATATGACCGGCTATCGCGTTCGTCTGCTGCGGGTGCCGGAGAAGGCAACGCTGCTGTTTGCGTCTTCGGAGAAGGGCGCGCTGCTGTTTGCAGCTCCGGAGGAGCTTGACGATAAATACGCGCTGCCGTCAGCCTATTCGGCTTATATGAAGAAGATGACCAGGTGAGCTGGAGGATATAACAAGCGCCAGATGTCCCCCGCTTCTGTAAGCGGCGGGTTCCATTTCCGACTTTCGGCGGTTGGGTAATAATCCCCCGCCGAAACCCGGCTGAGCGAAAGCTCCTGGCGCTTGCTGCAAGCGTTCGCGCCGTCCTTGACAAGCAAGCTTGTCAGGAGCTCTGCTCCGCTTTAAAACAAGTTCTATTAAGAAAAACGAATCATCTGATTTGGAAATTAAAAGGGAAAATAGGAAGTTGAAATGATCTTTATGCCTGAAAAGCAGAGTCGGTCATTTTAGTTGAAAAAGACAAAAAATAAGAAAAAGGGGATTACCGCATTCGATTTGTCCGGACAGATCCCCTTCTAAGCAACAAGCTTTTACCATTTTACTTCTGCTTGTCTGCCTTGAAGGGAGCCTGTCGTTCTGAGGCGGCAATCCCCTTTTTTAGGAAATACGATCTTTGTTTCAATCCCCACTCGATATATTATCAATATTATCAGAGTACGACGGAGCCATATGGATCGTTCTATTCAGAGTGAAGTGAACGATAGAGGATTATTTTAACGATAATGATTTTTTTACGGCCTCCGCCAGTTCGGATCTGTCGATGACGTCTTTATGGCGGACTGCCTTCTTGTCGAGATCTTTCAGACCGGACGGAATATCCACATTTGTCTTTGCGTTGAGCGCTCTGACATAGGCGAAACCGTCGGATTCTTCTGACATATTCAGCGCGTCTGCTACGCTGTCGGCGAATTTATACGCGCTGGCTGTGGAAGCGATGACTGTTGGAGTATCGTCTCCCGTCTCTTTTTTATAGTCTTCATAGACTTTATATGCTACTGCCGTATGTGTGTCGATCAGATAACCGAAGTCGTTATACATTTCGGCGATGGTGTTTTTCGTAGCTTCTTCATCCGCAAATCCTGCGGCGAAATCTGCCATACCATTGCGGATTTTTTCGCTGATCGTATATTTCTTTTCCTTTTCCAGACTTTCCATCAATTCTGAGATCATTGCGCCATCATCGCCGCTGAGATGGTACAGCAGTCTTTCCAGATTGCTGGAAATCAGAATATCCATAGACGGAGAATTCGTGCAGTAGAACTCGCGGTTAATGTCGTAAACGCCTGTGTTGATAAAGTCTGTGAGAACTCTGTTTTTGTTTGAAGCACAGATGAATTTATTTACCGGAATCCCCATCTTGCCGGCATAGTAAGCAGCGAGAATATTTCCGAAGTTTCCTGTAGGAACGACGATGTTGATCTTATCCCCTTCTTTGACAGCGCCGTTCTCCAACAGTTTGATATATGCGTACACATAGTATGCTACCTGCGGTACGAGACGGCCGATATTGATCGAGTTAGCAGAAGAGAGCTTTACGCCGTTTTGTTCCAACATACCGGCGAAGGCTGTGTCGTTGAAAATTTTCTTAACACCGGTCTGTGCGTCGTCGAAATTACCGACGATTCCAAATACGTGAGTATTATCGCCTTCCTGTGTGGTCATCTGGCGTTTTTGAACTTCACTGACGCCTTCGGATGGGAAGAAGACGATGATTTCTGTGCCGGGAACATCTGCGAAGCCTTCAAGAGCGGCTTTGCCGGTATCACCGGAAGTCGCTGTGAGGATGGCGATTTTCTTGTCTTCCTTTTCCTTTTTCATCGCTGTCGTAAGGAGATAAGGGAGGATGGAAAGAGCCATATCCTTAAATGCGGCGGTTTTGCCGTGGTAGAGTTCCAGAAAGTATGCGTTGCCGGCGTTTGTGACAGGGACGACGTCTTCCGCTTCAAATTTTTCGTCGTATGCGCCGTTTACGCATGTCTGCATTTCTTCGTCCGTATAGTCGGTGAAGAATGCGGAAATGACAGCCTTTGCGATTTCTTTATAAGGCCTTCCTGTCATGTCGGATAGTTCAAACGGCAGCGCCGGAATCTCGTCCGGAACATAGAGACCTCTGTCTTCTGCGATGCCCTTTATGACCGCCTGAGCAGCTGTCTTTTGCGCGGAACTTCCGCGAGTACTCTTGTATTTGATCATGTTAAATTTCCTCCGTCTATCTGAAAATATGTTTATTCTTTTTCATCTTTTTAAGCTATACGAACGAACATCTGGTTTCTTGTCCATAAAAAAGGACTTTAAAGCGGAGCGGCGCTCCCTGACCAGCGTGTTTATGTAAAGCGGAGCAAAGCTCCTGACAAGCCCGCTCTTCAAGGACGACGCGAACGCTTGCTATAGTGTATACATTTTAACAAATGGCTTTTGCCTTTTCAAGCAATGCTTACAAACATCTGAAGAAAATAGCCGTTCTGATAAAATTCTGGTGTCAAAGTGTTTAAAGCGGAACGGCGCTCCCTGACCAGAGTGCTTATTTGAAACGGAGGACATCCGGCGCTTATTTAAAGCGGAGCAGAGCTCCTGACAAGCTTGCTTGTCAAGGACG
>CAZGBL010000049.1:0-12400 GCA_964523955.1 uncultured Oscillospiraceae bacterium | reverse complement strand
CTCCGATAAAAACGACAAGTTACAGGCCAGGTTAATTATTTTAATAATATATGAAGATTTTAACAAAATCAATAGAGTCTATTATATTTTTTTTAAAAATATGAAAAAATTTTGCAGAGTCTATAGAAAATGATGATTAGAAAAAGTCGGGATGCATATGACGATTCCGAACCACCGAGGAGGCCGTATGAGACGTGACCGGTATTTTTGCTGAGATATGCTTGTACTGAAAAAAGAACGTCCAGTTCTTCAAATTATTCATGTTTAATTCAATATTCGGTCGAAATACACCCAAAAAACTGATATAATATCATGGCTAATGTATAAAACTGCAGATTTTTTTGCTGTGCATAAAATTCAGGAGGAAAGAATGGTTAGACGAATCTTCGTTGAAAAAAAAGAGGGCTTTGATGTCGAAGCGCAGGGATTGTGCGCTGATATCCGGGAAAATCTCGGAATCAGAGGAATTTCCAGCATCAGAGTACTGAATAGATACGATATGGACGGACTCAGCGACGAGCTTTATCGCAAGTCGGTTTTTGATGTCTTTGCAGAGCCTGCAGTAGATACGGTTACAGAAGAGACCGTCGATCTGTCGGATGCGGCATTCGTATTCGCTTCCGAGTATCTTCCGGGTCAGTATGATCAGCGTGCGGATTCAGCGGCGCAATGTATACAGCTCATCAGCATGGGCAATAAGCCCGAGGTGAAATTCTCCAGAGTTATCGCGCTCTATGGCGATATTTCTCAGCAGGATGGGGAGACGATTAAGAAGTACTGCATCAATCCGGTGGATTCTCAGGAATCGTCTATGGACAAGCCGGAAACGATCGCTATGGCGGCAGATGTGCCGGAAGACGTAAAAATCGTAGAAGGATTTCGCCAGATGAGCGACGAGCAGATCCAAGCGTTCAGAGCAGAAATGGGGTTTGCCATGAGCGAAGAGGATCTTCTGTTTGTAAGGCAGCACTATTCGGAAGATCTGATGCGGGATCCTACCGTGACGGAGCTTCGGGTGATCGATACCTATTGGTCAGACCACTGCAGACATACCACCTTCTCCACAAAAATCACAGATGTGACATTCGGGGATGATAAATATTCTCAGCTGCTGAAGAAGGCTTACGACAGATATTTAGATATAAGAAATGAAGTGTACGGCGACAAAATTGCAGAGAAGGATATCACTCTCATGGATCTCGCCGTCATCGGTACGAAATACATAAAGAAGCTTGGACTGGCGGACGATCTGGATGAGTCCGAGGAGATCAACGCATGCAGCATCAATGTGACCGCTGAGATCGACGGCAGGCCGGAGGAATGGCTGGTCATGTTCAAAAACGAGACCCACAATCATCCCACGGAAATCGAACCTTTCGGCGGCGCGGCTACTTGCCTGGGCGGAGCCATCAGAGATCCGCTCTCCGGCAGAGTCTATGTCTATCAGGCGATGCGTGTGACAGGCTGTGCCGATCCAAGAACAAGCATCGCGGATACTCTGGCAGGCAAACTGCCTCAGAGAAAGATCACGACAGGAGCGGCTCACGGCTACAGTTCTTACGGTAATCAGATCGGTATCGCTACGGGTAAGGTCGCCGAAGTTTATGATGAAGGCTATGTGGCCAAGCGAATGGAAGTCGGCGCTGTGATCGGCGCGGCTCCGAAGGCAAACGTGGTGCGGGAACGTCCGGCTCCGGGAGACAGAATTATTCTGGTAGGAGGCAGGACAGGCCGCGACGGCTGCGGCGGCGCTACGGGATCATCTAAAGAACATACGGAAGAATCGATTTTGACCTGCGGAGCGGAGGTGCAGAAAGGCAATCCTCCGGTGGAGAGAAATCTTCAGAGACTATTCCGAAGAAACGAGGTTTCCACGCTGATCAAGCGCTGCAACGATTTCGGAGCAGGGGGCGTTTCCGTGGCTATCGGAGAACTGGCAGACAGTCTCGACATCAATCTCGACCTCGTTCCGAAGAAATATGAAGGCCTCGACGGCACAGAACTGGCGATTTCCGAATCTCAGGAAAGAATGGCAGTCGTCGTGGAGACGAAGGATGTAGATAAATTTATCGCGTACGCCGAGGAGGAAAATCTGGAGGCGGTGGCAGTGGCGGAGGTTACTGACTCCGGAAACGTCAGAATGTTCTGGAGAGGAAAGTGTATTCTCGATCTCAGAAGATCCTTCCTCGATACGAACGGCGTAAAGCAGAAGACGGTGATTTCCATCGCGGAAAATCAGGATTACGAGCTTCCTGCAGGAGAGAAGAAGCCTCTGGAAGAATATCTCAAGGAACTGGGAAATGCCAGCCAGAAAGGTCTGACGGAAAGATTCGACAGCACCATCGGCGCAGGCTCCGTGCTCATGCCGCTGGGCGGGAAATATCAGCTTTCTCCTGCTGCAGGAATGGCTGCAAAGCTGCCTCTGACAAAAGGCGACACCGATACGGCGACTTTGATGACGTTCGGCTTTAATCCTGCTGTTTCTAAACGCAGCCCTTATCACGGCGCAGTCCACGCGGTGGTGGATTCCGCCACGAAGATTGTCGCTATGGGCGGCGATTACAGGAAAGCGAGGCTCTCCTTCCAGGAGTTCTTTGAAAAATTGGGGACGGATCCCGAAAGGTGGGGCAAGCCTTTCGGCGCTCTTCTGGGAGGTCTTACCGCTCAGGCAGAACTGAAAATTCCTTCCATCGGAGGAAAGGACAGCATGTCAGGAACCTTTATGGATATCGATGTTCCGCCGACGCTGATTTCCTTTGCGGTCGCTCCTGCGGACGCCAATAAAGTGGTTTCCACGGAATTAAAAAAGACGGGAAGTATACTGGTTCATGTATATCAGGGAACAGATGAATTCGGCATCATCGATTTTGAACAGTATAGAAGAAATATGGAAAGGGTCATGGAACTGTCAGATCAGAAGAAGATCCTCGCTATGAATCCGGTAGGCAACGGCGGAGTTTTCGTATCTGTTTGTGAAATGGCCGCAGGAAATAGGATCGGCGTGTCCTTAGAAAATGTTTCGGAGAAAGCTCTTCACGGAATCGAATCCGGAGCGCTCATCATAGAAATCGACGCGTCGGAAGACGCGGCGGCTCTTTTCGACGGTATCTCTTACGAAATCATCGGAAAGACGACAGAGGCGCAGGAAATCACAATCGCTCCTGCAGGCGAGAAGATAACTTTGGAAGAGATGATCGCTGCCTGGAAAGAGCCGCTTGAGTCAGTCTTTCCTACGAGTGCCAGGGAGGACGGAAGGATCATCGAAAAATTTACATACGCGGACAGAAGCGTACTCGCTCCTGCTGTTAAAGTTGCGAAGCCGAAGGTATTTATACCGGTATTTCCAGGTACGAACTGTGAAATGGACAGCAGACGCGCTTTTGAAAGAGCGGGCGGCGACGTGGAGATGCAGATTCTCGCAAACCTCACGCCTCAGGTATTAGACGAATCCATCCGTCAGATGGTGAAGAAGATAAAAGAAAGCCAGATCGTTATGATTCCGGGAGGTTTCAGCGGCGGCGACGAGCCGGACGGTTCTGCGAAGTTCATTACAGCGGTTTTCCGCAATCCGGCTGTCTCTGAAGCGGTGACAGAGCTTTTGGAAAAGAGAGACGGCCTGATGTTGGGAATCTGCAACGGATTCCAGGCGCTCATCAAACTGGGTCTCGTTCCCTACGGAAAGATCGTGGAAGCGGAGGAAGACGCTCCGACACTTACGTACAATAGCATAGGCAGACATGCGTCCTGCCTTGTCAATACGAGAATCGCATCGGTCAAATCTCCTTGGCTGGCGGGAACAGAAGTGGGAGATATTCATACGATCCCGATTTCCCACGGCGAAGGAAGATTTATCGCGCCGGACAGTCTCATCGAAGAGATGGCGAAAAACGGACAGATCGCAACACAGTATGTTGACATGGAAGGCAATCCGACCTCAGATATCAGATTCAATCCAAATAATTCCAATCAGGCGATTGAAGGTATCCTGTCGCCTGACGGAAGAGTCTTTGGAAAGATGGGACATTCGGAACGTATCGGCAGGAATCTCTACCGAAATGTGCCGGGTAATTTCGATCAGAAGCTGTTCGAGTCGGGGATCGACTATTTCAGATAAATATTTCGGCATTTGGATTTTCGACGTTTCTACAGCGACGGAAATCGGCTCAGGTCTGAAACGATCCTTTATCGTCGCCTGAGATGGAACAGGGCGGACGCGACACAATAAAAAACAGGCATCCGGAACAATGAAGCGAAATTGGCGCGGCTTTCTGCCGTAAAATTTAAATACGCTTGAAGATTCGTTTCGGCTGCAGTTTATCGTTTCGGATGCTCTAAAAGCGGCAGTTTGCCTCCGCTTTAAACAAAGAGAGTTCGGTAAAATATTCATAATAATTTTATCTATTTTGATCGGAACTTCCATCAGCAGCGATGTTCCGATCCGCGGAAAACAACTGCAATAGAAAGGAAGTATTTTTATGAAAGTCGGAATCGTAATGGGAAGTAAATCCGATTATCCGGTGGTAGAACGCACGGAAAAAATTCTGGCGGATTTCGGCGTGGCGTATGAGACGAGAATTATCTCGGCGCACAGAACGCCTCTCGCCGCTATGAAATTCGCTTCCGAAGCAGAAGATAACGGTATCGAAGTCATCATCGCCGCTGCGGGGAAAGCAGCCCATTTAGGCGGCGTTTTAGCAGCGTTTACGCCGCTGCCTGTCATCGGTCTTCCGATAAAATCATCGACGCTGACAGGGCTCGATTCCCTTCTGTCCATCGTTCAGATGCCGAAAGGCGTACCGGTGGCGACTGTCGCTATCGACGGCGCAGAAAACGCAGGTATTTTAGCGGTTCAAATGCTTTCCCTGAAATATCCTGAACTCAGACAGGCGATGAAGGACTATAAGGCGAAGATGGAAAGAGATGTTATGGACATCGATGCGGAATTTCAGAAATAGTGCAAATCAGGCGGAGAGCGGCTTTTCATGATGTAAAAAATTCGGTGCAGAAGTTCGTGAAAATGTCGATGTCGATGGATCATATCAGGAAAGAATATATGTGTTGATATTTTTACCGATAGAATCGGAATTTAACTATAAAATAATATGGTAAACCATAAGCCGCGCTGAAATTCTCTGGAAAATTGTAAATTGCAGGTCGAAAAACTGGATTTTCCGATCTTTTGTTTAAAATTCAATGAGGTCGAAAGGACCCGGAAAGGAATAAAAAATGCAGAAATTAGAACAGCTTTACGAAGGAAAGGCAAAAAAAGTTTTCAGGACAGATGATCCGAAGCTCTACATCGTGGACTATAAGGACGACGCCACAGCTTTCAACGGGGAAAAAAAAGGTACGATCGCGTCTAAGGGTGTGGTAAATAATAAAATGTCAGCTATCATTTTCAAACAGCTGGAAGAAAAAGGTGTTCCGACACATCTCGTGAAGCTTCTCAGCGACAGAGAAACTCTCGTAAAAGCGGTAAAGATTCTTCCGTTGGAAGTCATCATCCGAAACGTGGCTGCCGGTTCCTTCTCTCAGAGATACGGTGTGGAAGAAGGAAAAGAGCTTGCGAAGACGGTTCTCGAATTTTCTTACAAAAATGACGATCTGGGCGATCCGCTCATCAACGATGATCATATTCTCGCTTTAGAGTTAGCGACACAGGAACAGCTGGATACGGTGAGAAAATACGCTTTCATGGTAAACGACTATTTAAAGGAATTTTTCCTGAAGACCGATTTACGACTGATCGATTTTAAGATTGAATTCGGTTTATGCGACGGTGAAGTTATCTTAGCTGACGAGATTTCTCCGGATACCTGCAGACTCTGGGATGTTCATACAGGGGAAAAAATGGATAAGGACAGATTCAGAAGAGATCTGGGTAACGTGGAAGAGACGTATCAGGAAGTATTAAAGAGAGTGGAAGAGAATCAGTAAATAAAAGAGTATTAAAATCAGTGAGAGTGATCTTATAGGCCGGTCAGCTTCGCCAGCAGAAAAGCAGGAAAATGGCGAGGATAGAAAAGAAGAAGATCGGGATTAAAAGTTTTTGATAAATCAGTTTCATTCGGAAGGAAGAGTAAATGTGCTATAATAAAGACTGGAGCGAGGAAATTGCAGCGCTCATGGAGGATGATAAATTTCATGATGAGTGCGGCGTGGTGGGAATTTCCTCTCCGGGAGCTCAGAATATTGCAAAGGACATCTATTTCGGCCTTCATTCTCTTCAGCACAGGGGACAGGAAAGTGCCGGAATCGCCTCTAATATGTTCGGCAATATCAATTATTATAAAGATATGGGCCTGGTTCAGGAGGTTTTCAACGACGATATTATGAAGACTCTGCCGGGTGATATCTGCATCGGTCATGTGAGGTATTCCACAGCGGGCGAAAGTCAGGCTTCCAATGCACAGCCGCTGGTCGTCTATTCGAAGATGGGTTCTTTAGCGTTGGCGCATAACGGAACGCTGGTCAACGCAAAAATGCTGCGAGAGCAGATGCAGGATGATGGATATATATTCCAGACAACCATTGATTCAGAAATCATCGCGGCGCTCATCGCGAGGTATCTCAAGGATGGAGGCGTAGAAGCTGCTGTTGCCAGAGTGGCTAACATCGTCAAAGGTGCCTTCGCTCTCGTCATCACCATGGGCGATAAGCTGATGGGCGTCAGAGATGCGAACGGCATACGCCCGCTCTGTATCGGACGGACGAGGACGGGCTACGTTTTGGCGTCGGAAAGCTGCGTTTTTCCGCTTCAGGGAGCGGAATTTGTCAGAGATGTGAAGCCGGGGGAGATCGTTATTATCGAAAATAACGAGCTGCGATCCATGATGTTTAACGAAACGGCTCCGAAGAAAGTCTGCTCTTTTGAATACGTCTATTTCGCAAGAACAGACAGCCGTATCGACGGCAGAAGCGTGTATCTTTCCCGCCGTGAGGCAGGCAGAATTCTGGCGAGAGAAAGCCACGTAGACGCTGATCTGGTCATCGCTGTGCCGGATTCCGGTACGGTGGCAGCCATCGGTTACGCGGAAGAATCTGGTATTCCTTTCGGTGAAGGTCTCGTAAAGAACAGATATGTGGGGAGAACGTTTATCCAGCCTACACAGGAAATGCGCGAACTCAGCGTAAAGATGAAGTTAAATGTATTAGAGGAGAATGTGAAAGGAAAACGGATCATCATGATCGATGATTCTATCGTAAGAGGTACGACCAGCGGAAAAATCGTAAAGCTTCTCAAAGATGCCGGTGCGTCTGAAGTTCACGTCCGCATCAGTTCGCCGCCTGTAACACATTCCTGCTACATGGGGATCGATACGCCCAACAGAAAAAACCTCATGGCTGCCAATAAGACGATAGAAGAGATGAGAGTCCGCATCGGGGCTGATTCTCTCGCATTTATCAGCGTAGAAGGCCTCAGGGAATGTATCGGTTTCGGCGACAGTATCTGTGACGCCTGCTTTACCGGCGATTACCCGGTAGAATTGTCCGATCTCGATTATGCGGCAGAACACGAAGAGGCTGCGGAAAAGAGACAGTTCATTGGAGAATACGACTGATTTTTTGAAAGCGGACAGAGACAAGGACGTATGAAATGTCCTTTTTTCGGATTTTAAGAAAGGAGCAAAGTATGGCTGAAAAATTAACATATAAGGATGCCGGCGTCGATACGAAAGAAGGCGGAAGAGCGGTCGAACTCATGAAAGATCATGTAAAGAGAACGTTCAGCGACAATGTTTTGACAGGTTTGGGAAGCTTTGGAAGCATGTACAAGCTGGATCTTTCGGGAATGACGGAACCTGTTCTCGTATCTGGAACGGACGGCGTGGGAACGAAGCTGAAAATCGCGTTTCTCATGGATAAGCATGATACCGTGGGGCAGGACTGTGTCGCCATGTGTGTGAATGATATCATATGCCAGGGCGCGATTCCTCTATTTTTCCTGGATTATATCGCTACGGGTAAGGTACAGGCAGAGAAGATCGCGGATATCGTAAAGGGGATCGCTGACGGGTGCGTTCTCTCCGAATGTTCTCTCGTAGGCGGCGAGACAGCGGAAATGCCTTCTTTCTACGGGGATGACGAATATGATTTGGCCGGTTTTGCGGTAGGCATCGTCGATAGAAAGAAGATCATCGACGGCAGTAAGGTAGCAGAAGGAGATATTCTCATCGGTCTTCCATCCAGCGGCATCCACAGCAACGGATATTCTCTGGTGAGAAAAGTGTTCTTCGATAAACTGGATATGGATGTAGCCGATTATGCCGAAGAACTGGGAACGACTCTGGGGGATGCTCTGATTACGCCGACGAAAATCTATGTAAAAGCGTGCAAAGCGGTCTTTGAAAGATATGACGTCCATGGTGCGGTACATATGACGGGCGGCGGTTTTTACGAGAATATTCCGAGGATCATTCCAGACGGTCTGGGCGCGGAAATCGAAGTCGGCACATGGGAAGTGCCTGCGGTTTTCAAGTATATTAAGGAACGCGGAAATATCGAGGCAAAAGAGATGTTCTCCACCTTTAATATGGGCGTCGGTATGATCCTGACGGTATCTCCAGAAGACGCGGAAGGCGTTATGTCGGCGCTGACAGCAGCAGGGGAGAAACCGAGCATAATCGGTAAGATTTCTTCAAAAGAAGGAATCTCTATCATCAAGGATGGAGAAGTGTTATAACGGATTTTTTCATTGGAAGACGTCTCAAAAGCATGGCGAAAATCGAGTATTATGCCAGGCACTGATCGCATATAGCATAACGGATGGTATCTCTGACGTATCGTCCGGTTCAGTCAGCGCTTTAGGACGCCATCCGGAATGGAGCTTTACATGAAAAATATATCGGTACTCGTGTCCGGCGGCGGAACAAATCTGCAGTCTGTCATCGATCATGTGGAAAACGGATTCATCGAGAATGCGAGAATCGCTCAGGTAATTTCCAGTAAAGAAGACGCTTTTGCGCTGACGCGGGCAGAAAATCACAAAATTAAAGGTGTGTATATCGGCAAGAAAAATTACCCGAGTATGGAAGAGCGGACGGATGCGATAATTCGGGCTCTGGATGAGGAAAAGACGGATCTCGTCATTTTAGCAGGATATATGAGCGTTTTAGAACCGAAGCTGATCGAAGCCTACAGGGATAAAATCATCAATATCCATCCTTCGCTCATACCGAAGTACTGCGGCAAAGGCTTTTATGGGCATTTTGTTCATGAGGCTGTCATCGCCGCAGGAGAGAAGGAATCCGGCGCAACGGTTCACTTTGTAGACGAAGGCGTAGATACGGGTAAAATCATCATTCAGGAAACTGTTCCCGTCATGCCCGATGATACACCGGATACATTGGCAGCGAGAGTGCTTGAAGTAGAGCATAGGATTCTGCCGCTGGCTGCAAAAAAATTCTGCAGCGGTGAGCTTTAAATGAGAAATTTTACAGAGGTATCATAAATGAAAATATTAATCGTAGGAAGCGGAGGAAGAGAGCATGCCATCGCCTGGAAACTGTCAGAGAGCGAAAGGGTGGAAAAGCTCTACTGCGCGCCGGGAAATGCGGGAATCGCGTCGATAGCGGAATGCATTCCCATCAAAGCAGAAGATTTGGAAGGAATTCGCGATTTCTGTGTGGAAAATGCGGTAGACATGGCTGTCATCGGGCCAGAAGTTCCGCTTTCCATGGGGATTACAGACATTTTAAACGAAGCGGGAATCCGCGTCTTCGGGCCAGATAAAAAATGCGCTCAGCTGGAAGGCAGTAAATCTTTTACGAAAGCATTTTTGAAAAAGCATGATATTCCAACAGCAAAATACAAAGAATACACGGAGAAAGAAGAACTGAAAAAGGATATCGGCATTTTTGGTTATCCCATGGTTCTTAAAGCGGATGGATTGGCTGCAGGAAAAGGCGTCGTCTTAGCGGAGACTTACGAAGAAGCGGATAAAGCTATCGAGGAAATGATGGGCGATAAGATTTTCGGCGATGCGGCAGACACGATCGTCGTGGAAGAATGCCTGAAAGGTATTGAAGCGTCGATGCTCTGCTTTGTCGACGGTAAAACGATTGTGCCCATGGAATCCGCTCAGGACTACAAACGGATTTTTGACGGTGATAAAGGACCAAATACCGGCGGTATGGGCACTTATTCTCCGAGCCTGATCTTTAACGAGGACTTAAAGCGAGAAATCGATGAAAAAATCCTTCAGCCGACGATCCGTGGTTTTATCGAGGACGGCTTAGATTTTCACGGCGTTCTTTTTATCGGACTGATGATCGGCGAGGACGGACCGAAGGTTATCGAGTTTAACAATCGTTTCGGCGATCCTGAAACACAGTCTGTGCTCATGCGTCTCGAAACAGATCTTGCCGACATTTTCGATGCCTGCATCGACGGGACGCTGGATCAGATAGAGATTCAGTGGAGCGATCGTCGTGCGGTATGCGTGGTGCTCGCATCCGGCGGGTATCCGGGTAGTTATGAGAAGGGCAAGATTGTTACGGGTCTTGAGGACGTAGACGATGATATCGTAGTCTTCCACGCCGGTACCGCTCGGAAGGACGGACAGATCGTCACCAGCGGCGGACGTGTATTGGGTGTGACAGCAGTCGGAGCTACGAATGACGAAGCTCGTGCTAAGGCTTTTTCAAACGTTGAAAAGATCAAATTTGAAGGAGTCCAGTTCAGAAGAGATATCGGAAAGATCAATCGGCAGACTGAAAGTGAATCCGGTCATTGAGCTGCGTAAAACACGCAGAAGTAGATGGTGTCTGATATCTGAACATGCTGGATAAACCGAAAATTATTATCGTAAACAGAATGATATTTGAACGAACCTGTATATTGTTCGGTTCGTCAGACGAGCAGCAGGGTGTTCTAAGAGACCGGACTTTTGGAACGCCCTTATTTAAGATCAGGAGTATATTTATGGAGAAAAAAGAGTATTGGAGAGCGGGAAACATGCTATATCCTCTTCCTGCTGTTATGGTCAGCTGTCAGCGTGGAAATGAAACGCCGAATATTATTACGATCGCCTGGACGGGTACTATTTGCAGCGATCCGGCTATGGTATATATTTCCGTTCGGCCGGAGCGTTATTCTTATGATATTATCAGGGAATCGGGCGAGTTTGTCATCAATCTGACGACGGAAAAGCTGGCAAAGGCCACGGATTTCTGTGGGGTAAAATCCGGCAGAGATACAGATAAATTCAGAGAAATGCATCTGACTCCGATGCCGTCAAAGTACGTTTCTGCGCCGTCCATCGCTGAATCTCCCGTCAACATCGAATGCAGCGTAAAACAGATCATTCCTCTGGGTTCTCACGATATGTTTATCGCAGAGGTTCTGGGCGTTACGGCGAACCGTGAGTATTTGGATGAAGACGGACATTTCGATCTTTCTTCGTCAAAGCCTCTCGTTTACAGTCATGGAGCTTATTTCTCACAGGGAGAAAAAATTGGAAAATTCGGATATTCCGTACAGAAAAAGAAAAAATAGTAACTATTTAAATAAATCTGAAAGATAGAATACGATAGGATATTATCGCTGAATCGGCACAGAATAATAGCGATGTGTCATCTTTATTTTTTAACATACTTCTTAGCGTAATAAAAAACAGATTTTTATTGCATTGCCTGGGACGAACATCGACAGGCATTCCTTTTTTTGAAACCTCTTTACATAACATTATTACAGTGCGGTATTTTGCATTTGATGTTATGTAAGGAGGTTTTTTAACGAATGATGAATAGAGAATTTAACGATATGACAGATATTCGTATGACGGATATTTCTGTTTTTGGCAGATCGTATGAACAAGTTCACGGACCGGGAAGCCATATTATCACGGACCAGGAAATCAGAGAAGCCAGCAGACCGCTCAGTGATGAAGAAAGAAAAGAAAAAGAGAAGAAGGCGGGAAGAAAATATTTTGACTGGCATACGAGGAAAGATCTCGACGGCGACCAGAAATTTTATCTCTGCAAAAAATGCGGTACACTTATAGGTATGCTTAATGACAGCGGCGAAGCAGTCAAGTGCTGCGATAATGGAATGGAGCGTCTTCATGCGGTATCCAGAGGACATGTGGGCGTACGTATTGACGGAAATCAGGTATTTGTCGATTTCAGCAGAGTTCCCCATACGGTAGGACACGACCATCACATCGGCTGGGCGTACATTAAAACCGCAATGGGCGGTCAGAGAAGAGTTTTGTATCCGGAAATGAAGCCGGAGGTGAAATTCTCTTTAAATGACGGCGATGAATTTCTGCGTGCATTCGTCTATTGCAGCCACCATGGCTTATGGTCTTCCGACAGGGAAAATGAACTGAGCTGAATTGGCTAAAATTCGCTAAATTTCAACGGATTTCGGGCATGTTTACAAACCATGTCCGGTTCGC